>CAXTFM010000044.1:0-25058 GCA_964243435.1 uncultured Beijerinckiaceae bacterium
TCGCCACGCGCGAGGACATGTAAAGGCCGATGCCGATGACGGCGGTGTAGAACGGCCCCTGGTCGAGCTGCTTGATCCAGATGCCCACGCCGCGCGGCAGCAGCTCGGGAACGACGTAGAACCAGATGAAAAGCTGGACGAGCAGCGGAATGTTGCGGAAGAGCTCGATGTAGGCGTTGCCAAGTCGCTCCGCCGTCCTCGACGGCAGGGTGCGGGCGATGCCGACGAGCGATCCGAGGACGAAGGCGACCACCCAGGCGCCGAGGGCGGTCGCGACGGTCCAGCCGAGCCCCACCAGAAGCGTGCCGAGATAGGTGCCGTCCCCCTCGGGCGAGGGCTGGAAGAAGATCGACCAGTTCCAGTGGTAGTTCATCCACGCTTCCTCGGACGTTCCCGGGTCGGACGTTCCCGGGCTTGGCAGTCGCTAGGTGCCCGGCCGTTGCGGCGGCCGGGCACGAGCCGCATCAGTAAGCGGCCGGGTCGGGTGAATCGCTCGGGGTGGCGAAGGCCTTCTTGAGCGAGGCCGGCATGGGGAAGTCGAGGTTCAGCCCGGCCTTGTTGATCGGCTTGGTGAACCACTTGTCGTAGAGCGCCTGGCCCTCGGGGCTCTTGTAAAGGGCGGCGGTGGTCCTGTCGGCAAGCGCCTTGAAGGCCGGGTCGTCGCGGCGCAGCATGATGCCGTAGGGCTCGGGCTTCGACAGGGTGAAGTCGGAGATCACGTAGTCGCCGGGCGTCTTGGCGCTCGCCCTGAAGCTCGCGAGCAGGATGTCGTCCATCGCGAAGGCGACCGCACGATCGGTTTCCACGTCGAGGAAGGACTCGGAATGGTCCTTGGCCGGGATGATGCGCATGTTGAGCTTGTCGGACGCGTTGGCGTCGTTCAGCTGCTTGATGTTGGTGGTGCCCGAGGTCGACACCACCGTCTTGCCCTTGAGGTCGTCGAGCGCGTTGACGTGACTCGACTTCTTGGAAATGAAGCGCGTCGCGGTCAGGAAGTAGGTGTTGGTGAAGGCCACCTGCTGCTGGCGGGCGGCGTTGTTGGTGGTCGATCCGCATTCAAGGTCGACGGTACCGTTGGCGATCAGCGGGATGCGCGTCGCAGAGGTCACCGGCACGTATTTCACGTCGAGCTTGGGCAGCTTGAGGTCAGCCTTCACCGCATCGACGATCTTGGCGCAGATGTCCATCGCGAAGCCGACCGGCTTCTGCTCGTTGTTGAGGAAGGAAAAGGGCACCGACGCTTCGCGGTAACCGATGGTGATCGCACCGGTGTCCTTGATCTTCTTCAAGGTGCCGGTGAGGTCCTCCGCCCGTGAGGGCGCCGCCGCCCAGGGCGCGAGGCCCGCGGCGAGGCTGGTTGCAAGCAGGCAGGTCAACACGCGCATCAAATCATCTCCTGGTTCCCGGTCGACCGGCAGGGTTGGCCGCGCGCGATCCCGTCGCGCGCGCAAGACCTCCGGCCCCGGCGGACCCTTGTACAGATCGCCGAAGGCCCTTCCAATCGGTCGGGCAGCCGGGCGGAACAGCAACCGAGGCAGCGACCCGCGACCGGCGGCGCGCTCGCTCCATGGCAAGACCGATGCCTCCGGCGTCGCCGACGTGCCGTTTCCCGGTAAAACGATAACGGGCGTGTTTCCGAGGCCACGCTCGGCCGTCGCGCAGCCCGGCATTTCTGCCAGGTGCGCCGGCGTTAACGCCGCATTAACCTCGTCCGCGCGAGAAGCGGCGGTGGCGTTGTATCGCCTGAGCGGGACGGCGACCCTGGCGCATCCCGCCGGCTGCGTCGTCCGCAGGAGCGCGAGGATCACGCATGACCGAAAGTGTTCCCTGCTACCGCGCCTACCGCCTCGGAGTGGGCGGCGGCATCGCCGATGTCGACGTCATCGACGTGGCGAACGACGCCGACGCGCTTGCCGTGCTGCTCACCATGCGCAACGGCCACGGTATCGAGCTATGGGACCGCGACCGCTGCGTCGGTACGGCGGCGCCCTGCGACATGCGACGCATGGCGGATGTTGGAGCAGTCGACCCGCTGTCCTAGGCGGCCATGCGCCTGATCGCGGCGACGACCTTCGCGGGATCGCACGGTTTGGAAAAGGTGACTCTGCGCGTAGGGATGTCGGCGGGCCGGAGCTGATCCGACGTCACAACGAACTCGATCGCAGGCCAGCGATCACGGATCGCGGCGGCGAGCTTGAGGCCGTCCATCGAACCCGGCATGTCGATGTCGGTGAACACGGCGCGGATGTCGAGCCGATGGGTCAGGATGGCGATGGCCTGGTCGGCGTCGCCGGCGACCAAGGCGTCGAAGGCGGCATCCTCCACCACAGCGGCCGCTTGCAGGAGCAGGAGCGGCTGGTCCTCGACGACCAGGACGGAATGCGGTCACGCGGTAGTCATCGGCGTTTTCGTCTCGTGCAGGACGCGCGTCGCCCAGCTCTCTTGTTTCTTGCACCTTGCGCAGCGATGCCGAGCGCGATCAGCCGCAGCCCGAAGCCGCAGCGCATGGGCGCGACGGCGGGCGCACTGCCCGATCCCCCACGAGCACCAACGCGCTGATCTCGGCCAGCAGGACTGCGGCACGGCGCGTTCCGCCGTCAGACCGGGCGCGGCGTGGCGTCGATGACGCGCAGGGTTTCCAGCACTACGCCCTCGCGCGTTCGCTGGACCGCTCCGGCGTAGAAGCGGATGTGCAGCGCGCCCGTGACGAGCGGGTTGTCGCGCGTGCTCGGGTCGGCGGCGAGGTCGAGGATCACGACCAGGCCGTCGACGTCGAGCGCGTGCTTGCTCACCGTGCGGTCAAGGTCGATCTCGCAGGCCGGGAAGCCGGACTTCGCCCTGATCCATTGCCGGTCCGCCGTCACCAAGCGGATCAGCGCGATCTTTGTCCTACACAAGCGTCGCGCGAGTTGGGCAATGTCGTCGAACTCGGGCTCGGACGGGCTGTCGGGACGATCGAAGGCGGCGAGCGCCTGCAGGCGCATATTCGGGTTGAGCATGACGTCGGGAGGATCGTGCGGTCGGGGACACCACAGGGATCGGAGTGGCGGTCAAGCGTCCAACGCCCTCAGGAAACGGATGACGGCCGAATAATCCCGGCCGCGTCCGCCCGCCGCGACGAAGCGGGCGTAGATGTCGCGCGCGGCGGCGCCGAGCGGCGTATCGATCCCTTCCGCGCCGGCGACGATCTGCGCCAAGCCGAGATCCTTCAGCATGAGGTCGGCGGCGAAGCCGGGTCGATAGTCGCGGTTCGCGGCCGAAGTCGGCACCGGGCCGGGCACGGGGCAGTGCGTGGTGAGCGCGAAGCACTGGCCCGACGCGGTGGACGCCACGTCGAACAGCGCCTGGCGCGACAGGCCCACGCCGTCGGCGAGGTTGAAGGCCTCGCTCACCGCGATCATGGAGATGCCGAGGATCATGTTGTTGCAGATCTTTGCCGCCTGCCCGTTACCGGGGCCACCGCAATGGACGATCTTGCGCCCCATCAGCGCGAGCAGGGGCTCGGCGCGGGCGAAGGCGCCCGGCTCGGCGCCGGCCATGAAGGTGAGTGTCGCCGCCGCCGCGCCCTCCGTGCCGCCGGACACCGGCGCATCCACCGCATCGAGCCCGCGCCCCGCGGCGAGGGCGTGGGCGGCGCGGGCGCTGGCGACGTCCACCGTGGAGCAGTCGATCAGCAGCGTGCCCGGCCGCGCCGCCGCCACCGCCTCGCCCCACACCTGCCGCACCAGCTCGCCGTTGGGCAGCATGGTGACGACCACGTCCGCGACCGCGACCGCGACAGCAACGGACCCGGCGAGGGCGACGCCCTTCGCTTCCGCCGCGGCGCGGGCGGCGGGCACCACGTCGAAGCCGGTCACGGCGTGGCCGGCCGCGACGAGGTTTGCGGCCATCGGCACGCCCATGTTGCCGAGGCCGACCCAGGCGATGCGCGTCATCCGTCCCGCTCCTAATGAATGGTGGGGATGGAGAACGCCGCGCCGTCCTTGGAACCGGACGGCCAGCGAGAGGTGACCACCTTGGTGTAGAGGCGCACCGAGTCCGGCCCGTACTGGTCGAGGTCGCCGAACACCGAGCGCTTCCACCCGCCAAAGAAATGGCAAACGAGCGACACGGGCACCGACACGTTGATGCCGGCCATGCCGACTTGGAGCTTGACGGCAAAGTCGCACGCCGCATCGCCGTCACGCGCGTGAATGGCGATGCCGTGGCCGTATTGGTGCCTGGTCAGCCGCGACAGCGCCTCGTCATGGCGGTCGGCGTGCATCGCGGACAACGCGGGGCCGAAAATTTCCGCCATGTCGATGCGCATGGCGGCGGTGGCGTGGTCGAACAGCCGGCCGCCGAGGTGGAAGCCGTATTCGCAGCCCTGCATGGTGACGCCGCGCCCATCGACGGCGAACGTCGCGCCCTCGCGCGCGCCGACGGCGACCCCCACCTTGTCCCGCGCCTGCCGCGTGACGAGCGGTCGATCATCCGCCGACGGGTCGGCGGAGGGCCCGATCCTCAAGCCCTCGACGCGTGGCACGCGCTTCTTCATCAACGTCTCGGCGGCGGCCTCGCCGACCGGCACGGCGACGGAGATCGTTATGCAGCGCTCGCAGACGGCGCCGTAGCCGGCACCGATCAGCGCGTCGACCGACCGGTCCACGTCGGCGTCGGGCATGACGATCATGTGGTTCTTGGCGACGCCGAAGCATTGCGCGCGTTCTACCGTCGCGAAAATGCAGCGGTACACGTGATGCACGGCGTCGGAGGAGCCGACGAAGCCGATATCGACGGTGTCGGCGTCCTCGATGTATTCTCCCTTCATGGAGTGGAGGTCGCCGCAGGCGAACTCCGCTGCCTCGACGCCGCGCTGGATATCGCCTTTGACGTCGGGGGTCGTCTTGCCGTGCTCGCGGGCGGGCAGCGCGGCGCGTTCGCCCATGTCGGCGTTGACGAGTTCGACGAAGCGCATCGGCGCGCGGGCGCGGCGCTGCGGGTTGGTCGCCGCCAAGGCCGGCTGCGCGGCGACTCCGTCGGTCACCGTCTGGCACACGTCGCACGTGCGCTCGAACAATCCTGCGAAGCGCTTGCCGCCGATGACATGGCCGATCTCGCGCATTGCGCATCTCCCGCACCGTATCGGCATGGCCCCGTGGGCCGCTCGGTCCGTTCCGGGTCGCACGCCAAGGGATAGTCCCGTGTGCCCGGGCGGGCAATCTACCCCCGGCTTTCGGCCGGCCGTCCGGCCGAGCCTCGGCGCCGCATCTGCGCCCTTGCTGCGCGAAGGTTGTCACCGGGCTTCGCCCGCACCCGGTCCCGTCATAGGATGCCAAGGTCGCCACGCCTCCTTCGGAGCCTCTCGTGAAGCTTGTTCTCGTTGTCGCCGTCGCGCTGGTCGATGCCGATAATCGCGTGCTGGTCGGCAAACGGCCGGAGGGTAAGGCGCTCGCCGGCTTGTGGGAGTTCCCCGGCGGCAAGGTCGAAGCCGGCGAACGGCCGGAGCTGGCCCTGATCCGCGAGCTGGACGAGGAGCTCGGCATCACGGTCGGCGAGCGCTGCCTGCTGCCGCTCACCTTCGCCAGCCACGCCTATCCCGACATGCACCTGCTCATGCCGCTCTACGTGTGCAGGCGCTGGAGCGGGGTTGCGCAGCCGCGGGAAGGCCAGGAGCTACGCTGGGTGAGGACACGCGACCTGCGCGCGCTCGCCATGCCGCCCGCCGACGCGCCGCTGATCTCACCCCTGATCAGCCTACTCGGCTAAATCCATCGGAGGAGGTCCGCCACACCGGCTGCGCTCGTCGCGACGCGTGCGCCACGACCCTAACGAACGTCCACCGTACCGGAGACGGACACGGAACAATTATGTCTTTTCCCTGTTCTCGCACTGCTCCCCGAGGAGGATTTTGGGAAGCAGTGCCGGCCCGGCCGCAGGTTATCTGCGAAGCGGGCATCTTGATTTAGAAGCACGGTCAAGCCGATGAGCACCGAGGATTGCGCTATGGATGCCAAAGTCGAGGGTGACAGACTCGAAACGCCGGTGATGGCGGGGTATCGCGCGGGCATGTCGTCGTCGAGCATGATCGGCCGCCGGCTCGGACGCATGTACGAGCAGTCGAGCGACGTACCGCGCGAGATCGGCGATCTGCTGCAACTCCTCGCACGCAAGATGTTTCGTGCGAGCTAGATCGAACTAGATGCGGCGCGCCTGGTTGCGGCGAACCGCATTGATTCAGACGCATACCCGAGCGTCTGTCGATCTCCCGCACTTATTTCACGCTGCGATCAGTCCTTGGCGCGCTCGACGTAGGATCCGTCTTCGGTCTGTACTACGACGCGCGTTCCGGTTGCGATGTGCGGCGGCACCATGATGCGCGCCCCGTTCGAAAGCTTGGCCGGCTTGTAGGACGACGACGCCGTTTGCCCCTTCATCGCCGGCTCGGTATCGACGATCTCCAGCGTCACCCGCGCCGGCAAATGGATGCCAACGGGCGTGTCGTTGAACATGCTGAGCACGCACACCATGCCCTCCTGGAGGTACACGGACTGGCTACCCAGCACCTCGTCGGGGACGATCACTTGGTCGTAGGTGTCCTGATTCATGAAGGTGTAGCCGTCGGCGTCCTGGTACAGGTAGGAGAAGTTCGAGTCCTCCACGAAGGCGCGCTCGACCTGCTCGGTTGTCTTGTAGCGGTCGGTGGTCTTCACGCCGTCGCTGAGGCGGCGCATGTCGATCTGCGTCGTCGGCGTGCCCTTGCCGGGATGGAAGCTTTCCGCCGTCAGCACGACGTAAAGCTGGCCGTCGTCGCGCTCGATGATGTTGCCTTTGCGGATCGAACTGGCGATGACTTTCACGGGAATCCTGGTGGTGCGGAACGGTCGCGGGCGCGGGCGGCGTCGCGGGCCGCAGGGCTAGGCGTCCTGGCTAGCCATGCGGCCGTTCCCGATCAAGCGAAATCCTGCAACGAAATCCTGCAAGCGGAACCCCGATGCCCGCAGCCCCGCCCGGCGGGCCGCCCTGGTGGCGGCGCGACATCTTCGCCGCCCGCGCGCCCCGCCTCGCCGCGCGCGGGCGCATCAAGGAAGCGGTGCGACGCCATCTCCGCGACGCCGGTTTCACCGAGGTCGAGGCGCCGGCGCTGCAGCTGTCGCCCGGCAACGAGACCCATGTTTCCGCCTTCGCGACGGCGGCGCACCTGCCCGACGGGCGCGCGCAACGGCTCTATCTGCACGGCTCGCCCGAGTTCACCTGCAAGAAGCTCCTCGCCGCCGGCGTCGAGCGGCTGTTCGCACTGGGACCGGTGTTCCGCGACCGCGAGCGCGGGCGCCTGCACCATCCCGAGTTCACCATGCTGGAATGGTACCGGGCGGGTGGGACGCTCGAGCAGGTCGCCGCCGATGCGGCCGCCCTGCTCCGCATGGCCGCCGAGGCAGCCGGCACCACCGTGCTGCGCCACCGCGAGGCCGTCGCCGACCCCTTCGCGACCCCTGACGTGCTCACCGTGGTCGACGCCTTCCGCCGCCACGCCGGCATCGACCTCGACGCCGCGCTGCCCGACAGGCCCGGCGGCACCGCGCGCCTCGCCGCCGCAGCGCGCGGGCGCGGGTTGCGCGTCGCGGCGGACGACGACTGGTCCGACTTGTTCAGCAAGCTGCTCGGCGCCTTCGTCGAGCCCCACCTCGGCCTCGGGCGGGCGACGGTGCTGACCCGCTACCCCGCGAGCGAGGCGGCGCTGGCGCGGTTGTGCCCCGACGACCCACGCTTCGCCCTGCGCTTCGAGCTGTATTGTTGCGGCGTCGAGCTGGCCAACGCCTTCGCCGAGCTCACCGACCCGGTCGAGCAGCGCCGCCGCTTCGGCCACGCCGAAGCCGAGCGCCGGCGCATCTACGGCGACAGCTATCCCCTCGACGAGGACTTCCTCGCCGCGCTGGCGCATATGCCGGAGAGCTGCGGCATCGCGCTCGGCTTCGACCGGCTGGTGATGCTGGCGACGGGCGCCGACGCCATCACCGACGTGCTGTGGGCGCCGGTGGCGGAGGCGTGAGCACGCTGCGGGACGCCGCCGCGCTGGCCGCGCGCGGCCTCATCGCCGCCGATCGGGTCGATGCCGCGGCGGCGGTGGCACGGCGCTACGCCGTCGCGGTGACGCCGGAAGTGGCGACCCTGATCGAGCGCGCGGACGACGCGATTGCCCGACAGTTCCTCCCCGACCCGCGCGAACTCAGCATCGCGCCGGAGGAGCGCGCCGATCCGATCGGCGATGCCACGCATGCGCCCTGCGAGGGCATCGTCCACCGCTATCCCGACCGCGTGCTGTTGAAGGTCGCCAACGTGTGCGCCGTGTACTGCCGTTTCTGCTTCCGCCGGGAAACGGTGGGCGCCGGCGAGGCGGCGCTGGCGCCGGCCGCACTCGCCGGCGCGCTGGCCTACGTCGCCGCCCGCCCGGCGATCTGGGAGGTGATCCTGACGGGCGGCGACCCGCTGGCCGTGTCCCCGCGCCGCCTCGCCGCCGCCTGCGCCGGCCTCGCCGCGATCGGCCACGTGAAGATCCTGCGGGTCCACACGCGGCTGCCGGTGGTGGCACCGGGGCGGGTCGACGCGGCGGTGATCGCCGCGCTGAAGGCGGCGAGCAAGACGCTCTACGTCGCGATCCACGCCAATCACCCGCGCGAGCTGACGGCGGAAGCCCGCGCCGCCTGCGCCCGCCTCGCCGATGCCGGCGCCGTGCTCGTCAGCCAGAGCGTGCTGTTGCGCGGCGTCAACGACGACGCCGACGTGCTCGCCGCACTGATGCGCGGCTTCGTCGAGGCGCGCGTCAAGCCGTACTACCTCCACCATCCCGACCTTGCACCGGGAACGGGCCATTTCCGCCTGACGATCGCCGAAGGGCAGGCGCTGGTGGCGGCGCTGCGCGGGCGCCTGTCCGGCCTATGCCAGCCGTCCTACGTGCTCGACATTCCCGGTGGCTACGGCAAGGTGCCGGTCGGACCGGGCTACCTCGACGTCGATGGCGCGCACGTGCGCGACCCCGCCGGCGCGGTGCACGCCTATCCGCCCGTTTCCGGCGCCGGCTGATGCGGCGTCCCGGCCGCTCGCGCCGGCGGCCGGCAGTGCCAGCTGTTCCGCCCGGCGGACGCCCATCGGACACCCGTGGGCGACGATGCCGCCCTATATCAACCGCGTCGACCGTCGGGAGCGAGCGCGAATGAGCATCCACCAGATCCGGCTGACCGCCATGGCCCATGGCGGGGGGTGCGGCTGCAAGCTCGCGCCGGCCGTTCTGCAGGACATCCTGAAGAAGATGCCGGCCTCCGTTCCCTTCGCCGACCTGCTGGTGGGCACGGAAACGTCCGATGACGCCGCCGTGTACCGGTTGAACGACGCGCAGGCCATCGTCGCCACCACCGACTTCTTCACGCCGATCGTCGACGACCCCCACGACTTCGGGCGCATCGCGGCGACCAACGCGCTGAGCGACGTGTACGCCATGGGCGGGCGCCCGCTGTTCGCCCTGGCGCTGGTCGGCATGCCGGTCGCGACCATGCCGGTCGAGTTGGTGCAGGACATCCTCGCCGGCGGGGCGGCGGTGTGCGCCGACGCCGGCATCCCGGTGCTCGGCGGACATTCGATCGACACGCCCGAGCCGATCTACGGCCTCGTCGCGATCGGCCTCGTCCACCCCGACAAGGTGCTGAAGAACGCTACGGCGCGGGCCGGCGACGCGCTGGTCCTCACCAAGGGGCTCGGCGTCGGCGTCTTTTCCGCCGCGATGAAAAAGGGCGAACTGTCCCCCGCCGACTACCAGACCATGGTGAACTCCACCACCAAGCTGAACAGCATCGGCATTGAACTCGCAGACCTCGAAGCGGTGCATGCGGTGACGGACGTCAGCGGCTTCGGCCTACTCGGCCATCTCCTCGAGATGTGTCGCGGCGCGGGCCTCGCCGCGACCCTGGAAGCCGGCGCGGTGCCGGTGCTGCCCGGTGCGCGGGCGCTGGCGGAGGCGGGCGTCGCCACGGGGGCGGCTGCGCGCAATTGGGCGAGCTACGGCGCCGCCGTGGCGCTTGCCGATGGCACGGCGGGCTGGCGGCGCGGCCTTTTGTGCGATCCGCAAACCTCCGGCGGCCTCCTGGTGGCGGTGCGCGCCGACCGCGCCGACGACGTGGTGGGTCGCTGCCGCGCCGCCGGCTTCATGCAGGCGGCGATCATCGGCGCCATGCGCGAAGGTGCCCCGGGGATCGTCGTCGAAGGCTGAGCGGCGCTTACGCCCTGGTGAACAGCCCCGGCGGCAGGGTGAGGCCGGTGGCCTCGGCGACCGTGGCGGCGAAAGCCTCGTCGGAGAAGCCGCGGGCGCGCCACTGCGTCAGCTCGTCGCCGAGCATTGACAGGGCGCGCGCTGCCGGGAAGCGCTCCGCCGGCAGGTTCAGCGCCGCCCTGAGCGCATTCGCTGCGGCGGCGACGTCCATGCCGGAAAACCCCGTCTCGTCGTCCATGCGCGCCGCCTCCCTGTATGTCGGCCGGCATACACCGCCGGCGCCGGTGCGCGATAGCCGCCGAGCGCCTTGCCCCCGCCGCATCGGTTTGCCATTGAGGCGCATGGACAGTCCCGCCGTCGCACCCCGCACGCTGCCGCCCGGCCTGAAGTTCGCCCTTGAGATGGGTCCGCTGTTCCTGTTCCTGCTGGCGAACTTCCGCCCGAAGATCTTCGAGCCGACGCTGCGCTTGATGTTCCCCGCGCAACTGTTCGAGGGAGAGCATGCTGGCCTGTTCACCGCCACCGCCGTGCTCATGGTCGCGACCGTCGCGGCGCTCGCCGTGTCCTTCGCCAGGACGCGGCGGCTACCCCTCATGCCGCTCGCCACCGCCGTGCTGGTGCTGGTGTTCGGCGGCCTCACGCTCTACCTGCACGACCAGAGCTTCTTCCAGATGAAGCCGACGATCCTGTACACCCTGTTCGGTGCGGCGCTGCTCATCGGCCTCGCCTTCGGCCGACCGCTCCTGCCGATCATGCTGGAGCAGACGATGAAGCTCACGGAAGAGGGCTGGCGCATCCTGACGCTGCGCTGGGGCGTGTTCTTCCTCGCCCTCGCCGTGCTGAACGAGGCGGTGCGGCGCACGATGAGCTGGGATCATTGGGTGCTGTTCAAGTTCCCCGGCACGGTGGTGCTGATCTTCATCTTCACCTTCTCCCAGGTGCCGCTGATCCTTCGCCACGAGTTGAAGGGCAAGGCGGCCGAAGCGGCGCCCGAGCACATCTAAGCCCGGCTCCTCCTGACTGTTCGGCATCTCCATGAGCCTGACGCCTTCGCGCCGCGCCCCACAAGGTTGCCGCCCGCCCGGCTGCGCGGTAGGAGCGGGGTGTCCTCACCCCCGTCGAGACCACCATGGGCTTCAAATGCGGCATCGTCGGCCTGCCCAACGTCGGCAAGTCGACCCTCTTCAACGCCCTGACCCAGACCGCCGCGGCGCAGGCGGCGAACTACCCCTTCTGCACCATCGAGCCCAACGTCGGCGACGTCGCCGTGCCGGACCCCCGCCTCGACGCGCTGGCCGCCATTGCCGCCTCCAAGGAGATCATCCCGACGCGCCTGACCTTCGTCGATATCGCCGGGCTGGTGCGCGGCGCGTCCAAGGGCGAGGGCCTCGGAAACCAGTTCCTCGCCAACATCCGCGAGTGCGACGCGATCGCCCACGTGGTGCGCTGCTTCGAGGATGACGACATCACCCATGTCGAGGGGCAGATCGCGCCGCTCGCCGACATCGAAACCATCGAGACCGAGCTGATGCTCGCCGACCTCGACAGCCTGGAAAAGCGCGTCCCCGCGCTGGAGAAGCGCGCCAAGACCAGCGACAAGGACGCCAAGGAGCTTCTCGACCTGATGACGCGCTGCCTCGTGCTGCTTCGCGAGGGCAAGCCGGCGCGCACGGTGGGCGTGAAGCCGGAAGAGCGGCGCGCCTTCGCCGGGCTCGGGCTGCTGTCGTCGAAGCCGGTGCTTTACGTGTGCAACGTCGAGGAAGCCTCGGCCGACAAGGGCAACGACTTTTCCGCCGCCGTCCAGCAAAGGGCCGGGATGGAGGGCGCGGTCGCCGTGGTGGTGTCCGCCCGCATCGAGAGCGAGATCGCGGTGCTGCCGCAGGGCGAGCAGGCCGACTACCTCGACGCCGTCGGTCTCGCCGAACCCGGCCTCAACCGGGTGATCCGCGCCGGCTACGGCCTCCTCAAGCTCATCACCTACTTCACCGTTGGCCCCAAGGAGGCGCGCGCCTGGACGGTCGCCCAGGGCACCCGCGGTCCACAGGCGGCCGGTGTGATCCACACCGACTTCGAGAAGGGCTACATCCGCGCGGAAACCATCGCCTATGACGACTACGTCGCCGGGCGCGGCGAGGCCGGTGCGCGCGAGGCCGGGCGCTTCAGGCTGGAAGGCAAGGACTACGTCGTCGCCGACGGCGACGTGCTGCACTTCCGCTTCGCCAACTAGCGTCGCGCGGCGGGCCCATGCGCTGCTTCGAGGAGATCACGGCCGGCGAAACGCACGAGGCCGGACCGCTCGCCATGACGCGCGAGGCCATCCTCGCCTTCGCCGGAAGGTACGATCCGCAAGCGTTCCACCTCGACGAGGCGGCCGGCGCCGCCTCGCTGCTCGACGGCCTCGCCGCATCGGGCTGGCATACCGCGGCGGTGGGCATGCGGCTGTTCTACGATGCCTTCATCGGCCATGTCGCCAGCATGGGCGCGCCCGGCATCGACGAATTGCGCTGGCTGCGGCCGGTGCGACCCGGCGAAAGCCTGCACGCGCTGGTCACGGTGAGGAGCACCCGCATCTCCGCCTCGCGTCCCGACCGCGGGCTGGTCGGCATCGGCCTGGAAGTGCGCAACGGTGCGGGGCACGCGGTGATGAGCTGGGCGCTGACCGCGCTGGTGCTGCGGCGCGGCGCGACGCAGCCGCCGGGTCAGGTCCCGGCCCGGCCGTCCGGCGCGGTGGACCATTTGCCCGAGGCCGACCTCATGCTGAGTGCCCCCTACGACGAAGTGGAGATCGGGCACGAGAGCGGCTTCGGCACGCAGCTCTTCACGCCGGCGTTGATCGTCGAGTTCGCCGCCTCCTACGATCCCCAGCCGTTCCACCTCGACGAGATGGCGGCACGGCGCACCCACTTCGGCGGGCTGTGCGCCTCCGGCTGGCAAACGGCGGCCTTTTGGATGAAACACTACCTCGCCGCGCGGACCCGCTCGGCCGCCGCGCGCGCGGCGGCCGGCCTGCCGGCCGTCGTCGGCGGCCCTTCGCCCGGCTTCGCCGACCTGAAATGGCTGCGCCCGGTCCACGCCGGATCCACCGTGCGCTACGGCATGCGGGTCACGGGCAAGCGCGGCACCGGCCGGCCGGGCTGGGGCCTGATCAGCACCACCAACACCGGCCATGACGCCAACGGCACCCTTGTCTTCTCCTTCGAGGGTCGTCTGCTCTGGCCGACCGACACGACCTGACGCGACGCGTGACGATCCCCGGCGAGTTTGAAACGATCGACCGGCAGATCGCGGCGCTGCAGGACGAAATCGACGGGTGCCGCCGTGCGATCACCGCCTCGCGCGCGGTGGCCCTTGCCGGCGCTACGGTGCTGGTGCTGGCCTTGACGATCGTCGGGGCGCTGCGCACGCCGACGGTGGTGTTTGCCGCCGTTGCGGCGGCGATCGGCGGCACCGTGTGGCTCGGCGCCAGCAGCTCGTCGCTGCGCGAAGCAGTGGAAAGCCTTGCCGCACTCGACGCCGTCAGGGAACGCATGATCGACAAGGTCGCGGGGCAGAACGGCTGGCGTGACCTGACACCGACCGTGCATTGACGCGCCGTTCAGCGCGGCTTCGACGCTTCGGACCGCGGCGATTCCTTGATCGCGCCAGGAGACCCTGCCAGCGGCTTGCGGTTGTTGGGTGCGCCGGGTGGACCCTGCTCGCCTGGCGGCAGGCCGCTGTTGATCGCACGCTGCGATCCCGCACCCCCGGCGCCAGCCCCGCCGCCGGCGGCGAACACGGGCGACACGGTGACGAATGCCGCCGCGACCACGGCCGACGCGACGCGCCTACCTGTAATATTGCGGAATCTGATCGACACGGTATTTGCGCTGGTTGATCGACGGCACGAGATGCTGGTGCCGATGGACCCGCGTGATCGGCGGATTGCCCTGCGCGAAATCACCGAGCGTCTGTGGATACGGGTCCCTTGCCAGCCGCTGCGGGCCGCCAAGTCCCTGCGGCTCCGGGTCGAGCGGGAGCGCGCCGGGCGCCGCATTGGGGTACGGCGACGGGATCAACGTCTGGCCGGCTTGCGCCGCGGACGCGAAGGCGAGGGAAACGAGCAACACGGGCATGACTGGACGCATGGTTACTAGATGGTGAACGACGCGCGCATACCAAGCCGGCGATACCGGACTCAGCGGCGGCGATGCAGCACGCCGCCGGCGAACAGCGCCCACCACACGAAGAGCGGCTGCGCCGCAAGACGTGGCCCATGGTACCACCAGCCGTCGGGGATCGGCGGCACATGCTTGTGCGCGAAGGCGTGGTACACGTTGGCGGGAAAAACGCCGACCGCGTACAGCGCCAAGCCGATCGCCGCCGCCTTGCGCGTCGCCGGCACGAGCAGGCCGACCCCGCCAAAAATCTCGGCGACCCCCGTCGCGATTACCACCGCGCGTGGGTACGGGATCGCCGGTGGCATGATCGCGAGGAAAGAGCCGGGCGAGCGCACGTGGAACACGCCGAAAGGGATGAAGGTGGCCGCGCAAAGCCACCGCAAAAGCGTCCGTCGGCGTTCGAGGCGATCATCATTCACGACGGTGCAACGCGGCAAGGGCGCAGCGGTGGCATTCCCCACGCGAAGTTCGCTATAAGGCCGCGCGGATCGAACGGTGCCGGGGCGCGATGAGCGGAACAATGGACGAGGCTTGCGCGAACGGCGTCGCAAATTGGGCACCGCGTGTGGCCACCGCCGTGCTGGTGCTGGCCGACGGCACGGTGCTGGAGGGCGAGGGTTTCGGTGTCGCCGGCGAGGCCATCGGCGAGCTTTGCTTCAACACCGCCATGACCGGCTATCAGGAGATCCTGACCGATCCGTCATACAACGGGCAGATCGTCACCTTCACCTTTCCCCACATCGGCAACGTCGGCGCCAACGAGGAGGACGTCGAGTCGGTGGTCGCCTCCTCCGCCAACAACGCGGTCGGGCTGGTGGTGCTGGCGCCGGTGACCGGGCCGTCCAACCATCGCGCTACACTGCATTTCGACGCCTGGCTGAAGCGGCGCGGCATCATCGGCGTGTCCGGCATCGACACGCGCGCGCTCACCGCCCTGATGCGCGACCATGGCGTGCCGAACGCGATCATCGCCCACCACCCCGACGGTGCCTTCGACCACGCCGACCTGAAGCGCAAGGCGGCCGGCTGGTCCGGCCTCGTCGGCCTCGACCTCGTGCCCAAGGTTGCGGCCACGCAGCGCTTCGATTGGAACGAGACGGTGTGGACCGCGGAGAACGGCTACGGCCGCCAGGGCGCGCCGCGCTATAGGGTCGTCGCCATCGATTACGGCATCAAGCGCAACATCCTCCGCCTGCTCGCCGAGGCCGGCTGCGCGGTGACGGTGGTACCGTCCACCGCGAACGCCGACGACATCATGGCGCTGCGTCCGGACGGGGTGTTCCTTGCCAACGGCCCGGGTGACCCCGCCGCCACCGGCGAATATGCCGTGCCGGTGATCCGCGACCTGCTGGAGCGGCGGGTGCCGACCTTCGGCATTTGCCTCGGCCACCAACTCCTGGCGCTGGCGGTGGGTGCGCGCACGGAGAAGATGCGCCAGGGCCACCACGGCGCCAATCATCCGGTGATGGATTACATGACCAACAAGGTCGAGATCGTCTCGATGAACCATGGCTTCGCCGTCGACCGGAGCACACTGCCCGGCAACGCGCGGGAAACGCACAAGAGCCTTTTCGACGGCTCGAACTGCGGGCTGGAGTTGACCGATCGCCCGGCCTTCTCCGTGCAGCACCATCCCGAAGCCTCGCCCGGCCCGAAGGACAGCCACTACTTGTTCAAGCGCTTCACCACGCTGATGGACCGCGCCGAGTCGGACCGCGTCAAGTCGGAGCACGTCACGGCGGAGCCGACGTAGGCCGCCTGCCCTCCCCCCTCGCGGTCTGCGCCGTCGCCCTGCTGATCGAGGCGGCGGTCGGCTACCCCGACGCCCTGTTCCGCCAGATCGGCCACCCCGTGACCTGGGTCGGCGCCGCCCTCGCCGTCGCGGACGGCCGCGTCAACGCCGGTGCGCCGAGACGCCGACGCGCGGCCGGTGTCGCGGTGCTCATCGTGCTGCTCGTCGTCGTGGGTGGCGCCGCCGCTGTCGTTGCCATCGGGGCAAGTTTGTTGCTGCCGTCCGTCGCCGCCCTCCTGCTCCTCGGCGTGCTCGCCTCGTCGTGCCTTGCCCAGCGCAGCCTGGACGCGCACGTCCTCACCGTCGCCGAGGCCCTGGAGGGCGACGGTATCGAGGCGGGGCGACGCGCGGTTGCAATGATCGTCGGGCGTGATACGGCCGCGCTCGACAGCGCCGGCGTGGCGTGCGCCGCGATCGAGAGCCTGGCGGAGAACTTCGCCGACGGGATCGTCGCGCCGGCCGTCTGGTTGGCGCTCGGCGGCCTGCCCGGTGGCGCGCTGTACAAGGCGATTAACACGGCCGACAGCATGATCGGCCACCGCACCCCGCGCCACGAGGCCTTCGGCTGGGCGTCGGCGCGGCTCGACGATCTCGTGAACTGGCCGGCGGCGCGTGGGGCTGCGCTGCTGCTGGTGGGTGCGGCGGCGCTGATGCCGGGCGCCTCGGCTGGTCAGGCATGGCGCATCATGCGGCGCGACGCGCGCGGGCACCCCTCACCCAATGCCGGGTGGCCGGAGGCGGCGATGGCCGGCGCGCTCGGCATCAGGCTCGGTGGTCCACGCTCCTATGGCGGGCGCAGCGTCGCGGACGCCACCATGGGCGACGCCACGGCGCAGGCCGACGCCGGCGCGATCCGCCGCGCGTTGCACCTGTATCGCATCGCCTGCGTGCTCAACGTAGCCGTCGTGGCGCTCGCGGCAGTGATCGCGGCGCTGCGTTGACGGCGGGCGCCACGGTTTCAACGCCGTCCCGCGCTACGCCTCGCTTGGTCTCGATCTCGCGAGTGCGCCATGGATGAACCGAACGTGCTGCCCCTCGAACTCACCGCGCCGACGATCCAGCGGCTCGCGAGAAAAGGCGTGACGGAGCCCCTCACCGACGCGGAATGCGCGCAGCTTTGCGCATGCGTGCTGTTCCACGTCGACTCCATCCTTCGGCAGCGCCGCGTTCCCAAGGTCGGCGGCGCGTACGGGCTTGAGCGCCCTCCGTTTCCACCCGCACGCTGACTCAGCGCGCGATGGCGAGCAGCCGGTCGAGGTCGATGAAGCGCGCCATGTGGTCGGCGACGGCGTCGAGCGCCGCCTCCTGGCCCTCCTCGTAGCTGCACCCGCTGCTCGCCGCGTCGAAGCGGGCGAGCAGCGCCGCACGCTGGCGGTCGTCGGTGTAGAGTCCATGGACGTAGCAGCCGGCGACGCGCCCGTCCGCCGACACCGCCCCGTCCGCGCGGCCGTCGGCGAAGTGGGCGAAGGGGGTGGCGCCGGCGCGAAGCGCCGTCTCACCCATGTGCATCTCGTAGCCGGAGAAGGGTGCACCGGCCGCCTCGCCGTTGACGGGCGACAGCCGCTTGTCGCCGGTGAGCACCGTGTCGACGGGCAGGTAGCCGAGCCCGTCGACGCACCCCGGCGGCCCTTCGATGCCGAGGGGATCGTCCACGCTGCGGCCGAGCATCTGGTAGCCGCCGCATAGCCCGACGACATGCCCGCCGCGACGGAGGTGGGCGGCGAGGTCGACGTCCCAGCCCTCGCGGCGGAAGGCGGCGAGATCGGCGATCGTGGTCTTCGACCCCGGCAGGATCACGAGGCGTGCCTCGGCCGGCAGGGTCTCGCCCGCGCGCACGAGCACGACGCGCGCGGCAGGCTCGTGGCGCAGCGGGTCGAGGTCGTCGAAGTTCGAGATGCCGGGCAGCACCGGCACGGCGATCGTCAGCGCTCCCGCCTCGTTGGCGCGCCACCCGCGCAGCGCCAGCGCGTCCTCGGCGGGCAGCAGCGCCGCGGCGTCGCAATGCGGCACCAGCCCCAGCGCCGGCCAGCCGGTGCGCTCGGCGATGAGGCGCATGCCGTCGGCGAACAGGGTCGGGTCGCCGCGGAAACGGTTGACCACGAAACCGGCCACCATCGCCGCGTCGTCGGGGTCGAGCACGACCCTGGTCCCGACGATCTGCGCGATCACGCCGCCGCGGTCGATGTCGCCGAGCAGCACCACCGGCACGCCGGCGGCGCGCGCGAAGCCCATGTTGGCGATGTCGCGGGCGCGCAGGTTGATCTCGGACGCGCTGCCGGCGCCCTCGACGAGGACAAGATCGCACTCCCCCCTGAGGCGGGCGAAGCTGTCGAGCACGGCGGGCATCAGCTTCGGCTTCCAGGCCTGGTAGGCGCGCGCCTCGGCCTGCCCGGCGACCTTGCCCTGGACGACGACCTGCGCGCCGGTGCCGCTTTGCGGCTTGAGCAGCACCGGGTTCATGTGGACGCTGGGTGCGACGCCGCAGGCGCGGGCCTGCAGCCATTGCGCGCGGCCGATCTCGCCGCCGTCGGCGGTGACCGCCGCGTTGTTTGACATGTTCTGCGGTTTGAACGGCCGCACGCGCAGGCCCTGCCGCGTGAAGGCGCGGCACAGCCCGGCGACGACCAGCGACTTGCCGACGTCCGACCCCGTGCCCTGCACCATCAGCGCGCGGGCGTCAGTACCCATCGTCAACAGCCATCCCTTGAGCACCCACCCCTAGCACGCATCCCTAGCACCCGTGGGCGCCGTCCTCGTCGAGAACGGCGGGGCCGCCGATCCAGCAGCCGCCCTCCGCCCGGAAGCGCACGGCGATGAGCGATGGGCGACCCATCGCGCGCCCCTGCCGGACTTGGATGCCTGGGCCGTCCGCCGTGGCGAGGCCAAGGCGGAGCAGCCCGAAGGCCAGCGCCGCGGCGGCGATGCCGGTCGCGGCATCCTCCGGGTAGCCCGACGAGCGCGGGAACTGCCGGGCGTCGAAGCGGTCCGGCCCGCTCGGCGCGTAGGGGTAGAGCCCCGTCGAGCCGATCCGTTCGCACACCGCCTCCATGCGGGCGAGGTCGGGCCGCAGCGCATCGAGCGTGGCACCCTGCTTGATCGGAACCAGCGTCTTTACTCGACTGGTCGCGGCGTTCTGCACGGGGTAGGCCGCGAGGTCGGCGTCGGTGATGCCGAGCACGGACAGCACGTCGTCGCGATCCACCGGGGAGACGGTCTCGACGTACCCGGCCGGCTGCGAAATCTCGACGGTGCCGCTGCCACGAAGCACGCGAGCGTCGACGGAGCCGCTCTGCGTATGGATGGCGACGCGGTCGCACGGCAGGCGGCCGAGGCGGTCGAGCAACCAAACGGCGGCGATGGTGGCATGGCCGCACATCTCCATCTCGTGGTTGGGCACGAAGAAGCGGAACGCGTAGTCGCAGGCCGAGCCGGGCGGGACCGGCAGCACGAAGCCGCTCTCGTGCCCATGGGCGGCGGCGACGCCCTGCATCGCGACGTCCGACATGCCGGCGGCATCGACCACGATCGGCGCGGGATTGCCGCCGCCGGGGCCATCGGCGAAGACGCGGACGAGGTGGACGGTCGCCGTCACGCTCAAACCACCACGGTGAGGCGCTCGGCGGCGCGGGTGATGCCGGTGTAAAGCCAGCGGTCGCGATGCTCGCGGAAGGCCCAGCTTTCGTCGAAGAGCACCACGTCGTCCCACTGCGAGCCCTGCGCCTTGTGGACGGTGAGCACGTAACCGTAGTCGAAGGCGTCGGAGCCGCGGCGGAAGGCCTGCGGCACGCCCTCCTCGCCCTCGGTGAAGTACTCCGGGCGCACGGCGATGCGGGTCGGCTTGCGCCCGGGGTCGTCGTCGGGCACCACGCCGTAGCGCAGCTTGCCCGCACGCGTCGCCGCCTGCGTCTTCACCACCCAGATGCCGCCGTTCAGCAGGCCCTTGCTCTTGTCGTTGCGCAGGCAGACGAGCTTCTCGCCCGGTTGGGGCAAGGGGTCGGCGTGACCCGCCAGCGCCCGCAACCGGGCATTGTAGCCGCGCCGCGACCTGTTGGTCCCGACGAGCACCTGGTCGGCCGCGCGCACGAGGTCGGCGTCGATCGCGGCGCGGCGCACCACCCGGCTGTCGCCGTAGTCGCCGAGGGCGAGGCGCCCACCGTCGCGCGCGATCATGCTCATGCGGATGATCGGGTTGTCGGCCGCCTGGCGATGCACCTCGGTCAGCATCACGTCGGGCGCGGCCTCGGTGAAGAAGCCGCCGCCCTTCACGGGCGGGAGCTGCGCCGGGTCGCCGAGCACCAGGACCTGCTTGCCGAAGGACAGGAGGTCCCGGCCGAGCTCCTCGTCCACCATGGAGCACTCGTCGATGACGATGAGGTCGGCCTTCGCCGCGGCGCTGGTATCGTTGAGCACGAAGGTCGGCTCGTCCGTGTCCGACTCGCGCAGCCGGTAGATCATGGAATGAATGGTGCGCGCGTCCGCGCAGCCCTTGCCGCGCAAAACCAAAGCGGCTTTGCCCGTGAATGCGGCGAAGCACACCTCGCCGTCGATGTCGGCGGCGAGCTGCTTGGCGAGCGTCGTCTTGCCCGTACCGGCGAAGCCGAACAGGCGGAACACCTGGGGCTCCCCGGCCCTGATCCAGGCGGACACGGCGCGCAGCGCGGCGTCCTGCTGCGGCGACCACGCCATCAGCCCGGCTCCCCGGCGAGGAGGTCGGGCCGGCGCAGGGCGGTGAGCCGGCGCGCCTCCTCGTGGCGCCAGCGGGCGATGCGGCCGTGGTCGCCCGACAGCAGCACGTCGGGGATCGACCGTCCCTCGAAGTCGCGCGGCTTGGTGTAGTGCGGGTATTCGAGCAGGCCGTTCTCGAAGCTTTCGTCCACGCCGGAGGCATCGTGGCCCATGATGCCGGGCAGGAGGCGCACGCAGGCGTCGAGCACGGCCAGTGCGGCGATCTCGCCGCCGGACAGCACGTAGTCGCCGACCGAAACCTCCTCCAGCCGGCGTGCGGCGATGACCCGCTCGTCGACGCCCTCGAAGCGCCCGCACACGAGGACGACGCCCGGACCCGCGCCGAGGCTGCGCACGCGCGCCTGGGTCAGCGGCCGGCCGCGCGGCGACATGAGCAGGCGCGGACGCGAATCGCCCTCCGCGAGCCGGGCGTCGAGGCTCGCGGCGAGCACGTCGGCGCGCAGCACCATGCCGGCGCCGCCGCCCGCCGGCGTATCGTCGACCGCGCGGTGGCGACCGAGGCCGTGGTCGCGTATGTCGTGGGCGGCGAGCGCCCACACTCCCCTTTCGCGCGCGGTGCCGGCAAGCGACTGGCCGAGCGGCCCCGGGAACATGGCGGGGAACAGGGTGAAGACGTCGGCGCGCCACATGATCAAGAGGCCGCCGTCACAGCTCGTCGTCGCCTTCCACGAAGAGTCCGAACTGCGCGGGGTCGCGCGCCGGCGCCTTCAATCCGAGGTGAGCGAAGGCGTGCGGCGTCAGCAGCCGGCCGCGCGGCGTACGCTGGAGGAAACCCTGCTGGATCAGGAAAGGCTCGATGATGTCCTCGATGGCGTCGCGCGGTTCGCTGAGTGCGGCGGCAATGGTTTCAATGCCGACGGGGCCGCCGCCGAAGGATACGGCAACCGTATCGAGGTAGCGCCTGTCCATGATGTCGAGGCCGATCGAGTCGACGTCGAGCAGGCCGAGCGAGCGGTCGGCGAGGGCGCGGCCGATCTCCGCCTCGCCGTCGACGATCGCGAAGTCGCGCACCCGGCGCAGCAGGCGACCGGCGATACGCGGCGTGCCCCGCGCCCGGCGCGCGATCTCGTTGGCGCCTTCCGCGTTCATGCCGATGCCGAGCACGCGCGCGCCGCGGCGCACGATCAGCTCCAGCTCCTCGACCGTGTAGAACTGCAGGCGCACCGGGATGCCGAAGCGGTCGCGCAGCGGCGTCGACAGCAGGCCGGCGCGGGTGGTGGCGCCGACCAGGGTGAACTTGGCGAGGTCGATCTTGACCGAGCGCGCGCCCGGCCCCTCGCCGATCATCAGGTCGAGCTGGAAGTCCTCCATCGCGGGGTACAGGATTTCCTCCACCGCCGGGTTGAGGCGATGGATCTCGTCGATGAAAAGCACGTCGCGCTCTTCCAGCGCGGTGAGCTGTGCCGCAAGATCGCCGGCCTTGGCGATCACCGGGCCGGAGGTGGAGCGGAAGTTGACGCCGAGTTCGCGCGCGACGATCTGCGCCAGCGTGGTCTTGCCCAGGCCCGGCGGCCCGACGAAGAGCACGTGGTCGAGCGCCTCGCGGCGCGCCTTCGCCGCCTCGATGAAGATCTTGAGGTTCTTGCGCGCGGCGGCCTGGCCGGTGAAGTCGGCGAGCGACAGCGGACGCAGCGAGGCGTCGGCATCGCCCTCGAGCGCGTCGGCCGTCACCAACCGCTCAGAAGCTTGGCGTTGCGGTGTCGAAGCCACCTGTCCCATCCATGCGAGGAGGAAGACCTAGCGCGTTCCCTCGTCCGGCGGAAGCGTCGGGCCGGGACGCGAGCGACGCGGCCGCCGCGCAGGTTCACAGCCGCGCTTTGCCGTTCCCGGACTTGGGTCGTAAGGAAGCGCTTCGACCCGATCGGAGGCACATGGGCACCAAAGTTGCGCGCGAGGCGAAGGGTTGGGTCGCGCGAGGGGTCGCCTTCCTCGCCGCAGTGGCCACGGCCGGCGCATCGGCAGGTCCGGCGCATGCGGGCGATGTGTGGGTGCGCGGCGAAACCGCCGACCCCGGCTCGCTCGACCCGCACAAGACCTCGACCTCCGTCGAGCAGCACATCCTCGACGAACTCTACGAAGGACTGACCGTGTACGACGGCCACGGCGACCTCGCGCCCGGCGTCGCGGCGCGCTGGAGCATCAGCGCGGACGGCCTCGTCTACACCTTTGCGCTGCGCCCGGACGCGCGCTGGTCGAACGGCGAGCCCGTCACCGCCGACGATTTCGTGTTCGCGTTCCGCCGGCTGATGGACCCTCGCACGGGTGCCGGCTACGCCAACATCCTGTACACGGTGAAGAACGCCCGCGACGTCAACACCGGGCGCCTGCCGCCCGACGCGCTCGGCATCCGCGCCCTCGGTCAAGCGGCGCTGGAGATCACGCTGGAGCATCCCTCCAGCACCTTTCTCGACCAGCTCACCCATATGACGGCGATGCCGCTCCACCGCGCCTCGGTCGAACGATGGGGCGAGAAGTTCTCGCGCGCCGGCCACCTCGTCGGCAACGGCGCTTTCGCACTGCGCCGCTACGTCCCCAACGACCGCTTGGTGCTGGAGAAGAACCCGTATTTCCACGATGCCGCCACGGTGGCGCTCGCGGGCGAGGTCATCGTGCCCATCGCCGACCGCGCAGCCGGCCTGCGCCGCTTCATGGCCGGCGAGATCGACAGCTACAACGAGGTGCCCAACGACCAGATCGCCTTCATCCGGCAGCATCTCGCCGGCGCGTTCAAGCTGACGCCGAGCCTCGGCACCTATTATTACGCGCTCGACGTGCGCACGCGCCCGGTCGACGACCCCCGTGTGCGCCGGGCGCTGGCGCTTGCCGTCGACCGCGAGTTCCTCGCCGGCGCCATTTGGGGTGCAACCACGCAGCCGGCCTATTCCTTCGTGCCGCCGGGCATCGCGAGCTACGGCGCACCGACGACGGTAGCCTGGACGGCAATGAGCCAGTTCGACCGCGAGGACGCGGCGCGGGCACTGATGACGCAGGCCGGCTACGGCCCCGCGCACCCGCTGCACCTCACGATCCGATTCGACCAGTCGGAGAACCACAAGGCGACGGCCGTGGCGGTGGCCGACATGTGGCGCCCGCTCGGCATCGAGAGCGACTTCGTCGTACAGGACGCGGCAAGCTTCTTCGGCTACCTCGCCGCGGGCCGGCCATACCAAGTGGCGCGTTCCGGCTGGTTCGCCGACTTTCCCGACGCACAGAACTACCTGTTCCTCGCCGAAAGCGACAACCAAAGCCTCAACACAGCGCATTACGCCGACGCCGGCTTCGATGCGCTGATGCATGCGGCGGAACGGGAGACGGATGCCGGGCGCCGGCGCACACTCCTGCATCAGGCGGAAGCGCGCCTCCTCGACGCCCTACCCTACCTGCCGCTGATGACCTATGACGCACCGAACCTCGTCTCGCCGCACCTTCGCGGCTGGACGGCCAACAATCTCGACCATCACCCCGGCCGCTACATCTCGAAGGAGTGAGCCGCCGGAGTGCTCGATGCGTCAGTTGTCGAGAAAGCTCCGCAGCTTGCGCGAACGCGAAGGGTGCTTGAGCTTGCGCAGCGCCTTGGCCTCGATCTGACGAATGCGCTCGCGCGTCACCGAGAACTGCTGGCCGACCTCTTCCAGCGTGTGGTCGGTGTTCATGCCGATGCCGAAGCGCATGCGCAACACGCGCTCCTCGCGCGGTGTCAGCGAGGCCAGCACCCGCGTCGTGGTTTCGCGCAAGTTAGACTGGATCGCCGCATCGATCGGCAAAATCGCGTTCTTGTCCTCGATGAAATCGCCGAGATGCGAATCCTCCTCGTCGCCGATCGGCGTTTCGAGCGAGATCGGCTCCTTGGCGATCTTGAGGACCTTGCGCACCTTTTCGAGCGGCATGGCGAGCTTTTCCGCCAACTCCTCCGGCGTCGGCTCGCGACCGATCTCGTGCAACATCTGCCGCGAGGTGCGCACGATCTTGTTGATCGTCTCGATCATGTGCACGGGAATGCGGATGGTTCTTGCCTGATCGGCGATGCTTCGGGTGATGGCCTGCCGGATCCACCACGTGGCATAGGTCGAGAACTTGTAGCCGCGGCGGTACTCGAACTTGTCCACCGCCTTCATCAGGCCGA
>CAXTFM010000045.1:0-24361 GCA_964243435.1 uncultured Beijerinckiaceae bacterium
TTGTTCTTGGTGCGCCGCGACAGAACCTGCACGGTGCGGCGGATTTCCTCGTCGCGCCCGATCACCGGATCGAGCTTGCCCTTGCGCGCAGCCTCGGTGAGGTCGCGCGCGTACTTCTTCAGCGCGTCGTAGCCGTTCTCGGCGGAGGCGTTGTCGGCGGTGCGGCCCTTGCGCAAGTCCTCGATCGCCGCGTTCAGCGTTTGCGCGCTGACGCCGGCATCCGCCAGGATGCGCCCGGCTTCCGTGCCCTTGTCCATCGCGAGGGCGAGCAGCAGCCGCTCAACCGTGACGTAGCTGTCGCCTGCCTTCGAGGCGATCTGCTCGGACTGATCGAGGAGCCGCGCGGTGGCGGGGGCGAGATACACGTTGCCCGCGCCCGGGCCCTGCACTTTGGACAGCTTGCCCAGGGCCAGTTCCGTTTGCTGCAATGCGTCGCGCGAACGTCCGCCCGCCTTGTCGATGAGCCCTGCAACGAGCCCCTCGGGATCATCGAGCAGCACCTTCAACAGGTGCTCGGGCGTGAACTGCTGGTGATTCTCGCGCATCGCGAGGGTTTGCGCGCTTTGAATGAAGCCGCGCGCGCGCTCGGTGTATTTCTCGATGTTCAATTTATCCTCCTGCCCACGCACTGCCCCGAAGCGACGGTGCGCGCCATGACGTCGACCCCTTCAAGGCGGTCCGACGCAGATTTGGGAAGAGATGGGCGGAAGGAAAAGAGCGGACGCGAAAAGGACAGCCCGCGTCGCTGGACGGAGATGGAGCCGGCCGTCAGTCCTCCACGGGCGTGTCGGCCGCCGCGCCGGCGGCAGCCTCGCCGGCATCGGTCGGTCCCGATGCGGCCAGATCGGACCCGGCCAGGTCAGCCTTCGACCGGCGACGGCGGCGCGGGCGCATGTGGAAGCCCGGCTCCTCGGCAGTGTCGGGCGACACCGTCACGGGCGCCTCCGGCGGAGCCTCGAGAACGTCCTGTGGCACGCGCGCCGGCGCCGTGATGAAAGCGGGCAGGCCAGGCTGCTCCTCCGCTAGCGGCTGGCTGCGCGCTGCGGGCAGCTCGCGCGGCTGGGCCTCGCGCGGCTGGGCCTCGCGCGGTTGGGCCTCGCGCGGTTGGACATTGTCGCGTGGCTGGGCATTGTCGCGGGAATAACCGTTGTCGCGCGCACCGTTGTCGCGCTGCTGGCGATCACGGCGGAACCCGCGATTGTCAAAGTCGCGTGGCTGGCGATCGTCGCGCGCGTGGCGTTCCTGCCCCTGGCGTTCTTGGCCGGGACGTTCCTGCCCTTGGCGCTCCTGGTTGGGACGCTCCTGGCTGGGACGCTCATGTCCCTGGCGCTCCTGCCCGCCACGCTCGGCGTCGTTCCGGTAGGGAGCGCCCAATCCGTTGCGGTCGCCGTAGCCGCGATCCTGCCCGTTGCGGTCGTTGTAGCCGCCCCGGTTCTGGCGGTTGTCGTAGCTGCGATCATTTCGATCGTACGGCCGGTCGCCGTTCTGACGGTCGCCTTGCTGCTGTCCGTTGTAGCGCTCACCGCCGCCGGGCTGGTAGGGCTGACGCTCCGGTGCCGGCGGGGGTGGAGGTACCACCGCGACGCGCTCGCTCGGCGATGCGAACCTGTCGGGCAGGCTGGCGAAATCGTCGTCGTCGTCGCCTTCGTCGATGTCGAACTGGTCGCCGGGCTGCCGCTGGTAGCCGAGTTGCGCCTGCTGCTGCGCCTGCTGTGCGGTTGCGATGAGGCGGAAATAATGTTCGGCGTGCTGGAGATAACTTTCCGCCATCACGGGATCGCCGGATGATTGCGCGTCGCGGGCGAGCTGCAGGTACTTCTCGCCGACGTGATGGGCCGTGCCCCTGATCTTCACATCCGGCCCGTTCGACTCGTAGGAGCGCGTAAGCGGGTTGGGTCCCTTGCGGTTATTGGTGTTGCTGTTGCGGCCGCGCATTCGCTTGTTTTGACCAGGTCTCATCGATGATCCTTACCCTGTCATCGCTCGGAAGTCCGCCGGTGCTCGACCGCGAAAAGGGGTGCTGAACATATGCGGCAGCGATCTTCGGCCGAGGACAGGCGCTGGAAGCACGCTGTTCGGCTGAACATGCGAAGCCGCCCTTTTCCGAAACTTGCCGGAAGCAGCCCCGCGCCTCGCAGCGCTCCCTGGATCCAACGATGAGCGTCGGTTCACCCGCGACCCGCCCCGTTGCGGTTACTGCGAGTCGATCTTGACGTCAACCACGGCGTTTCACTTGAAACCCAAGGACGACGAAGACCTTACCTCGCACATTCTTTACGCGCTTTCTTCTTCCGCGCCAAGACTTTTCCGTGCCGAAGCCGTCCAAGCGCGGGCCGCCCGGGCGCCGGGTGGGGGCGCTTGCGATCCGGCTACCTCGCTCGCCAGCCGAGAACCACGCGACCGTGCCCCGCCAGATCGCTGTGCAGCGCGACGCCTTCCAGCCCGGCCGCGCGCATCATGAGCGCGACCGCATCGCCCTGGTCGAACCCGCATTCGAAGGCGGCGAGGCCGCCCGGTGCCAGCATCGCCGCCACCTGCGGAACGATGCGACGATAGCATCGTAGGCCATCGTCGCCGCCGTCGAGCGCGATCGTGGGATCGTGGTCGCGCACCTCCCGCGCCAAGGCGGGAATGACCCCCGTCGCAATGTAGGGCGGGTTCGACGCGACCACGTCGAAGGTCGCGACGAGGCCTTCGCCCCAGCAGCCGCACACGATGCCCGCCCGCCCGGCAAGGCCGAGCGCGGCGGCGTTGCGGGCAGCGTTGCGGCAGGCGGCATGTGAGCGGTCCACCCCGATGCCGTGCGCGGCCGGCAGTTCGCTCAAAAGCGCGAGCAGGATCGCGCCCGAGCCGGTGCCGAGATCGAGGAGGCGCAGCGGCGCGCCGCGGTCCGGCAGCGCGGCAAGGATCGCACCGACCAGCGTCTCCGTGTCCTGCCGCGGGTCGAGGACCGCCGCATCGACCGCGAGATGCAGGCCCCAGAACTCGCGGTGCCCGAGGATGCGCGCGACCGGCTCGCCGGCGAGCCGGCGGGCGGCGTAAGCGGCAAGCGTATCAGCGCCGGCGCCTATGGGCCGGGTGGGCGCGCGGATCAGCGCGACGTGGTCGAGGCCGCAGGCGGCGCAGACGAGGACGCGCGCGTCGAGGTCGGCAGTGTCGCCACCCTCCGTGCGGAGCAGGGCGGCGAGCCGGCGCCGCGCCGCCTCGACCGCAAGGTCCGGCGCGAACTCAAGGGGCAGGCGGCGCCCCGTTCTGGGCGGCGGATGTTTGCGCCGCCCGCGTGAGGATGCGCGTGAGGCGCGCCGAGAAGTTCGGCGCGTCGGCCGGCTTCTCGCCTTCCATCAGCCGCGCCTCGTCGAGGAGCAGCCAGACGATGTCGTCGAACGCCGCCTTGTCCTGCGCCTCCACGTGGCCGCCGAGCGCGGCGATGAGGGGGTGGGACGGGTTGACCTCCAGCACCGGCTTCGTCGCCTTGCCGCCGAGCTGGCCGTGCTCGGCCAGCATGCGCTCCAGCCTGAGGTCGAGGCCGCGCTCCTGCGCCACCAGACAGGCCGGGCTTTCCGACAGCCGCTCGGAAGCGCGCACGTCCTCCACCGCGTCGCCCAGCGTCTGCTTCATCAGGGCGTAAAGCGTCGCCTGCTGCGGCGTCGCCTCGGCGGCAGGTGGCGCCTTGCCGTCCTCGACCGCGATGTCCTTGATGTCGGCCGCGCCCTGCGAGATCGACTTGAACGGCTTGCCGTCGAAGCCCGCCGCCGTGCCGACCCAGAAGGCGTCGATGGGGTCCGGCAGCAGCAGCACCTCCACGCCGCGGGCGCGAAAACCTTCGAGCTGCGGGCTGGCCTGAAGGCGCTTCACGTCCTCGCCGAGCACGTAATAGATCGCCGTCTGGTTCTGCTTGAGCCCGGCGACGTAGTCCGCAAGGGAGCGCTTGCCGTCGGGGTGCGTCGAGGACGCGAAGCGGGCGAGCTTGTAGATGGTGTCGCGCCGCTCCGGGTCCTCGTAGAGTCCCTCCTTGATGACGCCGCCGAAGGTGTCCCACACCTTGTCGAAGCCGTCCTTGTCGGTGTCGGCGAGCTTGACCAGGTCCTGGACGACGCGGTTCGCCACGCCCTTCTTGATGGCGGCGAACACCGCGCTTTCCTGGATCAGCTCGCGCGACACGTTGAGCGGCAGGTCGGCGGAGTCGACGACCAAGCGGACGAAGCGCAGCCAGTTCGGCAGGATCTCGGCATCCGACGAGATCAGCACGCGGCGCACGTAGAGCTTGGCCTTGCCCTTGCGCGCGGGGTCGAACAGGTCGAACGGCCTGGTGGTCGGCACGAAGGCCAGCGCCGTGTACTCGTGGCGACCCTCCGCCCGCCAATGCACCGTCAGCGCCGGCTCGTCGAACTGGCCGAGGCCCTGGTAAAACTCCTTGTACTCCTCGGGCGTGACCGCGCCCTTCGGCCGCGTCCACAGCGCCGTGCCCTCGCTGAGACTACGTGGCTCCTCACCGGGCTTCTCGACGAGCTGGATCGGCACCGCGATGGCGCCGGAATGCTCGCGCACGATGCGCTCCACCGCGTAGGGTTCGAGGTAGGACTCCGCCTCCGTGCCGAGGTGGAGCACGACCCGGGTGCCGCGCGCCGGCGCCGCGTCGAGTGGCAGCGGCGCGATGGCGTAGGCGCCCTTGCCATCCGAGGTCCAGCGGTGGGCGACGTCGGTGCCGGCGCGGCGGGTGTCGACCACCACGCTGTCGGCGACCATGAAGGCGGAATAGAAGCCGATGCCGAACTGCCCGATGAGGTCGCTCGACGTTTGCGGCTTCTCCGCACCGCCCGTGGCGCCGAGCCGGTCGAGGAAGGCACGCGTGCCCGACGAGGCGATGGTGCCGAGCGCGCCGGTGAGGTCGCCCTCGCCCATGCCGACGCCGTTGTCGGTGACGGACAGCGTCCTCGCCTCCTTGTCGAGCGCGAGCGTAATGGCGAAGGGTTCGCCGTCGCCCACCAGCGCCGGCTCGGCGATGGCCTCGTAGCGCAGCTTCTCGCAGGCATCGGCGGCATTCGAGATCAGCTCGCGCAGGAAGATGTCGCGCTCTGAATAAACCGAATGCACCATGAGGTGGAGCAGGCGCGACACGTCCGCCTGGAAGGCGTGGGTGGTGCCCCCTTGCAGCTGCGGAGCGCCGTCCGGCGTTCCGGCAGCGTCCGGCGCGGACCCGGTAGGCGCATTGGCGGTGTCGCCAGTCGTCATCGTGAACAGCTCCCGAAGCACGCGGTGCGGCGGTCGCCAGGACGACAGCGGCCGGTCGCGGTGAAAACGCCGGTCATATCGCCCGGCGAACCCGCCATTTCAAGGCGGCCGGCCGGAAAGCCGGCGTTGTCGGGTGCGATGCCCGCATCACCCCACGGTGACTGGATCGTCCAGGGCGGGCGCGGAAGGGCGGCGCCGGGTCCGCAAGGAGGGGGGGCGCCCGCACGGGCGGCGTCACGCCCACCCTGCCCCTTGCGGGACAGGGGCTGCGGGCGCACTCTGACCCGGCGCAGAGGGGCAAGGGCGGCAGGTCCGCCGCGATGCAAGGAGGACGCGACAAGGTGACGGAGGAGACGACGGTCGAGACCAAGGGCGAGGTCAAGACGGGCGAGGTAAAAACGGGCGAGGTCTGGGCGCTGCGGCCGAAGGCACCCGCGCCGCATCAGGTCACGTTCGACCGTGGCGAACTGCGCGACATCCTCAACCTGTACGGTCGCAAGGTCGCCGAGGGCGAATGGCGCGACTATGCCATCGACTTCACCCCGGAGCGGGCGGTGTTCTCCATCTTCCGTCGAGCGGCGGAGTACCCGCTCTACCGCGTCGTCAAGGACCCCAAGCTCGCCAACAAGCAGGGTGCGTTCAGCGTCGTCACGACGACGGGACTGGTGCTGAAACGCGGCGCCGACCTCAAGCGCGTGCTGGCCGTGCTCGATCGCAGCCGTTTGAAGCTCGTCACGACCTGACCGCACAGGCCGAGAACTCCGACATCCGATGTTCGCGAATGAAGAAGCCCCGGCATGACCGCCGGGGCTTCTTGCTTGTCATAACGATCGTCCGTGTCGAGTAGGACGCTTAGTCCCGGGTCGAACCAGTCAGCCGAAGGATGGCCAGGAAGATGTTGATGAAGTCGAGGTAGAGCTGAAGGGCACCGATCACCGAAGACTTCGCCGCCATCTCGCCATTGCCGGCGACCTGATAGTAGGTCTGACGGATGTTCTGCGTATCGTAGGCGGTGAGGCCGGCGAACACGAGGACGATCAAGGCCGACAGGCCGAAGCTCAGGCCGGCGCTGTGCATGAAGAACACGTTGACGAGGCTGACGAGCAGGATGCCGACCACGCCCATCATCAGGAATGCGCCCATCGGCCCGAGGTCGCGCTTGGTGGTGTAGCCATAAAGGCTGAGCGCGCCGAAGGAAGCGGCGGTGATGAAGAAGGCTTGGTAGATCGACGTCTGCGTGTAGACCAGCAGGATGGACGAGATCGAGAGGCCCATCACGGCCGAGAACGCGAAGAACATCGACCGCGCCGTTGACGCGGCGATGCGCTGGACGGAGAAGGACAGGAAGAACACGAAGGCCAGCGGCGCGAACATGATCACGTAGCGGACCGGGCTGAAGTAGATGGCCTGGCCGAACGGCGTCAGCATCAGTCCGCGCAGATTGGCGACCGCCTGGTCGGGGCTGCTGGCGACGGCGAGCCGGTTGACCACGTAGGCGGTGATGCCCGTGATGACCAAGCCGATCAGCATGTTGTTGTAAACGCCGAGCATGAAGGCGCGGAGCCCCTGATCGACGCTTGCCCCACGAGCCTGAGAGGATGACTGCCCCCAGCGTGCGGCGTTGCGATCGTAGTCGGACATGAAACCCTCTGGTGAAGCGGAGGTGCGAGAACCTCGCCGCGGTCGACAAGCCGACCGTCGCAAAGGAGAATATGGATCGAAGCCGCATCGGACACAAGGCGCGGGCGGGGGTGGCCAACCTTAAACTCCCGTAATGACGCCGCTCCTTCCGGCGCAGCGTCGCCCGGGCAGGATCGTCAAAGGTTGCGAAGGTAGGAAGCGGGCTTGCGACCGAGGATGCGCCACGTGCCGAGGAGGCCGAGTGTCACCGTGACCGCCAGGGCGCCGAGCGCGGCGGCGAGTGCCTGGGGCCACAGGAAGACGAAGTCGAGCGACATCACCTTGGCCACCACGCCATAGGCTGCGGCGCTGCCGGCGAGGACGCCGAACACGGCGGTGGCGGCGCCGAGAAGCCCGTACTCGAGAAGATATGCGGCGAGCAGGCGTCCGCGGGTGGCGCCAAGCGTCTTCAGCACCACGGCGTCGTAGAGCCGCGCGTCCTGCCCGGCGGCGAGCGCGCCGGCGAGCACCAGCACGGAGGAAACGAGCGCCACGCTCGCCGCGCCGCGGATCGCGGTCGCGAGCTGCCCCACCACGCCGGCCACCGCGTCCAGCGCGTCCCTCACGCGGACGGTGGTGATGCTCGGATAGGTTTGTGCCACCTCGCGCAGCAGCGCCAGTTCACGCCCGTTCGTACCGGCCCCGGCGGGGAAGGTCACGGTGGCGAGGTCGCTGTAGGGAGCCCCGGCAAAGGTGTCGGGTGAGAACACCAGCACGAAGTTGATGCCGAACTTGCGCCAGTCGACCTTGCGGGTGTTGGCGACGGTGGCGGTGATCTCGCGGCCGAACACGTTGACGGCAAGCGTGTCGCCGAGCTTGAGGCCGAGCCCGTCGGCGATGTCGGCTTCGAGCGAGACCAGTGGCGGGCCATCATAGTTCGACGCCCACCACTGTCCGCGCACCAGCTTGGAGCCCGGCGGCAGCGCGTCGGCGAAGGTGATGCCGCGGTCGCCGTGGAGCACCCAGGCCGCCTTCTCCGCCGGGTCGACCTTGTCGGCCGGGGTGCCGTTCACCCGCGCGATGCGTCCGCGCATCATCGGCACGAACTCCAGCGTGCCGTCGCCGCTGCGGCCTTGCAGGAAGCGACGGAAGGCCGGCACCTCGGCGCTCTGCACGTCGAGGAAGTAGAAGGAGGGCGTCTGCCCCGGCGCGGCTTGGCGCAGCTGCGCGCGGATGTTGCCGTCGATGAGGGTGAGCGACACCAGCAGCGCCAGGCCGAGACCGAGGGAAAGCACCACCGTCGGCGTCAGCGCGCCGGGGCGGTGGATGTTGGCCACCGCGAGGCGCAGGCTGAAGCGATGGGTGTGCGGCGCCCGGCGCGCGGCGAACATCAGCAGGGACGCGACGAGGCGCAGCACGGCGAAGCCGGCGGCGGTGGCGGCCATGTAGTAGATCGCGAGGCTGCGCTGATGCGACAACAGCACCACCGTGCCGACGAGGCCGAGACCGGCGAGCGCGGTGAAGACGAGGTAGCGTGGGCGCATGCCCCGCCGGCCCGGTTCGACACGCTCGCGGAACAGGGCGGAAACGGGCGTGTCGTGGGCGCGCCCGAGCGGGGCGAGGGAAAAGGCCAGCGCCGTCCAGAAGCCGTAAAGCAGGCCGGTGCCGACCTGCGCCGGGTACACCGAAGGCGCGAGCGGGAAGGGCAGCACCGCACCGAACGCCCAAGCGACGACGAAGGGCATGGCGATGCCCACCGCGAGGCCGATCGCGATGCCGAGCGCGGCGATCAGCATGACCTCGATGAGCATGAGGGTGAACACGGCGCCCCCCGTCGCGCCGAGCGACTTCATCGTGGCGATCACCGGGCGCTTGCGCGCGACGAAGGCACGGATGGCGTTGGCGACGCCGGCCCCTCCGACGATCAGCGCGGTGAGCCCGACGAGCGTCAGGAACTGGGTGAAGCGGTCGAGGTCGCGGGAAAACTGCGGTGAGACGTTCTCGCGCGTGCGGACCTCCCAGCCGGCCTGGGGGAACGCCGCCGCGGCGTCGGCGACCAGCGCGTGGACGGCGGCGGGCGTGGCCGGCTGCCCCTGCGCCGCGTCGGGCAGCGACACCCGGTACAGTCGGCGAACCAGCGAGCCCGGCTGCACGAGCCCGGACGCGGCGAGCCCCTCGTCCGAGACGAGCACGCGCGGCCCGATGTCGATGCCGGCGGCGAGCCGGTCCGGTTCCCCCACCAGCGTAGTGCGGAGCTGGTAGCGCGCCTGCCCGATGCGGAAGCTGTCACCGACCTTTAGGCCGAGGCGGGCGCCGAGCGCGGCGTCCGCCGCCACGCCGTAGGTGCCGTCGACGGGTGCCAGAGCGCGGTCGAGGGGAAGCGCCGGGTCGAGCACCAGGCGGCCCCCCGCGGGGTAGCCGGCACCGACGGCCTTGAGTTCGACGAGGGCCGTCGACATCTGCCCGGCCGGGCCGCCGTCGTCGCGCGCCATGGCGCGCAGTGTGCTGACGCCGTCGAGGGCGCCGTGCGCGCGGAAAAAGGCCAGCTCGGGCGCGCTCGCCTCGCGCTGCACGAGGTCGAAGGACACGTCGCCGCCGAGGATCACCCGGCCCTGGCCGGCGAGGCCGTCGGAGAGCGCATGCGACACGGAGCCGACGCCGGTGATGGCGGCGACGCCGAGCGCGATGCAGGCGAGGAAGATGACGAAGCCGTTCAAGCCGCCGCGCAGGTCGCGCAGGGCCAGGCGGAGGACGAGCGGCCGGATCGCGAACTGCATCGATGCGATATGGGATCAGTGCGTGGTTTGCGCAGCCTCGCCGAGCCGGAAATCCACGGCCTCGATGTCGAGCTGGCCGGTCATGGTCGGCATGGACACGCGCAGCGGCACCACCACGTGGGCCGGCTCGACGGGCGCCAGCCACACCTCGATCCCGTCGTTCTGCGCCATGAAGGCGATGGAGCGCGAATTGGCGAGGTGTCCGGAGATCGGGCGGTAGCGGGCGGCGCAGACGGTGACCGGGCCGTTGTAGCCCGACACCGTCACCTCCCGCTCGCCGACATAGGACAGCGCGATGTCGAAGCGGGCGTAGCCGTCGTACACCGGCAGGGTGCGCGCGCAGGCGGCCGGACCGACGAGCGGCGCGCCCGCCGGCACGGGCATGATCAGCGCGCTTGTCGGATCGAGAACGTTGCGCTTGTTGGCCTCCGTCACCGGCACGCGCTCGCCGCGGTAGTCCGGCGTCGGCGTGATCTCCACGGCGCGGACGTTGCCGGCATTCAGCGCCATGCGCAGCGTGCGCGTTTCGTTGGAGCCGGCCGACGAGGTGGCGTAGGATGAAGGGGCCAGCCCGCCGCGCTTGTTGACCACGCCCGTCGACACCAGCGCCATGCGAATGCTCGACACCATCGCCGCGAGCCCGGACAGGTGCGCGTTGACGTCCATGCGGTAGTTTTGCGGCTGCAGGGTGCCGTTGGCGTACAGGTCGCCGATGCGCAGGCCAAGCAGGCTGATGGAATAGCGGGCGCTGATGGTTTCGGCCGCCGCGGGGGCGGCACCTGCCGTCGCGCAGGCCAGCGCCGTCGTCAGGGCCAAGCCCAGCCCCAAGAAGCTACGCCGCAGGGAGCAACATCCCGAGGGGCGGCGCGCGAAGGGAAGCGCCAAGGCGAGCCGTCGTCGCGCACGGCCGTCCGTGCCCAGAACATCCATCGGATAAGCACCACCCTCGAGGCTCGAAGCACCCCAGCTTGCATCAAGCCGAGGCAATTCCGTCGTAAACAAGGCTCCGCGCCATTGAAACGTTTGGGTTAATCGTTTGCCAATCAAACGAAAGGATTTGGTTAACGCGCGTGGTGCTGCGGCCACAAATCGCGCCGGCGCTTTGCGTTGCGGCCCCGCCTCCTGTATCGAGGCTGCGTCGCCGCCCACGCCACATGGCGCGGCCAGCCGCGCGCCAGGACGGCCGCGCCAGCGCCAAGGAACGGAATGTCGAGGGTGGACGTCGCCGCGAGCAAGACCGAAACGGGCGAGAACTTCCCCGTGGCCTCGCGGCTCATCGCGCCGCGCCACCGCGCCACCATCCTCGCCTTCTACCGCTTCGCCCGCGCTGCCGACGACCTCGCCGACAGCGCGACGCTCGGCGCCGACGAGAAGATCCGGCGCCTCGACCTGTTCGAGGACACGCTGCTCGGGCACGACGACGCGGTCGCCGTCGCGCTGCCGTTGCGCGCCGCGCTGGCGGCGACGGGCGTCACGCCGCGCCACGCCCAGGACCTGCTCGTCGCCTTCCGCATGGACGCCACCAAGGGGCGCTACGCCGACTGGGCCGAGCTTCTGCACTATTGCCGCTACTCGGCCGCCCCCGTCGGGCGCTTCGTCCTCGACGTGCACGGCGAGGCTGAGGACACCTGGCCGGCCAACGACGCGCTGTGCGCCGCGCTGCAGATCATCAACCACATCCAGGACTGCGGAAAGGACTTCCGCGAGATCGACCGCGTGTACGTCCCGCTCGACATGCTCGACCGGCACGGGGCCGCCGTGACCATGCTGGGCGAGGCGGCGGCGGCGCCGCCGCTGCGCGCCTGCTTGTGCGATCTCGCCTCGCGCAACGCGGACCTCGTCGCGCAGGGGCGGTTGTCGCCGCTCGTCGAGGACCGCCGGCTGCGCCTGGAAACGGCGGTCATCGGCCGGCTTGCCGCGACGCTGAACGACCGGCTGCTGCGCCGCGACCCGTTGAGCGCGCGCGTCCACCTGTCGAAGCCCGGCGCGCTGTGGCAGGCCCTCCTCGCTGCCGGCGCCAGCCTCGTCGCGCCCCGCCCGCCGCGCCACCCGCGTCGCCCCGGCATCGAGCGCGCCAACGCGGAGCGGGCATGAGCGACGCGCTGGCGATCTTGGCCGAGCCGGCGCAAAGCGCTGGGCGGGCGCGCAAAAGCTCGTTCTACCTCGCCATGCGCATCCTTCCCGAGGCGCAGCGCCGGGCCATGTACGAGGTGTACTCGTTCTGCCGCCTCGTCGACGACGTCGCCGACGAGGGCGGGCCGCGCCCGGCGCGCCACGCGGCGCTGGAGCGTTGGCGCGCCGACATCGACGTCATCTACGCTGGCGCGGCGCCGCGTCCCGGCCTCGCCGAACTGGCGACGGCGGTCCGCGCCTTCGCGCTCCACCGCGACGATTTCCACGCCGTGATCGACGGCATGGACATGGACGTCGCGCAGGACATCCGTGCGCCCGACTGGGCGACGCTCGACCTGTACTGCGACCGCGTCGCCAGTGCGGTCGGCCGCTTGTCCGTGCGCATCTTCGGCACGCCGGAGGCGGAAGGCCCCGCGCTCGCCCACCACCTGGGACGGGCGCTGCAACTCACCAACATCCTCCGCGACATCGACGAGGACGCCGCCATTGGTCGGCTGTACCTGCCGCGCGAGGCGCTGGAGGGCGCCGGCATCACCAACCGCGCGCCGCGCGGCGCCGCGGATGATCCGCGCCTGCCTGCGGCCTGCGCGCCCGTGGTCGCCCGAGCCCGGAAACACTTCGCTGAGGCCCACGCGATCATGATGCGCTGCCCTCGCGCCACCGTCAGGGCGCCGCGCATCATGTACGAGGCTTATCACGAGATCCTCGCCAAGACGGCGGCGCAGGGCTTCGCCCCGCCACGGCGCCGGGTGCGCGTGTCCAAGGCGCGTTTCGTCCTCTCTTTGCTGCGCCACGGCCTGATTTGATGTCGGGGCGGGGGACGGCGGAGCGCGTGCGCGGCACCGTGCACGTGGTGGGCGCCGGCATGGCCGGCCTCGCGGCGGCGGTCGCGCTCGCCGGCGCGCGGCGCGCGGTGGTGCTGCACGAGGGCGCCCGCCTCGCCGGTGGGCGCTGCCGCTCCTACCACGACGCCACGCTGGACATGACCATCGACAACGGCAACCACCTGCTGCTGTCGGGCAACGCATCGGCGCGCGCGTTCCTGCGCAAGGTCGGCGGCGACCTCGCCGTCCCGCGCGAGGCCGCCTTCCCCTTCGTCGATCTCGCCAGTGGCGAGCGCTGGACCGTGCGGCCCAACGCCGGCCGCCTGCCGTGGTGGATTTTCTCGCCGCGCCGCCGCGTGCCGGGCACCCGCGCCCGCGACTATCTCACCCTCGTCAAGCTTTTGCGCGCCGGCAAGGACGCCACGATCGGCGCGACGATGTGCTGCGACGGACTGCTCTACCAGCGGCTGTGGCAGCCCCTGCTGCTCGCCGCCCTCAACACCGATCCGCCGGAAAGCTCTGCCCGCCTCGCCGGAGCGATCGTCCGGGAAACGCTCGCCAAGGGCGGCACCGCCTGCCAGCCCCTGATCGCCGCCGATGGGCTGGCGGCGGCCTTCGTCGACCCGGCGCTGCGCTACCTCGCGGGGCAGGGCGTCGCCGTGCGCCTCGACGACGCCCTGCGCGGCCTCGACGCGGCGGACGGCCGCGTCGCCGCGTTGCACTTCGCGGGCGGCACCGTCGCGCTCGGCCCGGACGACCGCATCGTGCTTGCCGTGCCCGCCCCCGCGGCGGCGGCGCTGGTGCCGGGGCTGCAAGGCCCCAAAAGCTTCCGCTCCATCGTCAACGCGCATTTCAAGATGGTGCCGCCGGCGGCGCTGCCGCCGATCACCGGCCTCGTCAACGCCACGGTGGAGTGGATCTTCGCCTTCAAGGACCGGGTGTCGATCACGATCAGCGGGGCCGACAGGCTGCTCGACATCCCGCGCGACGAGCTGGTGCAGACCCTGTGGTCGGACGTGCGCCGCGCCACGGGCATTGCCGCCGCGCTGCCGCCGTGGCAGATCATCCGCGAGAAGCGCGCGACCTTTGCCGCCACGCCGGCGGAGGACGCGCGCCGTCCCGGTCCGCGCACCGCGCTGTCCAACCTCGTGCTGGCGGGCGATTGGACGGCGACCGGCCTGCCCGCCACCATCGAGGGATCGATCCGTTCGGGGGATGTTGCGGCGGCGTTGCTCGCTTGAGCCGGTCGCCGCGCGGGGCTGCGTTGCCGTTCGGTCGCTCCCGTCCGCGCGCATCCGACCCTATCTAGCGTCCATGCCCGCTCCGGACCGGTGCCGCGGGACGCTGGCCGGCCCGCCCCTGCGCTTTTGGCATGGCGCAGGTATTTTTTTGTAGGTGTGTGTCGCAAAAATCTGCGAGCTTTTCGTGGCTTTTCCCGGACACCATCCGTGAGGACGAACGAGTGTTGTTGACTGCACGACGCGAGGAAACGCCCGCCGTCGAGGACGCGCCGTCGCCGGTCGTCCACGACGAGCTTCAGCGCGCCATCGACCGCGCGAACGACGCCCTGTTGCACACGCAGAAGGCGGACGGGCATTTCGTTTTCGAACTCGAAGCGGACGTGTCCATCCCCTGCGAGTACATCCTCTTCAAGGCGTTCCGCGGCGAGGCGCTCGACCGCAAGCTCGAACTGAAGTTCGCGCGCTACCTGCGCGAGCGGCAGAAGGCGCGTGGCGGCTGGCCGCTGTTCGAGGATGGCGGCTTCAACATGTCGTCCAGCGTCAAGGCCTATTTCGCCCTCAAGATGATCGGCGACCGGCCGGACGAGCCGCACATGGTGCGGGCGCGCGAAGCCATCCTCAAGCACGGCGGGGCGGCGCACTCCAACGTGTTCACCCGCGCGCTGCTCGCCTTGTTCGGCGAGGTGCCGTGGTCGGCGGTGCCGGTGATGCCGGTCGAGATCATGCACCTGCCGCGCTGGTTCCCGTTCCACCTGGACAAGATCAGCTACTGGGCGCGCACCGTTCTCGCGCCGATGATGGTGGTGAACGCCGTCAAGCCCGTCGCCAAGAACCCGCGCGAGGTGCACATCCCCGAGCTGTTCACCGTGCCGCCCGACAAGGTGCGGCGCTGGCCCGGCGGTATGGGGCAGTCCGCCGTTTGGACCGTCGTGTTCAACAGCGTCGACAAGCTGCTTCGCGTGAGCGAGCCGTTCTTCCCCGCCGAAACGCGGCGTCGGGCAATCGCCAAGGCGGAGGCCTATACGACGGAGCGCCTCAACGGGATCGACGGCCTCGGCGCCATCTACCCCGCCATGGCGTACTCCGCCATGATGTACATGGTGCTCGGCGCCAACGACAACGATCCGCGGCTGAAGCAGGCGATCGCCGCCATCGACAACCTCGTCGTCGAACACGAGGAGTACGCCTATCTCCAGCCCTGCGCCTCGCCGGTGTGGGACACTTCGCTTGCCGCCCACGCGCTGATGGAGGCCGACCACGACCGCAACGCCGCCGCCGTGCAGGCCTGCCTCGACTGGCTGACCCCGCGCCAAGAACTGGAGGTCAAGGGCGACTGGGCTTCGCAGCGCCCGAACGTGCGGCCGGGCGGCTGGGCGTTCCAGTACAACAACGCCTATTTCCCCGACCTCGACGACACCGCCGTGGTGGTGATGGCGATGCAACGCGCACAAAGCCATGCGCGGTCGGCGATCCCCGCGCGCTACGCCCATGCCATCGAGCGCGCGCGCGAATGGGTCGAGGGCCTGCAAAGCATCAACGGCGCGTGGGGCGCCTTCGACGCCGACAACGACCACGAGTACCTCAACAACATCCCCTTCGCCGACCACGGCGCGCTGCTCGATCCGCCAACGGCGGACGTCACCGCACGCTGCATCTCCATGCTGGCGCAACTCGGCGAAACGCAGGCGTCCTGCCCGACCATGAAGCACGCCGTCGACTACCTCGTCGAGACGCAGGAGCCGGATGGCAGCTGGTTCGGCCGCTGGGGCATGAACTACATCTACGGGACGTGGTCGGTGCTTTGCGCCTTCAACGTCGCCGGCGTCGACCGTGCAAGCCCGGCGGTGCAGAAGGCGGTCGCTTTTCTGCGCATCAACCAGAACCCCGACGGCGGCTGGGGCGAGGGCGCCGAAACCTACGACCGCGAGTACAAGAGCTACCAGCAGGCCGGAAGCACCGCGTCGCAAACGGCGTGGGCGCTGATCGCGCTGATGGCGGTGGGCGAGATCGACGATCCCGCGGTGGAGCGCGGCATCCGCTATCTCACCCGCACGCAGGGCGCCGACGGCTTCTGGGACGAGCCGCGCTTCACCGCGACCGGCTTCCCCAAGGTGTTCTACCTCCGCTACCACGGTTATCCCAAGTTCTTCCCGCTTTGGGCGATGGCACGTTACCGCAACCTCCGGCAAAGCAACCACCGCAGGGTGCTGGTCGGCATGTAGCGGCCGGCGCGCCGCGGTGGGAGCGGCGGTGCTTGTCGTGGTGTGCGGGCTCAAGGCGGAGGCCGACATCGCGCGCAGCCCCCACGCGCGGGTGCTTGCTGGGGGCGGCGATCAGGCGCGGCTCGCTGCCGACCTCCGTGAGGCCGTCGCCGGGGGCTGCCGGGGGGCTCTGAGCTTCGGCATCGCCGGCGGCCTCGCCCTTGGCCTGCGTGCCGGGGACGTGCGCGTCGCCGACGCGGTGGTGCTGCCGTCCGGCGCGCGCCTCGCCGCCGATCCCGGCTGGGCCGCCATGCTCGCCCGCCGTCTCGGCGCGCCGGTCGCGACGATGGCGGGGGTCGACGCGCCCCTCGTCGACGTCGCCGGGAAGGCCGCGCTGCACGCGCTGACCGGCGCCGACACGGTGGACATGGAAACGCACGTCACCGCGCGGGCGGCCTCCGAGGCGAGATTGCCCTGGGCGGCGGTGCGCGTCGTCACCGACGCGGCGGAGCGTGCGCTGCCCCACGCGGCGGGGGTGGGAATGCGGGCGGACGGCACGGTCGACCTGCCCGCCGTTTTACGCTCGCTCGCGCGGCGGCCGGGTCAGTTGCCCGGCCTGATCCGCACAGGCCTCGATGCGCGTGCCGCCTTCGCAGCGCTATTCCGCTGCCGTCAGCACCTTGGACCCGGCTTCGCGTTCCTCGATCTCGGTGAGCCGCTTTTGAACGTGACGTGAGAACACGAACTCCGCCGGGCGCTGGTTGGCGAGTGAAATCTCGGGCGCCATCGGACCGGTGGTGCGGATGCCGCGCGCTGCCACCTTGAGCAGCTTCCACGGCTTGCGGAAGCTATCGGTGACGGCGGAGGCCTCGAACCCGGAATGGACCATGCAGTCGGCGCACTTCTCGTAGTTGCCGGTGCCGTAATTGTCCCAGTTCGTGTCCTCCATCAGCTCCTTGAAGGTCCGGGCGTAGCCTTCGCCGAGGAGGTAGCAGGGCTTCTGCCAGCCGAACACGGTGCGGGTCGGGTTGCCCCAGGGCGTGCAATGGTACTGCTGGTTGCCGGCGAGGAAGTCCATGAACAGGATGGACTGGTAGAACGGCCAAGCCTTGCCGTTCCTGCCCTTGGACAGGATGGAGCGGAACAGCTCCTTCGTCTTCGAGCGGTTGAGGAAGTGCTGCTGGTCGGGCGCGCGCTCGTAGGCGTAGCCGGGCGACACGGTGATGCCCTCGATGTCCCAGGTCTTCGCCTCGTCAAGGAAGCGGGCGACGTTCTCCGGCTCGGCGTCGTTGAACAGGGTGCAGTTGATGGTGACCCGGAAGCCCAACTCCTTTGCCTTCTTCAGCGCGGACAGCGCCTTGTCGTAGACGCCGCGTTGGCACACGGACTTGTCGTGCATGGCCTTGTCGCCATCGAGGTGGATCGACCAGTTGAAGTACTTGTTCGGTTTGTACTTCGGCAGGTGCCGCTCCAGCAGCAGCGCATTGGTGCACACCGTCACCCACTTCCGGCGGGCGATGGCGCCTTCCACGATCTGCGGCAGTTCCTTGTGGAGCAGCGGCTCGCCGCCGGCGACGACCACCACCGGCGCACCGCATTCGTCCATGGCGTGCAGGCAGTCGGCGAGCGGCAGACGCTCGTTGAGGATCTTGTCGGGGTAGTCGATCTTGCCGCAGCCGGCGCAGGCGAGATTGCAGCGGAACAGCGGCTCCAGCATCAGCACCAGCGGGTAGCGCTTGTTGCCCGACAGTTCCTTGCGCGCGACGTAGGACCCGACCGTCGCCATCTGGAGAAGCGGAATACCCAAGATCGATGTCCCCAACTATTTCGCGGCGGCACCGCGCCGCCATCATCGAGCCGTCGTCGCCAAATCGCCGTACCGTTCCGACCCGTATCGTGCCCCGTCGGGCGGCCGGACCGCACGTCCGTGCGACGCGCCGTCTTAGACCGCAACCCGGCGGCACGCTGCCGCCCCCGCGCTCTTTTCGCTTGCCGCGCTAGGGCAGGGATGACATTGACAACGACAAAATACAAGGCTGCGGGCCGGTTCGTCGCGACCATCTCGGCGACCTGCCGCATCGAGGCCACATGATGAGGGCCAACGTGATCAGGGCCGACGTGATCGGGGCGACACGGATCGCGCTGCTTCGGCCTGCCGGCGGCGGCGGTCATTGATCAAGCGGAACGGTGCTCCCAAGGTATGACGACCTCCTACGAGCCAGTCGACGCCAAAGCCGCCGATCGCAAGCCAGCCGGCGCGCCGACAGCTGCGCCCGAGGAGCCTGTCTCCCATGGGCCGATCACGCGCAGCGTCGTCGCCGTTGTCATGACCTGCGCCCGCCGCAGCTATCTCGTCCTCGTCGTCGCCACCCTGCTGACCGTGCTTTGCGGATGGTACGCGGTGCGCAACCTCGAAATCAATACGAACACGGACGATTTCATCGACGCGTCGGTGCCCTGGCGCCAAGATGAGATCGCCTACAACAAGGCTTTTCCCGACCAGGAAAACCAGATCATCGTCGTGATCGATGGGGTCACGCCCGAGCGCGCGCAGGAGGCGGCCGATGCGCTCGACGCGCGCATTCAGGGGCATCCCGAGCTTTTCAAGCTGGTGGTGCAACCGCAGGGCGGCGCGTTCTTCGCCAAGAACGGCCTGCTGTTCCAGTCGCCCGACGAGGTCAAGAAGGCGGTCGGCGGTCTCCAGCGTGCGCAGCCGATCCTGTCCATCATCTCGGCCGACCAATCGCTGCGCGGCGTGTTCGACGCCTTCCAGTTCATCCCCAAGGCGGTGGGCGCGCGGCAGGGCTCGCTTGACCAGTTCGCGCAGCCGGTTACGGCCATGGACGACGCCCTGGCCAACGTGCTGGCGAACAAGCCGGCGTTCTTTTCCTGGCAGAACCTGCTCGCGAACGGCGAGAAGCCGCAGTCGCAGCAGCTGCGCAAATTCGTCCAGATCACGCCCGTGCTCGACTACGCCGCCCTGGAGCCGGGGGCGAAACCGATCAGCTTCGTCAAGCAGGCCGTCGAGGACCTGCATCTCGACGCCGCCACGGGCGCGCGCGTGCGCATCACCGGCCAAGTGCCGATCTCCGATCAGGAGTTCTCGACGGTCGCCGACGGCTTCGGCCTCAACGGGCTCATCACTGCCGTGGTCGTGCTCGCGATCATCTATTCCGCTCTGAAATCGCTGAAGATCGTCGCCGCCGTGTTCGTGACGGTGATGGCCGGCCTTGCCATCACCTTCGCCGCGGGTTTGGCGATGGTCGGTGCCCTCAACCTCATTTCCATCGCCTTCGCCGTGCTCTTCGTCGGCATCGGCGTCGACTTCGGCATCCAGTTCTCCGTGCGCTACAAGGCGGAGCGCTACGACCATCCCGCCTTCATGGACGCGCTCGCGTTGGGCGCCGCCAAGGTCGGCCGCCCGCTGGCGCTCGCCGCCTTCGCCACCACCGCCGGTTTCTACGCCTTCCTGCCCACGGCCTATCGCGGCGTGTCCGAACTCGGCGAGATCGCCGGCACCGGCATGCTCATCGCCTTCGCATGCTCCATCACCATCCTTCCCGCCCTGCTCGCCGTGATCCGCCCCCCGGCGGAGCGCGAGCCGGTCGGCTACAAGTTCCTCGCCCCCGTCGACGACTTCATCGAGAAGCACCGCTACGTCATCGTGATCGGCACCCTGGCGGTGGCATTGGCCGGCACGCCGCTGCTACGCAACCTCCACTTCGACTTCAACCCGCTGAACCTCGACGACCAGAGCAGCGAGTCGATCTCGACGTTGAAGGACCTGATGAAGGACCCCAACACGGACACGCAGGTCATCAGTGTGCTGGAGCCGACGCTCGCTGCCGCCGACGCCACCGCCGACAAGCTGCGCAGCCTGCCCGACGTCGCACGCGTGACCACCTTGTCCGACCTCGTGCCCGCCGACCAGGACGCCAAGCTCGCCCTGATCGCGGGCGCCAAGCGCGTGCTCGGACCCGCGCTCGACCCGAGCCGGGCGCTCGACCCGCCGGCCGACGAGGAGGACGTCGACTCGATCAAGCGGACGGCGACCGCGTTCCAGGCGGCGGCGCAGGGTCAGTCCGGTAAGGGCGCGGACGCGGCGCGGCGCTTCGCCTCCCTCGCCGACGAGCTGGCCAACGCCAAGGCGGACGTCCGCCAGCGCGCCCGCGATGCGCTGATCCCGCCCCTGAAGATCACGGTGCAGTCGCTCCGCGACTCGCTGGACGCGTCGAAGGCGACGCTCGACGCCATCCCCGCCAACCTCCGCAACATGTACCAGAGCACCACCACCGGCCAGGCGCGCATCGAGGTCGCGCCCAAGGGCGACCCCGACAACAACGAGACGATGGTGCGCTTCGCCGACGAGGTGAAGTCCGTGGCGCCCCACGCCAGTGGGCAGCCGGTGGCGATCCAGTCGGCCGGCAGGACGGTGAAGACGGCCTTTCTCGAGGCCGGTGCCATCGCCATCGGGTCGATCTTCGTCATCCTCTGGCTGGTTCTCAAGCGGGTTGGCGACGTGCTGCTGACGCTCGTGCCCCTGCTGCTCGCGGCCGTGGTCACGCTGGAGATCACCGTGCTGATCGAGATGCCGCTGAACTTCGCCAACATCATCGCCCTGCCGCTGCTGCTCGGCCTCGGCGTCGCCTTCAAGATCTATTTCGTCATGGCGTGGCGCGCGGGCACGAAGAAGCTGCTGCAATCGAGCCTGACGCGCGCCGTGTTCTGGAGCGCGCTGACCACGGCGACCGCCTTCGGCAGCCTGTGGGCCTCGAAGCATCCGGGCACGTCGAGCATGGGCAAGCTGATGGCGCTGTCGCTGGTGTGCACGCTGGCCGCCGCCATCCTGTTCCAGCCGGCGCTGATGGGGCCGCCGCGCAAGACCGAGATCAAGTAGCGCCCTCCGCCCAAAGAGGGCGGTCCGTGCGGTGACGCCGCGCGTGGGCGCGCCGTATGGTCGTATCCGCGGCGGTTCGCGCCCGACCGTCGCGCCGGACCACGGTCACCTGCGCCTCGGACCCTGCCCTTGACCAACCATTTCATCGACGAGCTGCTTTCACACGGTGCAGGTGGCGCCCCCTTCCTCATCGCGCCGGACGGCGGGACGCTGGACTATGCCGAACTGCGCCGCCGCGTCCGGCAGGCCGCCGATGCGCTGACCCGGCTCGGCGTGAGGCCGGGCGACCGCGTCGCCGCGCAGATCGAGAAGTCGTCGGCGGGCTTCCTTCTCTACCTCGGCACGGTCGCGGCCGGCGCGGTGTTCCTGCCCCTCAACATCGCCTACACCGCGGCGGAGGTGGACTACTTCCTCGGCGATGCCGAACCGCGGCTCGTCGTCTGCGACCCCGTGCGCGCCGCCGAGACGGCCGCCATCACCACCGCCACCGTGCGCACCCTCGACGCCAGCGGGCAGGGCAGCATGCGCGACGCGATGGATGCCGGCGATCCGGCGTTCCGCCCCGCCGCCCGCGAGGCGTCCGACCTCGCCGCGATCCTCTACACGTCGGGCACCACCGGGCGCTCCAAGGGCGCGATGCTGACCCACGGCAACCTCGCCTCGAACGCCCTCACGCTGGTCGAGCTGTGGCGCTTCACGCCCGCCGACCGCCTGCTCCACGCCTTGCCGACCTACCACACCCACGGTCTGTTCACCGCCGCGACCACCGCCATGGCCGCCGGCGCCGGCGTCATCTTCCTGCCGCGCTTCGACGTCGGCGAACTGATCCGCCTGCTGCCCGAGGCGAGCGTGCTGATGGGCGTGCCGACCTTCTACACCCGGCTCCTCGACCAGCCCGCCTTCACCCGCGAACTGGCGGCGCACATGCGCCTCTTCATCTCCGGTTCGGCGCCGCTGCTGGACGCCACGCACCGCCGCTTCGCCGAACGCAGCGGCCACGTCATCCTGGAGCGCTACGGCATGACGGAAACCAACATGACGACTTCCAACCCCTACGACGGCGTGCGCCGTGCCGGGACCGTTGGCGTCCCGCTCCCCGGCGTCGCCGTGCGCGTGGTCGACGAAACGAGTGGTGCCGCGCTCGCCCCCGGCACGGTCGGCATGATCGAGGTCAAGGGCCCCAACGTCTTCGCCGGCTACTGGCGCAACCCGGAGAAGACCGCGGCGGAGTTCCGCGCCGACGGCTGGTTCGTCACCGGCGACCTCGGCACCATCGACCCCGACGGCTACTTCCGTATTTCCGGTCGCGGCAAGGACCTCATCATCGCCGGCGGCCTCAACATCTACCCCAAGGAGGTGGAACTCGCGATCGACGCCGTGACGGGCGTCGGCGAGAGCGCGGTGATCGGCGTGCCCCATCCCGATCTCGGCGAAGGGGTCACCGCCGTGGTGGTGGCAAAACCGGGGGTTGCGCTCGACGAAGCGGAGGTGTTCGCCGCGCTCGACGGCCGGCTCGCCAAGTTCAAGCAGCCGAAGCGCGTGGTGTTCGTTGCCGAGCTGCCCCGCAACGCGATGGGCAAGGTGCAGAAGAAGGCGCTGCGCGACATGTTCCTCAACATCTACGGGGCCGCCTGATGCGTACCCTCGTCCTCGGCGCCGGCGGCATCGGCGGCTATTTCGGCGGGCGGCTCGCGCAGAGCGGCGCCGATGTCACCTTTCTCGTGCGCGAAGCGCGTGCCGCCCGCCTGCGCACGGACGGCCTCGTCATCGCGAGTCCCCTGGGCGATTCCACGATCGACGCCAAGGTGGTCACGCGCGACGAGGTCGCGGGCAGCTACGATCTCGTGCTGCTGAGCTGCAAGGCCTACGACCTCGACGGGGCGGTCGAGGCGGTCCGCCCGGCGGTCGGGCCCGCCACGGACATCCTCCCGCTGCTGAACGGCGTCGGCCACCTCGACAGGCTCGATGCCGCCTTCGGCGCCAGCGCCGTGCTCGGCGGCCTCGCCCTCATCGCGGTCACCTTGACGCCGGACGGCCGCATCCACCACCTCAACAAACTGGCCGCTTTGACCTACGGCGCGCGCACGGCCGACCAGGACGCCAAGTGCGACGCGGTCGAGAGGCTGTTCGCCTCCGCCGAGTTCGAGCGGCACCGCAGCGACGCCGTCCTGCAGGAGATGTGGGAGAAGTTCGCCTTCATCACCGCCGCCGCCTCGATGACGTGTCTGATGCGGGCGTCGGTCGGGCACGTCCTGGCGGCCGACGAGGGAGAACGGCTGATGCGGGAGATGATCGGCGAATGCGAGGCGGTCGCCGCCGCGTCCGGCTTCGCCATTCGGGCGAAGGCGCAGGACTGGACGCGCTCGACCCTGTTGCAGCGCGGCTCGCCGCTTACCGCGTCCATGCTGCGTGACGTTCAGGGCGGCGGTGCCACCGAGGCCGACCATATCCAGGGCGACATGGTTCGGCGCGGCGCCGCGCTCGGCGTCGCAACGCCGCTGTTGCGCATCGCCTACGCCCATCTCCAGGCCTACGAGGCCGAACGTGCCACCTCGCCCTGACCAACCCCGTCTCAACGAAAAGGCCCGGCGTTGGGCCGGGCCTTTCCACCGTATCGATAAGCGAGGGGTCTAGTCGCTCTTCTTCTCGCGCGCCTTGAGCGCCGCGCCGAGAATATCGCCGAGCGAAGCGCCGGAATCGGCCGAGCCGAACTGCGCGATGGCTTCCTTCTCGTCATGGATTTCCAGCGCCTTGATCGACACGGAAATCTTGCGAGCGCGCTTGTCGTATTGCGTGACGCGGGCATCGACCTTTTCGCCGACGGCGAAACGATCGGGGCGCTGGTCGTTGCGGTCGCGGGCCAGTTCGTTGCGCTTGACGAACGACACCAGGTCGGAGCCGGCGAGACGAACGTCGATGCCGCCGTCCTTCACGTCGATGATCTCGCAGGTGACGACGCTGCCCTTGCGGAATTCTCCGGGCGTCGCGTCCTCGCTCGGCGCGGGCGCTGCCGCGTCGGTCGTGACCTGCTTGATGCCGAGCGAGATGCGCTCCTTCTCCGTATCGACGTCGAGCACGCGGGCGCGCACGATGTCACCCTTCTTGTAGTCCTCGATGGCGATCTCGCCGGGCCGGCTCCAGTCGATATCCGACAGGTGCACCATGCCGTCGACGTCGCCTTCCAGCCCGACGAAGAGGCCGAACTCGGTCTTGTTCTTGACCTCGCCCTCGACATCCGTGCCGACGGGGAAGCTGTCGGCGAAGAGCTGCCACGGGTTCGATAGGGTCTGCTTGAGGCCGAGCGAAATGCGGCGCTTGGCGGAGTCGACCTCCAACACCTGCACGTCGACCTCCTGGCTCGTCGCGACGATCTTGCCGGGATGGACGTTCTTCTTGGTCCACGACATCTCGCTGACGTGGATCAAGCCCTCGATGC
>CAXTFM010000046.1:0-23934 GCA_964243435.1 uncultured Beijerinckiaceae bacterium
ACGCTGGCGATCGGCAAGCCCGGCGCGATCAACGCCGCGCTGCTCGCCGCCGCCGTGCTCGCCCTCGGCGACGAGGCGCTGGCGGCGCGTCTCGCCGCGTGGCGGGCGGCCCATGCCACCGCCGTTGCTCAGGAACCCTGTGACGTGCCCGGCGACGTGCCCGGCGACGCGCCCGGCGCGTCCGCCTGATGGCGATGCTCGCCCCCGGCGACACGGTCGGCATCGTCGGCGGCGGCCAGCTCGGCCGCATGCTGGCCATGGCGGCGGCGCGGCTCGGACTGCGCTCGCACGTGTTCTGCCCCGACGCCGACAGCCCGGCCTTCGACGTGTGCGCGGCGAAGACGATCGCCGCCTACGAGGACGAGGCGGCCCTCGTCGCCTTCGCGGGAGCGGTCGACATCATCACCTACGAGTTCGAGAACGTGCCGGCGCGCACCGCAGAGGTTCTGGCGGCCGTGCGCCCCGTGCGCCCCGATGCCGCCGCGCTCGCCGCCAGCCAGGACCGGCTGGTGGAAAAGGAGTTCGTGACCTCGCTCGGCATCAGGACGGCGCCCTTCGTCGCGGTGGACACGGCCGGCGGCCTCGCCCGCGCCGTCGCCCAGTTCGGCCGTCCGTCCATCCTCAAAACGCGACGCTTCGGCTATGACGGCAAGGGGCAGACCACCATCAAGGAGGGCACGGACCTCGCCGTGGCCTTCCGCTCGCTCGGCGGCGTCCCCTGCATCCTGGAGGGCGTGGTGCCCTTCACCAAGGAGGTGTCGGTGGTCTGCGCCCGCGGGCTCGACGGCGCCTTCAAGGCCTACGACGTGTGCGAGAACGAGCACGAGCACCACATCCTGCACCGCACGGTGGCGCCCGCCGCCATCACGCCGGCCACCGCCGCGGAGGCGGTCGCGGTTGCGCGAACCATCGCAGAGGCGCTGAACTACGTCGGCGTGCTGGCGGTGGAGCTGTTCGTGACGGCAGAGGCCGGCGGCGAGGTGCTCCGCGTCAACGAGATCGCGCCGCGCGTCCACAACTCCGGCCATTGGACGCGCGATGGGGCGACCACCTCGCAGTTCGAGCAGCACATGCGCGCGATCTGCGGCTGGCCGCTGGGGGCGACAACCATGCGCGGCCGGCGCGCCGAGATGCAGAACCTCGTCGGCGCCGCCGTCGGCGACTGGCCGGCGCTGCTCGCCGCCGAGGGGGTCAGCCTGCACCTTTACGGCAAGGCCGACCAGCGCCCCGGCCGCAAGATGGGGCATTGGACGCGCATCACCCCGGCGTGACCGCGGCGGCGCCCGTCCTGGGCATCTGATGAATTGACCGCGCGGGCCGCCCCGCCTAAATCGGCGGCGCATCCGTACGGCCGATCCGACTCGGCCCCACCCCGGCCGCCTCCCCATGCGCCTGCTGATCCGTTTGCTCGGCCTGCTCGTCCTCGCCGGGGCCTTCGCGGCGCTGATCGTCGATGGCACGCGGTCGGTCGCGGCCGGCGCACCGGCCCTCCTGCCGTTCGGCAGCACGCTGACGGCGTTCTCGCCCGACGGGTTCCAGTCCTTCCATGCCGCCGTCGCGCGCAAACTGCCGGTGCTGTGGGACCCGGTGCTGGCGACTGCCTTCCTGCTGCCGACCTGGCTGGTGCTCGGCGTGGTCGGGCTCGCCCTGATGGCGGTCACGCGGCGGCGGCGCCCGACCATCGGCTACGTCCGCCGTTGAAGGGGTGCCGACCCGTCCGGTTGCCGTGGTGGCGCCGAACCCCCATTTCCTCGCCAGCCTGATGGAGTGTCCATGTTCTCGTTTCGCAAGCCGATGACCCTGCCGACGGAGGCCGACGCGCTTCCCGGCCGTTCCACCCCCATCCCCACCGCCGAGCGCCACCACGTCAACGGCCATCCCATCAGGCCGCCCTTCCCCGCCGGCGTCGAAACGGCGGTGTTCGGCCTCGGCTGCTTCTGGGGCGCCGAGCGCGCCTTCTGGACGCTGCCGGGCGTGTATTCCACGGCGGTCGGCTACGCCGGCGGCATCACGCCCAACCCGACCTACGAGGAGGTGTGCGGCGGGCGCACGGGACACAACGAGGTGGTGCTCGTCGCCTATGACCCGGCGGTGATCGGCTTTGCCGAACTGGTGCGCCGCTTCTTCGAAAGTCACAACCCGACGCAGGGCATGCGCCAGGGCAACGATGTCGGCACGCAGTACCGCTCCGGCATCTACGCGACCGAGGCGCAACTCGCCGTGGCGCGCGAGATCAAGAACAGCTACGAGCCGGCGCTGCGCGCCAAGGGCTTTGGCGCCATCTCCACGGAGATCGTGCCGGTGCCGGCCTTCTACTACGCCGAGGGCTATCACCAGCAGTACCTCGCCAAGAATCCCGGCGGCTATTGCGGCCTGGGCGGCACGGGCGTGAGCTGCCCGGTGAGCACGGGCGTCGCGGCGGCCTGAGCCGCCTCCGAAACCGTCAGCGCGCCTCGGCCTGCTGGCCGGGCGCGGCGGCGACGGCGCGACAGGTCGGCGGCATGGCGGCCATGGCGAGGGGTGGGCGCAGCGGCGCCGGCTTCGCCGAGGGTCGCGGATGGAGCACCGCCGGCGACAGCCAGCGTTGCAGCTCGGCGCCGCAGCCGTCGCCGCCCGGCACTTCCGCCTGAGGTTTGCAGTCCGCCTCGCCTGCCGGGCACAGCAACCTGATATGGAAATGATAGTCGTGCCCGTACATCGGGCGCACCTTGTCGAGCCAGCCGCGGTCGCCCTTGGCCTCGCGGCACATCGCCCGCTTGATCGCGGCGTTGACGAAGATGCGTTGCACCTCCGGGTCGACCGCCGCCGCGCGGATCAAACCCATCATCTCGGCGGTGAACAGGTGCGGGTCGACATCCTTGCGATCGGGTCGCACCACCATCGTCGAACTGCCGTACTCCCGCTCCTCCGCCGATAAGCGCTGCGTCGGCATAGGGCGCAGCCACACGTCGGCGTCGAGGCCGACTTGGTGCGAGGCGTGGCCGCCGAGCATCGGGCCGCCGCGCGGCTGCGCGATGTCGCCGATGAGGAGGCCCGGGGCGCCGGTTGTGCGCGTCACCCGGTCGGCGAGACGCTGGATGAAGGCGAGCAGCAGCGGGTGGCCGTAATAACGGTTGCGCGAGGGCCGCATCACCTGCCAGTCCGGCCCGTCGAGCGGCAAGGCCTGCGCCCCCGCGATGCAGCCGTGCGAGTAGGAGCCGTACACGTGCGCGGCACCGGCGGCCGGTACGCTCGCGCGGCCGAACACCTCCTTGGCCGACAGATGCGGGTCGCCGGGGTCGGCGAGGGGTGCGGGCGGATGCGGGTCGAGCGTGCCGCGGTCCTGAGCCGATGCCGGCGCGGCCGCAAGGCCGGCGAGGAGGACAGCGGCGAAGGGGCCGGCGCGCCTTGCGGCAAAAGGGTTCGGCATGGCAGCTCCGTGTGCCGGGCAGGAAGTGGCGCGACGGAGCCGGCATCGCTGCGGGACGCCCGCCGCGGGGCAAAAGGCCGTCAAAGCCCGGCGGCGGGCTCGTCGGCCTTGAAGCTGTCGGCGGTTTCGCGGGGGTAGTCGGGCCGGCGCTCGAACATGGCGCGGGCGAGCGCGATGAGCGGCGACACCAGCCGGTTGACGTCGTCGGCGCGCGACACGAACCGGCCGCCGCGCGTCAGCTCCCTGTCGAGCACCGCCATCGTCTGCGCAGCGCCGGGGTCGTCGTCGCGGAACCAGGTGCGCAGCACGCGTCCCCACAGCAGCACCAGGCCCTGCATCTTGAGGGCGCCGACCGAACCCTCCGAGCCGATGCCGGCGGCTTCCAGCATGAAGCGCATGGAGTTCAGCTCCAGGCGGTTGACGGCGGCGGCGGCGAGCGGCGCCCGGTTCAGCCATTCCACCACGCATTCCAGCCCGAGCTTGTAGGGGGTGAGCGCATCGAGGCGGCGCATCATCACGTCGAACAGCCGCTCCTTGGCGGCCTCGCCGGCCATGTCGCCGGTCGTGCCCTGGAGGACCTCGCGGTCGATCTTGCGCGAGAACGCGGCGAGCACGGCCCCCTTGGAGGGGAACGCGTCGCGGAAATCGGCGAGCGACAGGTTGGCCCGCGTCGCGATGTCGGTGATGGTGATGTCTTCCCAGACCCGTTCGCCGGCCAGCTCCATCAAGGCCTCGACGAGGGCGTCGCGCGGCGGCAGGGCCTTGGCGGAGGGCGGCGGCAGCGCCTTCCGGTCGAGGTCGGGCAGGATGTCCGCCGGGTCGTGCAGCGGCCCGGGCGCGGGTCCGTGGTCGTCCGAGGGTCCGACATCGTGTTCCGGCGTCATGGCGCACCCCTGGTGGACGAGATTGCGTGCCGTTGTAGCCGCGCCGCCCGGCGCTTCCAAGGGCGACGGTGACGCAAAGGCGCCGTGCCGCTTGCGCCGGCGGTCGCGCTCGGGCAGGTGGCGAGGTGCAACGGACAAGGGCGCCACGATGCGGATCGCGATCCTCGACGACAGCCAGCACGTCGCCGAACGGGCGGCGGACTGGAACAGGCTGCGCGCGCGCGGCGCCACGGTTGACGTGCTGAGCGCCCCGATGTCGCCCGACGAGGCGGCGGGGCGCCTTGCCCCCTACGAGGTGCTCGTCCCCATGCGCGAGCGCACGCCCTTCCCCGCCAGCCTGATCGAGCGCCTGCCCAACCTCAAGCTCGTCGCCCTGACCGGCGCACGCTCGCCCTCGCTCGACATCGCCGCCTGTACGGCGCGGGGCATCCTGGTATGCAACACGGGCGGCGGCGTCGAAACCACCGCCTCGACCTCCGAGCTGGCCTGGGCGCTGCTGCTCGCCGCACAGCGCCGCCTCGTGCAGGCCGATGCCGGGATGCGGGCCGGGCGCTGGCACGAGGACCTGCCGCTCGGCCGGTCGCTGGAAGGCGCGACGCTCGGCATCGTGGGCCTGGGCAAGCTCGGTCGCCGCGTCGCGCACTATGCCAAGGCCTTCGGCATGGAGGTCGTGGCCTGGAGCCAGAACCTCACGGAGGAGGCCGCGGCGGAGGCCGGGGTGCGCCGCGTCGCCAAGGAGGAGCTGTTTGCCACCGCCGACGCGGTCAGCCTCCACCTCGTCCTGTCCGACCGCACCCGCGGCATCGTCGGCGCGCCCGAACTCGCCATGATGAAGGACGGCGCGGTGCTGGTGAACACCTCCCGCGGCCCGCTCGTCGACGAGGCGGCGCTGCTCGACGCGTTGCACCGCGGGCGCCTCATCGCCGCGCTCGACGTGTACGCGCAGGAGCCGCTGCCCGCCGACCATCCCTTGCGCGCGGCGCCGAACACGGTGCTGGCGCCGCACATCGGCTACGGCGCGTGGTCGACGCTGGGCCGCTTCTACGGCGACAGCGTCGACAATATCCTGGCCTGGCTTGACGGGGCGCCGATCCGCGTGATGAACCCGGGTGCTGGGGGAGCGCGATGAGCCTGCTTAAGGAATTGGGCATGCACCTGACGGGCCTGGAGAAGCTCCGGCTCATGATGGAGCGGAACCGTCTCCCGAGCCTCGCCGACACGTTGGGGATCAGGCTGGTCGAGGCCGCGGAGGGCCGCGTGGTGTTGGAAGCGGCGCCCGGCGCCGCCCATTGCAACGCGGGCGGCACCGTACACGGCGGCTTCACCGCGACCATCCTCGACTTCGCCTGCGGCTTCGCCACCCTGTCGCGCATGGAAGCGGGGCAGGGCTTCACCACGCTCGAGCTCAAAACGTCGTATCACAGGGCCGTGCCGGCCGACGGCGGCAGCGTGCGCGCCGTCGGCAGCATCGTCGCCATCGGTCGGCGCGCGTCGTTCGCCGAGGCGCGCCTCACCGACGCGACCGGCCGGCTTCTCGTGTCCGCGACCTCCACCCTGATCGTCCTCGCGCCGGCGGCCTGACGCGGTCGCGCGTCACACCGGGGCACCGGCCTCCGCAGCCTGGACCTCGGAAGCCAGGGCAACGGCGGTGCGACGCGCCCGCTCGTCGTCCTGGAGCAGCAGGGCGATGAGCGCCGCGGCGAGCGCCGCCGCGGCGAGCAGGCCCAGCGCGATGGCGAAGCTGCCGGTCCGGTCCTTGACGATGCCGACCACCCAGGGTCCCACGAGGCCGCCGACCTGGGCCAGCGTGTTGACCAGCGCGATGGCGCCGGCCGACGCAGCGCCGGTGAGGAAGCCGCTGGACATGGTCCACACCAGCGGCAGCGAGCCGATCAGTCCGGCTGCGGCGGCGCACAGCATGACCAGCGACACGACCGGGCTCGTCACCAAGCCGCTGCCGAGCAGCCCGGCGGCGCCGACGAGCAGCACGCCGGCCATGTGGAACTTGCGGTCGCCGCTGCGGTCGGAACTGCGCGACACGACGACCATGGAAACGGCGCCGCACAGGAACGGAATGGCGGTGAGCATGCCGACCTCCAGGTCGGAGCGCTGGCCGAGGTGCTTGATGATTTGCGGCAGCCACAGCAGGATGCCGTAGAAGGCGATGAGCTGGCAGGAGAACATCGCCGCCAGCGCCCAGATCCGCCGCATGCGGAACAGCGCGGCGATGCCGACATGGGCGGTGGGGGCCAGCGCGGCGCGCTCGCGTTCCACCTGTCGGCCCAACCATTGCCGCTCGCCTTGGGCGAGCCACGCGGCATCGGCCGGCCTGTCGGTCAGCCAGACCATGGTGACGATGCCGAGCACGACCGCCGGCACGGCCTCGATCACGAACATCCATTGCCAGCCGTGCAGGCCGGCGGCGCCATCGGCGTAGGTCATGATCACGCCCGACACGGGTGCGCCGACCGCCGGGGCGATCGCGATGGCGAGGATGACGCCGGCGATCGCGCGGGCGCGGCGGCCGGCCGGGTACCAGTCGGTGAGGTAGTACACCACCCCCGGGAGGAACCCCGCCTCGCCGACGCCGAGCAGGAAGCGCAGGAGGTAGAACTGCCATTCGCTGCGGGCGAACGCCATGAGCCCGGACACGATGCCCCAGGTGATCAGGATACGCCCGATCCACAGGCGCGCCCCGAACCTGTGGAGGGCGAGGTTGCTCGGCACCTCGAACAGCGCGTAGCCGACGAAGAACACGCCTGCCCCGAAGCCGAACGTCGCCCCGCTGAAGCCGAGGTCCTTGTTCATCCGCAGCGCGGCGAAGCCGATGTTGACGCGGTCGAGGTAGTTCACCACCAGCAGCAGGAACAGGTAGGGCAGCAGGCGGCGCGACACGCGCCGGAAGGTAACCTGCTCCATCGCCGCGTCCACGGCCGGCTCGGTTGCGCTCATCACACGGCGTCCTCCACCCGGTCCCCGCCGTGTCCTAGGGCAGAACGAGGGGTGGACGCCATTCCCCTCGCGAGGGAGGTCCGGCACCACGACGGGACCGGCGCGGCGCTGGCATGCGCTCGCCGCGGGCGGCGAACCATTTCCTCCGCAACGACTTCCTGCAATAACGCGCACCTATCCCCGCCTCGCGACCGGCTGACGCGCCGCAGCAAACATCCGCGGCACGCATCGGCGGTATCGCCCGCCGCCATCCCGAGAAGCATCGCCTTTGCCCTTTCCACCCGTTTCGCCGCCGCTGTCGCGCGCCCTTGCCGCGCACGGCTACGAAGAGCCGACCCCCGTCCAGTCCGCCGTGCTCGCGCCCGATGCCGTCGGGCGCGACCTCATCGTGTCGGCGCAGACCGGGTCGGGCAAGACGGTGGCGTTCGGCCTTGCCGTGGCCGAAACGCTCCTTGGCGGAGAGGAACGGATGCCGGCCGAAGGGCCGCTGGCCCTTGCCGTGGCGCCGACGCGCGAACTCGCCCTCCAGGTGCGGCGCGAGCTCGAATGGCTTTACGCCGAGACCGGCGCCGTGGTGGCGAGTTGCGTCGGCGGCATGGACCCGCGCGCCGAGCGGCGCGCGCTGGAGCGCGGCGCCCACATCGTGGTCGGCACCCCCGGCCGTTTGCGCGACCACATCGAGCGGCGCGCCCTCGACCTCAGCCGCCTGCGCGCGGTGGTGCTCGACGAAGCCGACGAAATGCTCGACCTCGGCTTCCGCGAGGACCTCGAATTCATTCTGGAGGCAACGCCTGCGGAACGACGCACCCTGCTGTTCTCCGCCACAATACCGAAACCCATCGTCGCGCTCGCCGCGCGCTTCGGACACGATCCGCTACGCATCGAGGCCGGCGGGGCCGAGCGCGGCCACGCCGACATCTCCTACCGCGTGGTGCGGGTGGCGGCGAACGAACGCATCCACGCGATCGTCAATGTGCTCCGCGAAACGGAGGCGCCGACCGCCATCGTGTTCTGCAACACGCGCGACGCGGTGCGCCACCTCAGCGCCATGTTGCAGGAGCGCGGCTTCGCCGCCGTGACGCTGTCGGGTGAACTCAGCCAGAACGAGCGCAACCACGCGCTCCAGGCGCTGCGCGACCACCGTGCCCGCGTGTGCGTGGCAACCGATGTCGCCGCACGCGGGCTCGACCTGCCCAATCTCGGGCTCGTCATCCACGCCGACCTGCCGACCGACCCCGACGTGCTCCAGCACCGGAGCGGGCGCACCGGGCGCGCCGGGCGCAAGGGGGTCGCCGTACTCCTCGCGCCCCCCACCGCGCAGCGCCGCGCCGACCGGCTGCTGGAGGCGGCGGGCCTCACCGCGCAATGGAGCGGACCGCCAACCCCCGAAGCGATTCGCGACGGCGACCGCCGCCGCCTCCTCGCCGACCCGATCCTTGCGGAGGAGCCGGGTGAGGACGATCTCGCGCTCGGCAGGCAACTTCTCGAAGGAGCCTCGGCGGAGCGGATCGCGGCGGCGCTGGTGCGGGCCTACCGCTCGCGCCTCCCCGAGCCAGAGGACGTCACCGACCCCGGCGTGATGCAGCCGTCGCGCCGCGACCCGCGCGAGCGCGCCGCCCGGCCCGCGTCGGGCCGCGGCGAGGTGCAGGGCGCGGGGGTTTGGTTCCGCCTCAACGTTGGGCGCCGCAAGAACGCCGACCCGAAGTGGTTGCTGCCGATGCTGTGCAAGCGCGGTGGCATCGACAAGCGCTCGATCGGCGCGATCCGCATCTTCGACGGCGAAAGCAAGGTGGAGATCGCGCCCGCAGTCGCGGAGGCCTTCGCCGCCGCCGTCGCCCAGCCCGGCCGCAAGGGCGACACGATCGCCATCGAGCGTACCAATCCGCCGAGCGGCGCCCCGGAGCGCGGCCGTCCGCGCAGGGCCGGCGCCGCCTGACGACGGTTCCGGCAAGTCTGCGTTCAAGAACCCGCGGTCACAATCCCGCGTTCTTGGCGACCGTCCGGCCGATGCCCGACCAGTCGATCTCCTCGCCCTCGTTCGCGATGGTTTGCACGAGTTGCGTACGCAGCAGGCTGAGGAGCGGCATGGGAACGCCCGTGCGCTCGGCCGCCTCACCGGCGAGGCGCATGTCCTTTAAGCCGAGCGGCGCCTTGAAGCCGGCCGGCGTGTAGGCGTCCTCCACGATGATGCGTCCGTAGTTTTGGTAGATCGGCGAGCCGAACAGCGTGCCCGTCAGCACCTCGTACAGCTTGGCCTTTGCCACCCCGCCCTTTTCCGCCAGCGCCATGCCCTCCGCCATCGCCTCCACGGCGGCGAGGATGGTGAAGTTGCCGCACAGCTTCACCAGGTTGGCCTGCGAGGGCGTGTCGCCGATGCGGAACACACGCTGGCCGATCGCGGCGAACAGCGGCTGCGCCTCGTCGAGGTCGGCGGGAGCCCCGGCCGCCACGACGAACAGTTTGGCCGCCGCGGCGGCGTCCGGGCGCCCGAACACGGGAGCGGACACGAAGCGCTGGCCGTGCGCCACGTGCGCCGCGTGCGCGTCATCGGCGGCGGCGACGGAGATGGTGCTCAGCGACACGTGCAGCGTGCCACGCGGCATGCCGGCGAGCAAACCGTCCTCGCCGCCCATCACCGCATGGAGCGCCGCGTCGTCCGCAAGCATTGTGAACACCACGCTGGCATCCGAAGCGGCGTCGAGCGGCGACGCGGCGAGGGTCGCGCCGGCGGCAACGAGCCGGTCGGCGCGGTGGGCGCTGCGGTTCCACACGCACAGTTCCTGGTCCGCCTTGAGCAGGTTGCCGGCGACGCCGACGCCCATGCTGCCGAGGCCGATGAAAGCGATGGTCATGGGGCGTGCTCCGGTGATGTCGCGCGGTCGCGTCGGCCGAGAAATGGTCGCCAGGGGGACAGGCGGCCCTAGATAGTCACCTTTCGGCCATCGGCGAAAGCCGAGCCGTCGCCTGGATCGCCGCAGTGGGCCGACGAGCGGCAAGGCTTCGGCCGAGCCCGCCATCGGCCGACCGGTGGGACAGGCCGATGAAGGGACGGGCCGGCGAGGGGTGATCAATGGACGTCGTGAGCGACCTCGCCAACGTTCTCGACCTGGAACGCATCGAGGCGAATATCTTCCGGGGCACCGCGCCGCGCAACGGGCGTGTCCGGGTGTTCGGCGGCCTTGTGGTCGCGCAGGCGCTCGTTGCTGCTGCCCGCACCGTGGTCGGGCGCGCGCCGCACTCGCTCCACGCCTATTTCGTGCTGCCCGGCGACCCGAACGTGCCCATCGTGTACGAGGTCGAGCGCGTCCGCGACGGGCGCTCCTTCACCACGCGGCGCTGCATCGCCGTGCAGCACGGGCAGACCATCTTCGACCTGTCCGCCTCCTTTCAGGTGGAAGAGCGCGGCCTCGACCACCAAGTGCCCATGCCGTGCGTGCCCGACCCCGACACGCTGAACGGCACCGCCGTCGCGCCGTCTCCCGACGACGTCACCGCCCAGCGGATGCAGCACTGGGCCGACTTCGAGCCGGCGATCGAGATCCGTCCCTGCGACCCTCGCAGCTACGACCGCGCGACGCCGCCGACATCGCACCGGCACGTTTGGCTACGCGCCGCCGCATCCTTGCCCGACGACCCCGCCCTGCACCGCGCCGTTCTCGCCTACCTCAGCGACCTCACCCTCATCGATGTGGCCCTCGCCGCGCACGGGCGCACCCTGTTCGAAGCGGAGTTCGCCGTGGCGAGCCTCGACCATGCGATCTGGTTCCACCGCCCGTTCCGCGCCGATGACTGGCTGTTGTACGCCCAAGACAGTCCCGACACTTCCGGCGGCAGGGGCCTCGCCCGCGGCCTGCTCTTCGACCGGGCGGGCGTGCTCGTCGCCTCGGTGATGCAGGAAGGCCTGATCAGGACGCGGCGCACCTGAACGCCACCGAAGCGCGCGAGATCCCGAGCCGGCTCGGAGGAATTATCAACGACCGCCTCGCGTCGCTGACGCTCGACGAAGGCTCGGCTGCCTACGGGAAGTTATTCCGGGGCGTCGAGCAGGTGGTGAAGGCGCTGCAGCCCGTCGGCTGCAAGACCGGACACGCGGTCGCGGTCGACTCCTCGCAAGTGCGGTCGCTGACCATCGGCGAAGCGGCCTAAGGCTGCCAGCTCGACCCGGTTCCCACTGCCGGCCGGTGCCGCCTCTCGACCGCGCGGTCGCGGGAACACGCGAGACGCCGGCACCGCGCGACGTTACGGCGCGAGGTCGAAGGTGGCCATCACCGGCACGTGATCGGACGGCCGCTCCCAGCCGCGGACGTCCTTGAAGATGGTCAGGCCGGAAAAGGTCGGGTCGAGGCTCGGGCTCGCCCAGATGTGGTCGAGCCGGCGCCCCCTGTCGGCCTTGGCCCAGTCCGCCGCGCGGTAGCTCCACCACGTGTAGCATTTCCGCGCCGCCGGGATGTGGCGGCGCATCACGTCGACCCAGGCGCCCGCGGCCTGGACGCGCCCGAAGCGCTCGACCTCGACCGGTGTGTGGCACACCGTGTTGAGGAGCTGCCTGTGGCTCCACACGTCGTGCTCCAGCGGCGACACGTTGAGGTCGCCGACGAGCACGGCGTCGGCGCGGGCCACCCCGTCCTCGCTGATCCACATCGCCATCTCGTCGAGGAAGGCGAGCTTGTGGGCGAATTTTGGGTTGACCGCCGGATCTGGCTCGTCGCCGCCGGCGGGAACGTAAAGGTTATGAAGATCGACGCGGCGCCCGCCGGCGGCCACGGTGACCGCGAGGTGGCGCGCGTCGTTCATCCCGCAGAACCCACGCCGTTCCGTGCGGGCGAAGGGCAGGCGCGAGGCGATGGCGACGCCGTGGTAGCCCTTCTGCCCGTTGATCGCGAGGAAGTCGTAGCCAGCACGGCGAAAGGCGGCGACGGGGAACTCGGCGTCCCGGCACTTGGTCTCCTGGAGGCAGAGCACGTCGGGCCGCTGTTCCATCAGGAAACGCTCGACCAGCGCGATGCGCAGGCGCACCGAGTTGATGTTCCAGGTCGCGATGGTGAGCTGCACGGCTTGGCTCGACGGGGACGGGGCTCGGCTTGTGGGCCGAGCCGCCGGGGAGGGCAAGCGACGCGAACGAGCGACGGGGCCTAGGACTGGCCGCCGCCGACCACCGTGACGGCGCGGCGGTTCTGCGACCAGCACGAGATGTCGTTGCACACCGCGACTGGGCGTTCCTTGCCGTAGGAGATGGTGCGGACGCGCGAGGCCGGCACCCCGCGGGCGACGAGGTAGGCCTTGGCGTTCTCGGCACGCCGGGCGCCGAGCGCGAAGTTGTACTCGCGCGTGCCGCGCTCGTCGGCATGGCCTTCCACCGTCACGGGACCGCGGTCGTAACGTTGCAGCCATGCGACCTGACGGTCGAGCGTCGCCTGCGCCTTCGGCGTCAGGTCGGTCTGGTCAGACTCGAAGAACACGCGGTCACCGACGTTCTGCGCGAAGTCCTCGGCACTGCCCGGCGCGGCGGACCCGCTGCGTCCCCTGCCCTCGCCGTCCCGGCTGGTACCGAGGGCACCGCGACCGTAGCCGTCGCCGCCTTGCCCGGCGGCATACCGACCCGACCCGCCGCCGGCTCCGCTACCACCGCCAAGGCCGGCTAGGCCCTCCTCACCCGGCGTGTGCGCGCAGGCGGCAATGGACAGCCCCGCGCAAAGAACAGCCACCACCCTGGCACGCGCGGCCCATTGATTGAGGACCATGATCGAATACTCCGAACCCAACACAACAAGGGATCGGATAACGCGTCAGGGTTAAGCGGAAGTTCTGGTCAACCTTGTTGAAGCGTTGCCGGCACCGTTTGCCGATGCCCGGCGACGCCTATGGTTTACATCAGGTCAACACGCACCGCTCACGCGGCGGCTGCCTGCTCCAAACGCTCGGCCAACGCGCTGGCGTACTCGTCGGCCTTGTAGATGTTGCTGACCATGGACTTCAGCGTGGACTCGTCGTCCTTCTTGCCGAGCGCCTTGGCATAGGCGGCGGCGGACCCGAAGCCGGCGATGCCGTAATGCGACATACGCTGGTACTGCGCGATGATCTCGATGTCCTGCAAGGTGCCGACCGTCGGCGCTTCCTGGATGCAGTGCTTGAGGGCTTCGGCGACGAGCCCCTCCATTCCCTTGCAGTGTTCCGCCTTGGCTTCGCCGCCGCCGGACTGGATCAACGACTTCAGGGTCGACGTGTGTTCGCGGATGCCGGCAACCGTGCCTTCGAGCATCTGCTTGAGCTTGGCATCATGGGCGTGCTCGCCCAATTGGGTGACGGCCTTGGTCATCTGCTCGTTCGCCGACCAAAGGTCCTTCATTTCCTCGACGTAGAGTTCCTTAAGTGTACCGGGTTCCGACATTCTGAGCTCCCTGCTGGTGCGTCGCTCAACAGCACCGAACGCCGAAGGTTCTTCGCGAAATGGCCGGCCGGCCGCGACATCGACGTCATTCAACCGGCACGTTGGGGTCGGCTAGAAACTCGGCGTGCCGGCAGGCTGGGGAACGCCGAAGCCACCCGGCGCGGCGGGCGCCTCATCGACGCCCGAGGGATCGACGACGTCGCCCTCCGGTCCGGGCATGCCGGCATTCGGCGCTGGCCGGGGCGTTCCCATCGGGTCGCGCGCGTCCTCGCCGCCGGGCGTCGGGACGACGGGTGGCGTCCCCGTCGGGTCCGGAGCGGGTTGCGGCTTGTAGTCGGGGGGCAGGTCGGTCGGCATGGTTCCTCCGTCGACGTGTCGGTCATGGGCCGCGACGTCGTTTGTTCGTTGCTTGGGCCAATGCCTGCCCGTGCGGTTGGTTGCCGCGTGCTCCGCCTGCTGCGGAACGGCCTCCTCAGCTCTGCCCCTCGCCGACGACGGTGGCCGCGCGGCGGTTCTGCGACCAACATGAGATGTCGTTGCACACTGCCACCGGGCGCTCCTTGCCGTAGGACGTCGTGCGGATGCGCGAGGCCGGAACGCCTCGGGCGACGAGGTACTCCTTGGTGTTCTCGGCTCGCCGCGCACCCAGCGCGAAATTGTACTCGCGCGTGCCGCGTTCATCGGCGTGGCCCTCGACGGTGAACGGCCCGCGGTCGTAGCGCAGGAGCCAGCTCGCCTGACGGTTAAGCACCTCCTGCGCGCGGGGCGTCAGGTCGGTCTGGTCCGACTCGAAGAACACGCGGTCGCCGACGTTCTGCGCGAAGTCCTGCGCGCTGCCGGGCACGGCGCCGGCGCTCGCCGTCAAGTCTTCCGTCGGCGATTTGGAGCAGGCGGCGAGGGCGCCGCAAAGCGCCGCCGCCAGGATCAGGCGGCGCGTGATGGTGATGCGGGTCATGGGACCCTCCTTGCTACGCGACGATCCTCGCGAGACGAGCGGGGAAGGGTATGGTTACCAGCAGGTTGATGGCACCTTTGCGGCGCGGGCGCGCCGGCCGCCGGCTTAAAGCTGCCGTGTTGCGGCACTAGCACGGCGCATCGGTTGCGGTTAAGAGCCGAACCAGCTGGTACGCTCCGTCGACCGGTCGATCGAGGAACCCGATGCACAGCGTCGAACACGAAGTCCAGTCGTCGCAATCGGGCACCGGCACGCCCGACCGCGCCCTCCCCGCGCTCGCCTTCGGCACGGAACGCCTCGGCCTCGTCTCGCTCAAGGCACCGCTGCTCGTCGGCCTGATCTTCGCCGCCGTGGCGCTGTTCGCCGCCTTCGGCATCGGCAAGCTCCAGGTCGACGACTCGCTCAGCCAGCTGTTCCGCTCCAACACGCCGCAGTTCCGGCAGTACGAGGCGGTGGTGAAGAGCTTCCCGTCGAGCGAGTACGACGTGCTCGTCGTGCTCACCGGGCAGAACCTCCTCGACCGCGACAACGTCCAGAAGATCCGCGACCTCGTCACCGACCTCCAACTCGTCGAGGGCGAGCGCTCCATCCTGTCCATGTTCTCCGCCCGCCAGCCGCCGGAGCCCGGCCAGACCATCCCGCCGGCGCTGTTCCCCGAGCCTTTGCCGGAGGGCCAAGACTATCAAGACGTCATCGCCAAGGTGCGCGCCAACGAGCTCATCAACGGCAAGCTCATCTCGCCCGATGGCACGCTCGCCCTCATCGTGCTCGCCCTCAACCCCGAAGTCGCGGCGAGCACCCGTTCCGGCCCGATCATCGCCGAGATCCGCAAAACGATGGCGGAGGACCTCGCCGGCTCCGACCTCAAGGCTGAACTCGCCGGCGTGCCGGTGATGCAGCTTGAAATCCACAACTCGGTCGAGTCCGACCGCATCACCTACAACCTCATCGGCTTCGTCGCCGGCTGCCTCATCGCCATCCTGTTCTTCAAGCGCGTGTCGTTCATGCTGGTGGCGGCGGCGCCGCCGCTCGTCGCCATCCTGATCTCGGTCGGCGCGCTCGGCTGGCTCGACTTCCGCCTCAACATCTTCCTCAACGTGATGACGCCGCTCATCATGGTGATCTCCTTCTCCGACTCGATGCAGCTCACCTTCGCGATCCGCGACCGCCTGGTCGCCGGCAACACCAAGGCGCAGGCGATCCGCGGCGCCATCGCGGTCGTCGGGCCGGCCTGCGTGCTGACCCACACCACCACCATGGTCAGCTTCCTCGCCCTGCTGTTCTCGGACTCCGACCTGATCAAGACCTTCGGCGAGGCGGGGCTGCTCACCACCTTCATCGCCCTGATCACCGTGCTGGTCCTGCTGCCCCTCCTCGCGGTCACGCTGATCCGCGGGGAAGCCAAGCTCGCGCAGGGCACGGCGAGCGCCGACACCGCCATCAACGTGCTGCGCCGCTTCTGCGGCTGGATCGCCGAGCGCATGGTCGGGCGCCCCGGCCTTTACAGCCTCATCGCCATCGCCGTGGTGGTCGGCCTGTCCGTGGTCTACGCCAGGCTGGAGCCGCGCTACCGCCTCGCCGACCAGGTGCCCAACAACAAGCAGGCCAACACCGCCAACGGCACGCTCGACCGCAAGCTCACCGGCGCCAACCCGATCGACGTGCTGGTCCAGTTCCCGCCGGGACAGACGCTCTATTCACCGGAAACGCTGGCCACCATCGAAGCGGTGCAGCGCGTGACGGCAAGCGAGCCGGGCATCGGCAACGTGTTCTCCCTGCAAACGCTGCGCGACTGGCTGAGCCAGAAGCTCGGCCTCGGCGACGTCGAAACGTTGAGGAAGTACGCCGGCTACCTGCCCGAGCCGCTGATCCGCCGCTTCGTCGCCGCCGACCAGATGTCCGCGCTGGTGTCGGGCCGTATCCCCGACAAGGACGCCAGCAAGCTGCTGCCGACGGTGGACGACCTCGACCATCGCCTCGACCAGGTGCGCGCCGCCCACAAGGGCTACGACATCGCGGTCACCGGCCTCGCCGTGATCGCCTCGCGCAACTCGGCGGCGATGATCGGGCGCCTGTCGAGCTTCCTGACCATCGAGATCGTCTTCGTCGCCGCCTTCATCGGCCTCGCCTTCCGCTCGTGGAAGGTGATGCTGCTGTCCATCATGCCCGGCATCTTTCCCATCGTCGCCTCGGGCGGGCTGCTGTGGGTGATGGGGGAGGGCCTGCAGTTCGCCAGCGTGGTGGCGCTGACCGTGTCCTTCGGCCTCGGGCTGTCCGCCACCATCCACTTCCTCAACCGGCTGCGGCTGGAGGAACGGCCGGGGGTCAACGCGGCCCTGTCTGTGGAGCGGGCGACCATCCTGGTCGGGCCGGCGCTGATCCTCACCTCCGTGGTGCTGGCCTGCGGCCTCGCCGTGACCGCCTTCTCCAACCTGCCGATGCTGCGGCTGTTCGGCTGGTTGTCCGCCTTCGCGATGATCGCGGCGCTGGTCGCCGACCTTCTGATCCTGCGCCCGACCGCCATGTACCTGTACAGCCTCGCGCCGCACAGCTTCCGGCGGCGCGACGCGGCCGAGCACCCGGCCGAGCACCCGGCGGAGTAGCAAGCCGGTCGCGGGCGGCTTCCTACTTCTTCCGGGCCACTTTCGCCCGCAGCGGCTTCGCGGTTGCGGGCTTGGCCGCCGCAGACTTGCCTGACGCAGCCTTGCCTGACGCGGATTTGGCCGCCGGCTTCTTCGCCTCGGCTACCTTCTTGGCGGGGCCGGCCTTCTTGGCTTCGGCCGCCTTGCGGGCCTGCGCCTCGCGGGCGGCAGCCTCGCGTTTCGCGGCCGCTTCGCGCCGCGACGCCGCCTCCTTTGCGGCCTGCTCGGCGGCTTCCTTTTCGTGAATCTTCTTCAGCGTCTGCGACACGGCCGTGCGGCTGGCGACCTCGCCCTGCTGCCCATCCATCGGCGGCAGCGGCGGCATCCTGTCCTCGTCGGCCACGGTTGGGGCCTGGGCAGCGGGCGCCTGCACGATGGGGCCTTGCGGCGGCACTGCCTGATCGGGTGCCTGCGCGACGGCGAGGCCGCAGGCCAGCACGAGGCCCGCGCAGGCCGCCGGCACCGCCCGGATCAGCCCCGTCGCCTCAGGCCCCGACCGGATCGGCGAGCGCCGCGGGCTTCGGGCCGCCGGTCGCCCAATCGACGAGTTGCACGGTATGGACGACGGGGGTGCCGATGGCGCTGGCGATCTGGACCATGCAGCCGATGTTGCCGGCTGCGACCACGTCGGGTTTGGTTTTGGCAATATTGGCGACCTTGCGAGCCTTGAGCTGGTTGGCGATGTCGGGCTGGAGCAGGTTGTAGGTGCCCGCCGAGCCGCAGCAGATATGCCCTTCCGGCACCCCGACGACCTCGTAGCCGGCTTGGCGCAGCACGTCCATCGGGGTCTTGGTGATGCGCTGCCCGTGCTGCAGCGAGCAGGCGGAGTGGTAGGCGACGCGCAGCCCCGGTGCCGTGCCGCGCGGCGCCACGTCGAGCTCCGCCAGGATCTCGCTGATGTCGCGCGCCAGCGCCGACACCGTCCTGGCGTCGTCGGCCACGCCCGCATCCTCGCGCAGCATCCAGCCGTAGTCCTTGATGGTGGTGCCGCAACCCGACGTGTTCATCACCACGGCGTCGAGGCCGCGCGCGCGCTTCTCCGCCATGAAGGCGCGGACGTTGCGCGCCGCCATCGCGTGCGATGCGTCCTCCTGGCCCATGTGGTGCTGCAACGCCCCGCAGCAGCCGACGTCCTTGAGCACCACCACCTCGACGCCGAGGCGGGTCAGCACGCGGATCGTCGCCTCGTTGATCGCCGGGTCCAGCACGCGCTGGGCGCAGCCGGTGAGCAGCGCCACCCGCTTGACGCGGGTCACCTCGGCCGGATGGATCGCCGGGTGGTCGCTGGTGCCGCGCGGCGGCAAGCGCGCCGGCGCCATGGCGAACATGGCGGCGAAGCGCTTGGGAAACAGCGGCGCCAACGGCTTCGCCAGCATCGCGCCGCGCAACGCCAAGCGGAAGCGGCCGGGATGCGGCAGCACGAGACCGAGGAGCTGGCGCGTCAGCCGGTCCATCAGCGGGCGCTTGTAGGTCTTCTGGACGTGGGCGCGGGCGTGGTCGACGAGATGCATGTAGTTCACGCCCGACGGGCACGTCGTCATGCAGCTGAGGCAGCTCAAGCAGCGGTCGATGTGCTTCACCGTCTCGGCATCGGCCGGGCGGTCGTTCTCCAGCATGTCCTTCATCAGGTAGATGCGGCCGCGCGGGGAGTCGTTCTCCTCGCCGAGCAGGACGAAGGTCGGGCAGGTCGCGGTGCAGAAGCCGCAATGCACGCATTTGCGGATGATCTTCTCGCTGGCGGCGAAGGCCGGGCGCTCGAGCAGGTCGGTCGCGAAGTCGGTTTGCATGGTCAGCTTCCGAGCCCGAGACGGCCCCTGTTGAGGATGTTGAGCGGATCGAAGCTCGCCTTGACGCGCCGCGACAGGGCGGCGAGCGGGGCCGGCTCCGGCTGAAACACCGGCACGGCCGCGCGCAACGCCTCGTCCGCACGTACCAGCGTCGCGTGCCCGCCGAAGCGCGCCAGCTCGGCGCGGATGGTGCCAGCGCTTCCATCGCCCGCCCCATCGCCAACCCTGTCGCCGATGTGGGCACCGTCGACGTCGAGCGCCAGCCAGACGAGGCCGCCCGCCCAGTCGTAGTACCAGCGTGCGAGCGGCACGCCGGCGGCGCGCAGGCGCGCGACCAATGCCGCGCCGTTGGCGGGCGCCGTCGAGATCCTCCACACCGGGCCGGGCAGTTCGGCGACGGGCTCGGCGTCGCGCAGCGCCGCCCAGAACAGCCGCGACCTGCGCTCGTCGAGGTCGTCGGCCTCCCCGCGCGGTCCGAAATGCGCGGCGAGGTCGGCGAAACGCTTGTTCACCGATACCGCCGGCCCTTCCAGCCGCAGCGCCATGCAGCAGCCCGGTGCCAAACCGAGTCCCGGGCCGAGCCAGCTGCCGTCGGGCACGCAGGCGAAGCTCGACGTCTCGTAGGGCAGCCCCGTCGCCTCGTTGAGCGCGGCCACCGCCGCCGCCTCGTCGAGTCGCCGCAGCAGGAAGGTGCGCTCGGTTTCGGCGCGCGGGAGGACCTTGAGCGTCACCTCCGTCAGCACGGCAAGCGTGCCGTGGGAGCCGGCGATCAGCTTCGACAGGTCGTAGCCGGTGACGTTCTTCATCACCCGCCCGCCCGACTTGAAGATGTCGCCGCGCCCGCTCACCGCGCGGAAGCCGAGCAGGTGGTCGCGCGCCGCCCCCGCCTTGATGCGGCGCGGGCCGCCGGCGTTGACCGCCACCGTGCCCCCGAGCGTACCCGACGAATTGCCCCGCCACAGCTTGGACGGGTCCATCGGCTCGAAGGCGAGTTCCTGGTCGTGCTCGTCGAGCATCTTCGCGACGTCGGCGAGCGGCGTACCCGGCCGCGCGGTCATCACCAGTTCGGCCGGCTCGTACATGGTGACGCCGCTGAGCGCGCCGGTGTCGATCTGCGCGGCCGCATCGACGCGGTGCCCGAGGCCGCGCTTCGAACCGTGACCGAGGATCTCGACGGGGCGCTCGTCGTCGAGCGCCGCCTGAACGGCGGCCAGCACCTCGTCCTCGTCGCGCGGCTTGACGATGTCCATGACGCTTCAAAGCGCGATCGGGCAGCGAAAACAAGTTGGACCAAAAGCCCGGCGTCGGTGCCCGTTCGCGACATTATGCGCGGCCAGGCTCCCGGCGCACGACTGCACCGTGCTGCCACGCCGACCGCGCTCGCCGTGGGGCGAGCAGCCATGCTCCACCGTCGCGACCGTCGAGGCGACCGACGCCGGTGACGCCTTCACCGTGGCCCTGCTCGCCGGGGTCCCGCGCGCACCGGGGTGACCGCGGTCGACGTCGAGCGCGTGGTCTTCGCCGCCTCTACGGCGGGAGCACTGGCACGACCAAGCCGGGCGATATCGGCGCTGCCGACGCGCTTGAACCTCGACCGCTTCCGCCGCCGATAGGCGCCCCACGGGAAAGGACGGGCAACGAAGATGCTTCTGTAACGCTTTGTAACGCGAATTGAATGCGAATTAACTGATTGTTAAAACTGATTAATTCAAACTTCCAAGGCGTGCGGGGCAGGTGAACCGGCCGGCGTGTCTTTCGTGCTCTTGCCCCGACGTGGCGCGATGGTAATTCCTCGCTCGACTTGATGCGGACGCCGCATTCGTGCAGCCAAACGAGACCTTGATATCGTGCGGAAACAAAAAAGCCTCGCCGACGTCGCCGACAAGCGTTTCCGCCTCGCCGGCGGCAGCTACCTGACGAAGCACAATCCCTTTTTCGTGCCCGTCGACCAAGCCCGGCGCGACGCCCGGCTGAAGGGTACGCGCTTCACCTCCTTCGCGAACTACGACTACCTCGGCTTGAGCAGCCATCCGGCGATCAAGGTGGCGGCGGCGGAGGCGCTCGACGTGGTCGGCGTCGGGGCGCTGGCCTCCCGCCTCGTCGGCGGCGAACGCGCCAGCCACAAGGACCTGGAGCGCGCGCTCGCCGCCTTCATCGGCGTCGAGGAGGTGATGACCCTGGTGTCGGGCTACCTCACCAACGTGACGGTGATCTCGCACATCATGGGCACGCGCGGCGTCATTTTCCTCGACGACCTGTCGCACAACAGCATCATTTCCGGCTGCAAGAGCTCTGGGTCGCAGGTGGTGTTCTATCGCCACAACGACCTCGACCACCTGGACCAGCTGCTGCGCGAGCACCGCCCGCAGTACAAGAACGCGCTGATCGTGTGCGAAAGCCTGTTCTCAATGGACGGCGACATCGTCGACCTGCCGCGCGTCGTCGAACTGAAGAACAGCCACGACACCTGGCTGCTGCTCGACGAGGCGCACTCGATCGGCGTGCTCGGCGAGGAAGGCCGCGGCCTGTGCGAGTACACCGGCGTCGACCCCAACGAGATCGACCTCATCATCGGCACGCTGTCGAAAAGCTTCGCGAGCTGCGGCGGCTTCATCTGCGCGAAGTCGGCCGTCATCAACTGGTTCCGCCACACCCTGCCGGGCTTCGTGTACTCCGTCGGCCTGTCGCCGGTGATCAGCGCCGCCGCGCTTGCCGCGCTGGAACTGACGCAGACGGAAAGCTGGCGCCTCAAGCGGCTGCGCCGCAACAGCGAGTTGTTCGTCGATCTCGCGCGCGATGCCGGTCTTGACACCGGCCCGGCGATCGGGCGCGGCGTCGTCCCCATCCTGTTCCGCGACAGCTACGAAACGCTGGCCGCTTCACGCTTTCTCGACGCCAACGGCTTCTACGTGCCCCCGATCATCCAGGTCGGCGTGCCGCGCGACCAGCCGCGCCTGCGTTTCTTCCTGTCGGCGTCGCACAGCGAGGCGGACATCCGTGCCGTGATCGACTGCCTCGCCACGTTCCGCGCGCAGCACGCCGCAGGTCTCGCCAACGAAGATTTTGCCGGTACTGATCTGGTCGGCGCGGATTTCGCTGCCATAGACCTTGCCGCCCTGGACCTTGCCGCTGCCGGGACGGCGCCGTCGGAGCTGGCCGCGTCCGAGTTGGCCGCCGTTGGCCTGCCCGACCTCGCCGCCATCCTCGGCGACAAGCGCGCCGTCGATGCGGTGGCGCACGACGCCGTGGGCATGGCCGGCTGAGGGCCGGCCAAGTGGGCGTCGAGGTTGTTCCGGTCGAAGGCGTCGGCAGGTTCTTCGCGTTCTGCCGGCTGCCCCGACAGATCTACAAGGGTATGGACGGCTTTTCCGCGCCGCTCGACGCGGAGCGCTGGACCAATTTTGCCGCCAAGTTCAACCCGCATTTCAAGCTCGTCGACTCGCAAGCCTTCCTCGCCCGCAAGGACGGCCGCTGGGTCGGCCGCATCGCCGCGCAGGTTTACAAGAACGGCCTCACCCCCGTCGGCGCGTCGCCGGCGCAGTTCGGGGCGCTCGACGCGACCGACGACCCGGAGGTGGTGTCCGCCCTCACCGCGGCGGCCGAGGCGTGGCTCGCCGCGCGCGCCGCGGATCTGCCGACCGACCTGATCCACGGGCCGTTCTCGCCTTCCATCAACTCGGAACCGGGCATGCTCGTCGACGGCTTCACCGCCATGCCGATGATCTTCATGCCCTGGTCGCCGGCCTACCTGCCCCGTCTCCTCGAGGCCTGCGGCTACGCGAAGGCGCGCGACCTCATCTCCTACCGCTACGCCGTCCGCGAGTCCGACCTCGAAAGCAAGGGATCCATCCTGACGCGGCCGGAATGGAAGAACCGTCTCAAGATCCGCACGCTCGACCTCAAGAACCTGAAAAGCGAGGCGGCAATCATCATGAGCATCTTCAACGATGCTTGGAGCAGCAACTGGGGCTTCGTGCCCTTCACCCTTGACGAGTTCCTGTCGGTGGCCGAGGGCCTCAAATACGTCACGCCACCGGAAGCCGGCTTCATCGTCGAACTCGACGGCGAGGCGCAGGCCTTCGGCATCGTGCTGCCAAACCTCCACGAGATCCTCGCCGACATGAACGGCAAGCTGTTCCCGTTCAACCTGCCCCGCGTGATCTCGCGAGTGCGCAACCACAACTTCAAGTCGGGGCGCCTGCTGCTGTTCGGCATCCGCAAGGCGCTGCAGCGCAAGGCGATCGGCGGCGTCATCACCCTCGCCTTCATCGAGGAGCTGCGCCGGCGCGGCCGCGGCTTCTCGATCGAGCACATCGAGTTCGGCTGGGTTCTGGAAGACAACGCAGGCATGCGTCGCCCGATCGAGCTGTCGGGCGCCGAAATCGATAAGATCCATCGCATCTACGAGAAGCGGCTCGCCGCTTAAAAGGACGCCCGATGATCCGAGGTCCCGCATGACCCACGCACTCGACCTCGGCCGCCGCACGCGCGCCGGCACGGCGACGCCCTTCCGCCGCGGTTTCCTCGTGCCGGCGGAGCTGAAGCGCCCGCACCCGATCCGCCGCATGGCCATCCTGCGCGCGCACCCGCAGGTGCGCGGGCTGATGGGCCAGGACCCCTGGACCTTCGCCGTCACGCTTGGTGTGGTGCTCGGGCAGTTCGCGATGGCCGCGCTGGTCGGCCACCTCGGCCTCGGCCACTGGTGGGTGGCCCTCGTCGCCGCTTGGTGCCTCGGCGCCTTCGCCAATCACGCCATGTTCGTGGTCATCCACGACTACACGCACAACCTCGTCTTCAAGAACGTGCTCGGCAACAAGCTCGGCCTGATCCTCGCCGACCTACCGAACGCGGTGCCAACCGCGATGGGCTTCCGCTGCTACCACGTGAAGCACCATTCCCACCTCGGCGACTACGACT
>CAXTFM010000047.1:0-23881 GCA_964243435.1 uncultured Beijerinckiaceae bacterium
CGGAGCTCGATCCCGTCGAGAACGTGTGGCAGTTCCTCCGCAACAACTGGCTCGGCAACAGGATCTTCGCGTTCGACGACGACATCGTGGACCGCTGCTGCGAGGCTTGGAACAGGCTCGCCGACCAGCCCTGGACGATCATGTCCAGGCGACGACCCGGCCAAGGTCGTCATCACGACCGTCGTGCAAAAGCTCATCGTCCCGGCCAACGCAAGCCTGCGCGACGACCAAACCCAGGCTAAACATCGCGCTAGATCCAGCGGATACTTCAGCTGCCCGCAACACGCAGGGCTGGCTCTCTCGACTTGCGTGCCGGGCTACTTCGGGCTGCCACATTTCTGTGCGGGAATCGATCGGACAGACGCGCGATGACGCAACAACGACGTCCGCTTCGCTTGAGGAGGCGCCCGTCCGGTGCGCCTAATTCCTAGACTTGCGGGACCGGCTGGTTTGGCACATAGATACTTTTCATCCTGGCTGATGTCTTCGTGTCGAGCGTGGCGTCCGACGCAGGCGCCCGCCAAGCGGGTCTCCGCGGCCGGTTACGTTTCCGCAAAGGTTTCGCTGTGATGCTCGATCGAGGAACCGCGGTGCAGGTGGTCGAGGGCGCCGCCGAGTTCGAGCCTCCCGGTATGCAGCTCGACCTGTCGAGCATCCTGTCGACGCTTCGCAAGCAGCGGCCGTTGATCGCCGCTGCCGTCGCTGCCTGCCTGCTGCTCGCGATCTCCTACCTGGTCACGGCAACGCCGCGCTACACGGCCACCACGCGCATCCTGATCGACGCGCGCAAGACGCCCTTGTTTCAGAACACACGTGTCATCGAAGACCAGACGCTGGACGCCGGCGTGGTCGACAGTCAGGTCGAGATCCTGAAATCCGAGTCGGTCGCACTCACCGCGGTCCGCCAGCTCCACCTTGACAGCGACGGGGAGTTCACGCCGTCCGGCGGCGTGATCTCTTCCTTGATGTCGCTGATCTCCGGCAACGGTAATGGCGACGGCGGTGGGGGAGCCGAGGACCACAAGCACGATGCCGAGCGGGCGGCCGCAAACACGCTGCTGGCCAACCTCATCGTCAAGCGCGTCGGCCTCACTTACGTCATCGAGGTGGGCGTGCGGGCCTTGTCGCCGGCAAAGGCCTCCGCCGCGGCCAACGCCGTCGCCGACGCCTACATGGTCGGCGAGCTCGAAGCCAAGTACGAGGCGACCAAGCGGGCCAGCAGATGGCTTCAGGATCGCATCGCCGAACTGCGGCAGGAAGCCAGCGACGCCGACAAGAACGTCCAGAAGTACAAGGCCAGCAACAACATCATCGACACCAGCCGCGGACTCATCAGCGAACAGCAGCTTGCCGACGTGAACTCGCAGCTTGTGCTCGCCCGCGCGGCGACGGCGGAAGCCAAGGCGCGCTACGACCGCATCGCCAAGATCGTCGTCAACGACGACGTGCCCGACGGCGCGGTGTCGGACGCCCTGCACAACGACGTCATCACGCGGCTGCGTGCCCAATACCTCGACCTCGCCAACCGCGAGGCCGACATCACCGCACGCTACGGTGTCAATCACCAAGCATCGATCAACCTGCGCAACCAGATGCGCGAGATCAAACGCTCGATCGGCAGCGAGATGAACCGCATCGCGCAAACCACCAAGAGCGATTTCGAGATCGCCCAGGCTCGCGAACAATCCCTGCAGGGCAGCCTTGGCAAGCTCGTCAACGAGAATGGGGAGGGCGGCGTTGCCCGCGTCCATCTCCGGGACCTTGAAAGCACCGCGCAATCCTACCGCAACCTTTACGACAGCTTTCTCCAGAAATTCATGGAAGCGACGCAGCAGCAAACCTTTCCGATCACGGAAGCTCGCGTGATCACACGGGCGACGCCGCCCTCGGGAAAGAGCTGGCCGAAGCCGTTCATGGTCCTGGGCGGAGCCGGGGTGTTCGGCGCCCTCGTCGGCTTCGCCCTCGCCTTCGCCCGCGAGATGCTGAACCAAAGCTTTCGCTCGATCGCCGACGTGCAGCGTTTCACCGGCTTCGAATGTTTGGGCATCCTTCCCAGCGTCGATGACGCAACGGTGGGACCCGGCCGTGGCGGCCAGCGGCAGCCCGCTTGCCGTCAAGTTCTTGGTGCGCCGTTCTCGCGTTTCTCGGAGACGGTGCGCAACATCAAGGTGTCCGTCGACCTCAGCCGGCTGACGCGGGACATGACGGTGATCGGTATCGCCTCCTCCCTGCCGCGGGAAGGCAAGACCACCGTGGTGGCCAACCTTGCGCAGCTCGCAGCGAGCGGCGGACATAAGACCCTCATCATCGATGCCGACCTGCGCAACCCCAACCTGACCAAGCTGATGGCGCCAACGGCCGAAGTCGGCTTGATCGAGGTATTGGCACGTAGCAGGGCGCTAGCCGACGCCGTGGTGGTCGACCCCGACACCAACCTCCACATGCTTCCCGCCGTGGTGCCGGTGCGCATGGCCAACGCGGCCGAGCTGCTTGGTTCGGAGAACATGCGCGAACTTCTGGAAGTGGCGCGCAATTCCTACGAATACGTGTTCGTCGATTTCGCGCCGGCCGGCCCGGTGGTCGACGCCAAGGCGGCAGCCCACCTTGTCGATTGTTTCGTGATGATCGTGGAATGGGGCGAAACTTCCCGCCAGGTCGTGAACGAGACGTTGAACGGCAATCTGCCTTTGCGTGAACGCCTGATCGGCATCGTGCTGAACCGTGCCGATCCCGCGGTTCTGAAGCGCCACGAGGCTTATCTCGGCAGCAGCTATCACCGTTATTACGTCGATGGCGGCTCGCCGGCCTAGGCGGCTTCGGCTGCCAGCATGGGTTCCGCAGATCGTCCTCGCCTTGTGCGCGGCCGCTTGGGCGGCCACGATCCTTCCAACGGCCGCGCTCGTCTACGGCGTGGACCGGGCGGCCAAGGCTGCGGTAACCGCCGTCGCGGCGACGAAGGGAGGCGACGCGCAGCTCGACATGCGTTTGGCGACGCTGCAGCGTCGCCTTACCGGTGCGCGCCGAACGTGTCCCGGCCCGCTGGTCGCGGACCGCCTGCTCCTCGCCGCCGCGCGCATGGAATTGGCGCTGCGCGACGACGACCTCGCGGCGCAGGACGCTCGCGCTATCGACTTCGCCGCCGCTGCCCGCGCGGCGGTCGGCTGCGCGCCGGGCGAGGGCCTCGCCTGGCTCGACCTGTACTGGCTGCGATTGCGCGATGAGGGATTGAGCGCGCGCGCCCTCGCCTATCTCCGTGCCTCGCATCGCTTCGCGCCCCACGAGGCCGGCGTCGCCCTGGTGCGCAATCCGCTCGAGATGCCCGTGCTGGACCGATTGCCGTCCGACCTCCGCGCCGCCGCGCTGACCGACCTGTCCGATCTCGTCGACGCGCAACTCCCCGAGCCTGCCGCCGATACCATCGGCAGGCTCCGCCCCGAGCGACGGAACGCGTTGATCGCCGGCATCGAGCGCGCGGCCGGCGCCGACGCCTACGACGCTTTCGCTGCCGCCCTGCGCCGGCGCGACATGATGCCGGCGCGCGACGACCGCGAGCGTTTCCATGCTCCCTTCGTGCAGGGCGCGCCGTGAGCGGCCCCGCAGGCGCGGAAGGGTAGCGCGCGCCATGCTCGTGCGGGTCGAAGGTGCGGGGCAGGCGCGCTCGTCATGGGCGGTGCGCTCTGCTACGGCGGTCGACGCCGCGCCCCTCGCTGTGCTGGCGCTGGCACCGCTCGCCTACGGTTCGGTGGACCTGCTCTTCGTTGCGACCTGGTGCGTTGTTCTCGCGCTCGCCGTGCTGCTGCGACCACTGCGGCGTGAAGGGGGTCGCGCGGCCGCCTACCCGCCGGCTGCCGTCGCCGTCGCGACCGTCGCGGCGGTCGCGCTGTTGCAGCTCCGGCTCCCCGTGCCCGCTGCCGATGTGGACGACGGATGGCGCGCCGCGCGCGAGCTGCTGGGTTTCGAGCGCGCGGAGTGGTCGGCGACCCGTTCCGGTCCGTGGTTTGCACTCGGGGCGCCCTTGCTCTTCGCGCTTGTTCTGCAATGGTCGTTCGAGTTCGCCCGCCACAAGGACGACGCACGGCGCCTCGTCCTCGCGATTGTTGCCTCCGGTACCCTCATCGCCGTCGCCGCCATCGTCCTGCGGGCCTATGCCCCTGGCTTCAACGCAGGCCGCGCCAGCCCGGCCTATGCGCACGTGCTGACGGGCCCCTTCGTCAACCGCAACGCGGCCGCTGCCTACTGGGGTTCATGCGCGCTGGTCGCTTGGCTTTGGGTGCTCCGCGATCTGGAGCGGTGCCGGGCGCGCGATCCCGGCCTTGGTGGCCTCTCCGCTTTTGCCGCGTCGAAGCCGGCGGTCGCGATGGCCGTCGCCCTCATCGTCTGCGCGATGGCGATGGTTCTCACGGCGTCGCGGGCAGTGGTCATGCTGACCGCGGCGCTGTTCGTGCTCACGCTGGGAATACGCCGTTACCAGAACGGCGCCGCGTCGGGCGCCGTTGCAGTGACGGTCGCCGTCGCGGTGATGGCGCTCGCCGGCCTGCTCGAACTCGGTGGCGGCATGCTCGCGCAGCGCATCTACGCGCGCGGGCTCGGCGACCCATTCCGCTGGGGAGCTTGGCGTTCGACGCTGGCGATGATCGCCGCGCATCCCTGGCTCGGCGTCGGGCTGGGCAACTTCGAGGCGGCGTTCCCGGCCTACCGCGACGCCGCCCTGGGCAGCTTCGGCACCTGGGAGCATGCTCACAGCGTGCCGCTGGAGCTTGCCGCCGAACTCGGGCTGCCGGCTGCGGTGCTCATCGGCGCGGCCTGGATCGTCGCCGGCCTGCACCTGCTGCGCGGCGCGCTCGCCAGGGACGGATCGGGCTTCTACCCGCTCGTCGGTCTCGGGGTCGGCCTGCTCGGCACGCTGCACTCCCTCGTCGATTTCTCCTTGCTGATCCCCGGCTATTCCATTCCCTTTGCCGCCCTGACAGGGTGCGGGCTGGCGCGATGCCGCAGTAGGGGACGGGGCGTGTCGACGGGCACAGGGGTGGACGGGGCGGAGCGGGACGGACGGGCATCGGCGCCGGCCCGCATGCTGCATGTCACGGTGGCGACGCCGCTCGGCCGCGGCGGTCGCGGCGGCATCGACCAGATCATGGACGAGATCCGGCGCGAGCACGCGCGCGCCGCGCGCCCGGACCTCCGCTTGCGCTTCATCACCACGCGGGGGCAGGGGCACATCGGCATCTCTCCGCTGTTCCTTGGGCTTGCGCTGGGGCGGCTGGCGCTGGCCAAGGCGGCACGCCGCATCGACGTGCTCCACGTAAACCTGTCGTCGCACGGCAGCGAGACCCGCAAGCGCCTGCTGTGCCGTGCGGCGCGACTCTTGCGCGTCCCCTATGTCATCCACCTCCACGGGTCCCGCTACCGGCAGTTCCACACGGGTCTGGATGCGCGCGGCAAGGCCGCAACCGCCGTCATGTTCCGCGGCGCGGCGCGCGTCGTCGTGCTCGGTGAAGTGTGGAAGCGATTCCTTGTGGACGCCGGCATCGTCGACGGCACGCGCGTGGTGGTGGTGCCCAACGCGTCGCGGGCGCCGCGGCGCGGCAAGCTTCCAGCGAGCGGCGACGTGCTCATCCTGTTCCTCGGCAGGGTGGGAGCGCGCAAGGGCGTCCCGGTGCTGGTGCGAGCGCTGGGCGGCATGGCAGGACGGTCGGGGTGGCGCGCCATCATCGCCGGTGACGGCGAGGTGGAGGGCACGGTCGCGGCCCTCGCCGCCGCGGGCGTGGCCGCGCGGGTGGAACTAACGGGATGGGTCGACAAGCGGGAGGTGGAGCGCCTGCTGGCGCGGGCTGACGTGCTGGTCCTTCCGTCCCATGACGAGAACCTGCCCATGTCGGTGATCGAAGGCATGGCCTTCGGCCTCGCGGTGGTGGCGACGCCCGTTGGCGCCGTCCCAGAAATCGTGACGGACGGCGTGACCGGCCTGCTGGTGCCGGCAGGCGATGCCGAGAGGCTGTGCGACGCCCTGTCCCGGCTGGTGGACGACGCATCACTGCGCCGCGATCTTGGTGTCGCGGCGCGCGCGTACCACCATCGACATCTCGAGATCGGCGGATACCTCCGCCGCCTCGACGCGCTCTGGGACAGCGTCGCGCGCGATGCCGCAGCGTCCGACGCCCCGCGCGGTTGACTCCTTGATGAAGCTCGCTTGGTACCTGAACCGGCTCGCCTCCATGAGCGCACCGGAGATTGGCCACCGCGTCTTGGAACAGGCGAAGCGGCGGCAGGCGCGACGGCGACCCGTATCGTGGGCCGACTTCGCCGGGCCGGGCACGGTACTGCCCTTGCCGGGGCTGATGCCGGTGTCGCTGACGCCGGCGCGGCGCGACGCGGTGCGAACCGCCGCCGACGGCGTGCTCGCCGGCGACTTCGTCGCGCTCGGCGTGCGCTGGCCGCGGCAGCGGGCCGAAAACCTGTTCTCCCCAGACCAGTGGTGGGTCGACCCGGTGACGGGGCGCCGCTGGCCGGGGATCGACGGCTACTGCTTCGACGTGCCGTACCGCCACGCGACGGGGATCGGCGACATCAAATACGTGTGGGAATACAATCGCCTCCAAATCCTGCAGCCCCTCGCGGCCGCCTTCCTCGTCTTCGGGGACCGGGCCGCGCTGGCTGCGATCGAGGCGGCGCTGCAAAGCTGGAAGGAGGCAAACCCACCCTTCCGCGGCCTCGCCTGGAACTCCGGCATCGAGATCGCGCTGCGGGCCATCTCGCTTGCAATCGTCGCCACCTACTGCGACGCGGGGCTTTCGGCGTCGTCTCGCGAGGCGTTGGCGACGATGCTGCGCGCCCACCGCTATTGGCTCGCCCGCTACCCCTCGCGCTTCAGTTCGGCCAACAACCACCTCGTTGCGGAACTGGCCGGGCTGGTGATGATCGACCTCAGCCTCGACCCGCGCGCGTCTAGCGTGGCCAAACACCTCCGCGCCCTGGCGCGCGAGGCGGGCCGGCAGATCCTGCCCGATGGCGCGCCGGCGGAACAGTCCCCCACCTACGGCGCCTTCACGGCAGAGCTGATCCTCCTGGCGATGCGGGTGGCGCAGGCTGACGGTCACGTCACCGGGGCGGTGATCGGTGAGCGCCTGGGACGCTTCGCCAGCTTCGTCGCCGCGCTCGCCGAACCCGACAGCCGGGTACCACGCCTCGGCGACGATGATGAGGGACGCGTGGTCACACTGTGCCGCGAGGAGACCACCTATCCCGCCTCGGTGGCACGCGCGATCGCCGGCGCGCTCGGACAACCGTGCGGGCTCGGTGCGTCGGGCGCGGATACGTTGCGCGAGGCCCTGGTACCGTCTGCCGCCGCGGCACCGTCACCGCCGGCTGAGGCCCTCATCACTTTCCCGTACGGGGGGCTCACCTCCGTCCGTTGGGGCGCCGCCGGCCACCGCCTCCACCTCGTGGTCGACCACGGCCCGCTCGGCTACCTGTCCATCGCCGCGCATGGCCATGCTGACGCCAACGCCGTCACCCTGGCGCTCGACGGACACCCGGTTCTGGTGGATCCCGGGACGTACCTGTACCACGCCGGGCGCGAATGGCGTGACTGGTTCCGGGGCACGCGCGCCCACAACACGCTCAGCGTCGCCGACGACGACCAGAGCGCGATCACCGGCCCGTTCAACTGGGGGCGGCGCGCCACTGCCGCTTTGGATAGCGCGCACCCCGGTACGTCCTGGCAGGTGGTGACGCGGCACGACGGCTACCGCAGGCGTTTCGGCGCCGACCACCGGCGCACCCTGCGCGCGATCACCGACGGGTTCGCGATCTTGGACGAGATGCCCGTCGAGGCGGAGGTCGGCGTCGAACTGGCGTTCCAACTGGCCGGCGACCTCGACGCTCGCTTGGCCGGGACCGTTTGCGTGGTGTCACGCGCGGGCCAGGACCTGCTGCGCATCGAGTTCGACCCAACCGGGCGCGTGACCCTGGCGGAGGGCGAGGATTTCTACGTCGGGGGATGGGTGTCGGAACGGTTCGGCGAGAAGACCCCTGCTTGCCGGATCGCGTGGACGCGCATGGCACCGGGACCGCCGATCAAAACGACGGTCATGGTTTGTCCTTGAGATCCACGGCGCGTCGGAACGGGATCGAGTGTTTGTTGCCGTCGCTTCGACAGCGTCGGCGCTACGATCAGTGGCGAGGAAATCGCAACTCCGCGGCCACCATGATGCAACAACCTTCGACCGCTCGATCACGAGCGAAGCAGCGAGTTTTCAATAGAGCTGCACGGGCGCAAACGGACTGGGCAGCTTCTTGCTGTCGGGGTCGATCCTGATCGTCGAATGGCTTTTCTCGACCTGCGTGCTCCGAGCAGCCGACGAGGCGGGATCGATGTCATCGAGGTCCGTGTGATCAAGGAACGCGCGCCTGACCGCACTGTTCGGAGATGACATGGCGGAGCGCCGGATCAACGACGCGAGCGCGTCTTCCTTGCCGCGGCACCTTCGAAAGGCTCGTGCGAGCGCAGATCCGATCGTCTCGCTCTGTTGGAGGTTCGCATAGCGTGCCACCTCCTCGATCGGTTTGATCATCGCGACCGATGACATCGCAAGCTCGCTCAACGACCCCTGCAGCAGGATCCCGCCGCTGGGGTTTTCATCCAGCAATTTCCTCGGCGATGACGCGAAGCGTTCGAGCTCTTCCGGCGGCATCGTGGCCGATGAAAGGGTGCAGGCTCCGTAGGCGCCAACCGACCACAACGAGGCGAGCAGACACGAGAAGAGAAGCCCGGTGTTGCGCCTTATCCATTCACGACGCACAGGCGCACTCCTCTTGGGACGCCGGAGCAGGTCGCGGGAGCCCTCAAGGTCGGTATCAGTTCACACCCCGTGAAGCAACGAGCAGGTCGCGCGGATGCGCCCGGTCTGCGATGACCGGCGGTTCGATCAGCCCCGGCGTCGAGGTTGAGCCGCCACATCGGGCAACAACGGCCCCACTGCTGACCTACGGGCGTCGCGCTGCAAGGTTCGCCCCTTCAAGGCGCGTTCGGCGATGCGGGCCGAAGCTCCGCGATTGCCGTGGCGATGGTTCTCCTCACGAGGGCCTCGGGCCGAACGTAGGCATCGAAATAGTCCTGATTGGCGATCATCATGGTCTGCCGACGCGTGACGTCGTTCAGAAGGGTCTCGACGCCGACCAGGCACTCATCGGGCGATGCGAAGGACAGGTAGTTGACACCTACCTGGAGCGGGCCCGTGGCTTGATTGGTCATGCTCTCGGAGATGATCGCCCGACCCTTCGCGAGATACTCCGCGAACTTCCAGCCCGTCGATCCGAGGAGGCCCCGCGTGGCGATACAGATATCGAATTCTTCCAACCCCTTCAGGTAAAGATCCTTGCGAGCCGGCTCTCCGCCTTTGAGCGCAGCATCGGGATAGTGCTCAAGGGTGAAGGCATCGGGAATAAGGCCACCAACGAAGCGTTCGCCGAGAGCCGAGCGCAGTGTCCGTATGCAGTCCGCTCGCATATCGTTCAGCGATTTTCGGTCCCGCGTTTCCTCCGGTGTCACGCCGTAGTAACCTTCCGGTTGCCAAACGCGCGTCATGAAGAGGACTTTGGGATTGTCCCTGGCGATCGGCAGAGCAGTCAGATCGGTTTCCCTGGCAGTGTAGGGCGGGCTAACACCGATCGCCCGCAGCACATCCCCATACCGCGAGCGCCCCCGCCCGAATCTCAACGCACGGCGAGCCGCCATGACACTCGGCGAATCCTCAACAAGCAAATTCAGTCCGAGTGGGCGGATCTTTTTGTGTTCCCGATGAAGTTGCGGATTGTAGCTGCGTTTGAAGTACATCTGCGCTCGTTCGAGCAGCTTGGCGTTGATGACATCCGAGTCGTGGACGTCGTAAATGAGCAAACCCAGGCCCTTGACGTCCGCACCGACGCAGTACGCTTCCCGGTCGAGATCGACCCCAGCCGAGATGCCGAGACGCTCCGCCCCTTCACCATAGCGAACTCTGAGCACTCGCTTCCGATCGAGGATGTGGAAGCCTGTAAAGACCTGTCTCAGATGCGTTATGTTTGACAGTGGGAGCAGTGTGACTTCTAATGCGGGCACGGCACAGCTCATAGGATCGCTTGTTACGGTTTTGCACAATCCCGGGCCGGTTCACCGCTTTTCAGCAGAACTGCCGGAATTGTTGCTTCATGTTGCCATCGAGCAACTTGACGTTGGTAGGACGGTCGCTGCGCTCCGGTAGCCTGCGAGCTGGTCCGTGCTGACCGCGGGTTGGGGCACTCCCAAGAGCGCGCGGGTGGTGTCCTCGTGGCAGGTGCCGGATTTTGGCGTGACCCGTCTTGCTCCCGGCCAACTCATGAAGAGCATGGTCGGCGTTCCTTGGTCAGCTACGATCCAAGCGAGCGCACCGGGCAAATCGGTCCAACAGGAAACCGGATGCGCCAACGCGTGTGATTGCCCCTAGGCGCATTCCGGGAAGTCCGCTCATCGCCGTTGGTAATTACGCAAGCCTGAAGCCTTGAAGTCGATTGCGCAAACGTCTTACGATCCGGCCAAGATCTGCTTTCGTGGGTGCAATCGACGTAGCGCGTCACCAACTGCAACTTGAAGCTACACCGTTGCTGTCTCAGCTTCCGATGCCGTCCGTTCGTCCGAGACGTTGCCTCAATCCATCGCGTGTCCAGCTCGACGAGCCCGGTCGGAAGTCTCGGGACCGCGCGTGGCAAACAGTTAGGAACCGAGCGCGTCTCGCACTGAAGTCGAAGACCTTGCGCGAGATGAGGGTGCATATTCACGAGCGTGCGCTTCATGGGTAGAAACCGATGCGAGGAGCGTGCAAGCGGTGCGGCGGGGAAGCTCCTGATGCGCGGGTGAGACGCACGCGCAAGCAGGGTTGCTGATGGGATGACCACCAGGGTTTTCGCGCAGGCGCCGTAACATCTTCGGTCAATAACGGAAAAAGTCAGCGTAGGGGTGTCGACGCGAGCGTTGCAGCTCGAGGTATTGATCTTCCAACGCATAGTATCGTCCAGGCGGCAGGTACACTCTGGGGTCGCACTTCAGCACCAGCGGCTCGTAGCCTTCCACGCACGCCGGCAGCACACGTCCGGTCACGTTTTCTTCCGGAGCATAGATTGGTGAAGGGTGGGTAAGGTCGGCGCTCTGCGCAGGATCAGCTAAACTCAACACCAAGATCGCAAGAACAAAACCGCCGTGCTTCATTGCTCATCTCCCGCGATCGAACGTTGCACGGAGCGAGCAAGGGAATCAAGGAAGCTGCCGTTTCGGTCACGCTTCCTTCGACGGTGACACTTCAAGGCCACAAAACACGAAGGATGCGCGCCGGATTGCCTTGAGGGATGGCTCGATTTCGCCGGAATAACTGCTCAGAATGCGTGTTCATCTGTGGTCCGATTCCTCTCAGCACGGCGACGCATGACGTATCCGGTAGCGTCATCCGTACTCAGGATCCTCGGCTCGACGTCGGCGGTGAAGCACCGGCACGGCAGATCGCCAGTTTGACATCCCCGCGACGCTCCAATGCTGCCGCGATCTCGATGGGAACGGCGCGCCTACCGCCGGGCCGGCGGCTGTATGCGATCGGAGACATCCACGGTAGGTACGACCTGCTCCACGGCGCGCTGGCGCGCATCGAAGCCGATCTTGTGGGCGCGCGAACCCAGAAGGTCGAAATCGTGTTCATCGGCGATTATGTCGACCGCGGGTCCGACTCGGCAGCGGTCATCGAAACCCTCATCGACCTGTCGGCCAGATACGCCGTCATTTTCCTGAAAGGCAATCACGAGGCGTGCTTGCTGCAGTTCCTGCGTGAGCCAAGCTTCCTTGAGCGATGGAGCGACATCGGCGCCTTGCCGACGTTGCTGTCATATGGCCTTCGACCGTCGCATCGCCGATCCCCGGCTGAAGCAATCGAACTCGCGCGGCAGTTCAGGTTGGCGCTACCGCTCGTACACAACCTCTTTTACTGTTCGTTGCGCCCCTATTACATCGCAGGCGACTTCATGTTCGTCCATGCCGGTATCGATCCATTGAAAACCATCGACGCGCAGAACGAGCAGGATCTCCTGTGGATTCGACAGCGGTTCTTAGATTGTACGTCGCTCTACACCAAGATCATCGTACATGGACACACGCCTGTAGGGGAGCCGGATTGCCGGCCGAATCGTATCAACATCGACACGGGCGCCTTTGCGACGGGCCGCCTCACCGCCCTGCGTATCGAGGGGCGCGATATCGCCTTTGTTTGAATGCCCCGGTCGGTTTGGGCGCTCAGGTGAACGGAGGCTACAACCTCAGCGGGAGGGGCTCACGCTTTGCAAGGCGCTCGGCGTCAGTGCCGTCACCAGGGTCGTCGACGTACTTTGGATCAACGTGGTCGAGGAGACGATCGAGACAGTAACCGTCCGGCCGCCAGGGCTGGTCGCGCGAGCGGTGGGCGTGGCGTAATAGGCTGTCAACGGCAGCACACCGCCCGCGCGCTCGGAGTCGCTGTTCGGGAACGGGCCTCCACCCTGGTTGGAGTCGCCGGACACCGCGTAAGAGGTGTCCGGTGCGGTAGCACCGGGGCTGACGGCGGTGGTGACCTCCTCCTGAACGACGGCCTCGTAGGCTGCGATGACCTCCTGCTTGTTGCTGCCGACGATGTTCTTCTGGATGGCAAGGGCCATGTCCGGCGCCGTCCGCCTGCAGACCAACGACGCTTGGCCAAGTCCTGAACCGATCGCCCCGGCCTGTTCCGCCGTCGCGCCCGCCATCAGCCCCGGCATGGCGTCGACCGCGGCCGGGCTGGTCACCGCCAAGTTGCGGACGCTTGCCGCAAGCTTCCCGCCGGACTGACTCAACAGCGAGGACGGGTTATCCGTGAAACCCTTCAATGCTTCCTTGCTCACTTGACGTGCGGGTGGAATGCATTCCTGGGCACGACCTGATGCCAGGGGCACCAAGCAGAGCTCAGAGAAGGTCAACAGCAAAACACCGGTCCGAGCAGCGACGCGCACGACAACGTTTCCTTCATTGCGGGGGCAAGCTAACAGGCATCGACCTGCTTGACAAACATCGTTGTGACTGAAGCAGCATAAGAAACAGCACGAACATGTGCCGCAGACCATATTCTGACTTGTGTGGCCGGCACACACCGGCACGTTCGCCAACTCGCCCGTTCGGAGCGAGCGTACGTAACTGCGGCGGAAGCGTACGCGGGTTTCATCAATGCCCGGGCGCGGAAGTCTCGTCTCGCAGGCGGTGATTGCGGGACACCGGGCTTTGTGCAATCTGGCCTTTGCCTCTGCGCAACGGGATCGTCACATGGAATTCGTTCGCGCAAGCCTGGTCCGGCCGTCGCCTTTGAGCACGGCGTCGGCGGCCGCGCTTTCCACCTTTTTGATCGATGCGCGAATGCGCGGGGTCCGGCAAGTCGGAACGGCCTGTCCGAACCGACCCCGTTCCGCCCCGCTCGCTCTCTACGGTGGGTACACGCGGCCCATCCGGCCGCAAGCCGCGCGCGGCGCTCGCACGAGCAATGCTGCATGACGATCGGGCAGTCACGATATCCATCCCGCGCTTCCGTCGACGCCGGTTCCGCTTACCGCGGCACTCCGTCGGTCGGCAGGCGCGCTTACCGTGCGACCAAGGCTGAGCAGAACGGCGGTCAGCCCGCCCGCAGCCGATTGATCCGGCAAAGCTGGTTCACGAACCTGCTGCTCATTCTGGTCATCGTGTTCTACGGGTCGCTGGGACGCGACGTGTTCTTCAACCACCTCGCCGAGGGTACCGATAGCGACCCGATCGGAGCGGTTCTCGTCTACTTCCGCCTGTTCACATGCTTGGTGGCGGTCCTGGCGGTCGTTCAAGCGATCGGCGTCGGTCCCGCCATCGCAGCCGTACCGAAGCTGTTCGTCCCCTACCTCATGCTCGCACTCGTGTCGTGTCTCTGGGCCGATCTGGTCAAGGAGACGTTTCGCGCGGCCGTTGTGTTGACAGCCCTTTATCTCGGCATGTCATTGCTTTTCACCCGAATGGGCTTGGTGCAGATCGCCCGCCTGATGTTGCAGATCATCGCCGCCGTCCTGGTGCTCAGCGCGCTTCTGGCGGTGTTCGTCCCGTCCGTCGGTCGACACACCGGGCTGGAAGCGTTGCAAGGCGTCCATGCCGGCCGTTGGCGCGGTATCTTCTCCCACAAAAACGGACTTGGGCCCTGGGCCGCGTTCGGTTCCGTGCTTCTTTTCACGCATGCGCGCTTCGGAAGCGGCCCCCGGCTTTACTGGTGGTTCGCCCGCGCCTGCGCTCTCGCCTGCCTCTTCTTCTCGGGATCGGCGACCTCCATCATCGGTGCAGCGACGCTTCTTTTTTGCTTTGGGCTGTTCCGCATCCGGGAGCGGAGCGGCGGCGCGCTGGCACTGTTGACGATGTTCGGCGGCGTGATCGTGATGGGGATGATGCTCTTCCTTTTCAGCGATTTCCTTTTCGAACTGCTGGGACGCGACGCGACGCTGACGGGCCGCACCTCCATCTGGCAGTTCGCGTGGGACTACATCCAGACCGCCCCATTCATCGGCCACGGATACCAGAGCCTCGGCGGCCCGGAGTTCCTCGACGCCGAAGCATCCATACTCAACCAGGCGATACCGGGTCCCGAGAACATGTACCTCGCCAGTCTGCTGGACCTGGGCGTCGTCGGGCTGACGCTGTTCTTCGGCCCCGTGCTCCTGGGCTTGACGCGCGCCATCGCCGCCTTGCCCAAGCTCACCGATGCCGACGAGCGGGACGCGTCGACCATGATGGTCATCATCGTCATATCGGCCTTGTTCATGGGGGTCACCGAAACGACGCCCTTCATCTGCACGGGTTTCGACGGAGTCGTCTGCTTCACGGCGCTTTTCGCGATCCTGATCGTGCCGGCCAGCCTGCGCCGCCGACCATCGAGCGGTGTGCCTGTCAGGAGGGCTTCGGCGCCGGTTGCGGTCAGCCAGCCCCTCCAAGTCCAAGCGCTTTGAGGTCTGGGCGGTAGACTGCGTGCGTGGTGGTGTCGGCGAGGCTCATGCCGCCCACGCCGAGGTAGGTCCAATACGCCCACCCATAGCCCTGACGTTCGGCGCATGTCCGCACCGTTGAAAGCCACAGGGCGCGGTCCTTCAATTGTTCGGCATCCATGGTGTCGTATCGTACCGCACCGAACTCGCCCAGGAAGATGCGCTCGCTCGACACGCCGGACTGCGCCGCCCATTTTGCGAGCTGCGCGAAATCCGCCACGATCTGCTCCACCTTCGGGTCGGATTGATAGTACTTGTTGACGTAGCCGGCCGTTTCGGTCTCGGCCTTGGCCTTCTTGTCGGCGTCGAGCCGGGGGTCGGCGAAGATCGCGGCGTTGGACTTCTCCAGGACCGTATCCTTCGAGCCGGGAGGGGGTGGCCAGTCGAGCCCGCGCACGTAGCGCGAATATTGCGACTGCACGCCCTGGTGGGTGAACAGGTGCGGCAGGTAGTAGTGGAAGGTGTAGTACACGTTGCTTGAACGGAACGGTGCCGTGTTGATCCGCACCAGTCCGTTCAGGCCGCTCCAGACCGCGCCCGTGATGACGAGCGGAAGGGAGGGCGCGGCGCGGCGCGCAACTTGGTGCAGGCGCTCCATCATGGCCTGCCAGCGCGGTGCCTCATAGTAGTTCGCCAACGGCGGCTCGTTGAACAGTTCGAACACGACGCCGCGGTGCGACATGGCGTCGAGCGCACCCGCCAGCCAGCCGACCATCCCGACATAGGCGTCGAAGGCTTCGGGGTGCTTCGGATCGACGAGGACTTCCGGGGTGTAGCGCGAGTCCTGCGCCACCGGGTGCAGGTCCAGCACAACGTTGACGCCGGCAGCCCTGGCACGCCCGAGCCGGTCGGCGATGACCGCGGCGAGCTGCGTGCGCCGTTCCCCATCGGCGGTGATGAGGATGGCCGGGCTGATCGTGAGGCGGATGAAGTCGAAGCCGAGGGCGCGCATCCCTCGCAACTCCTCGTTGTTGGGCACGTGCCAGATGTCGGCGAAGGGCGGCCAAACGTAGTCGGGTGCGCTACGGTTGCCGGTGATGGCCGGCCAGCTCAGCAGGTGGTGGACGTTGACGCCGCGCGAGAGGCGCGGTCCGCCCGCGCCGTCGACGGCCGCGCGCAGGGCGGAGGGGCAGGAGGCCAGCGCCGCCGCGGCGGCGCCGCGCGTCAGCACTCCTCTTCGCGACGGCAATCTGTTCAAGGAGGTGCTCCCGTTGCACGCGGTACGACCCCTGCCGCGCGCGCTTGACGCGGTCGGGCGCGCCGCGTCGTCCATATGCTGTTAACCAGACCCGCAGACATAAGTCATCCCGCGCCGCAACATGGGGGCGCCGGCCCGCCATCCCCGCCCCCGCGGTCACCTCCCCGAAAGCTTTTCCCCGCAGCCTTCGTCCGGTCGCCGCAGGGGTGGGCGCGGGTGCTTGCGTCCGCGGGACACTTGGCAAGGTGTGGGGGTCTGCGTTGATGGCTCGTGCTAATGGCAAGGACATCGGTTCCGGCGCCGCGCCGACGCTGCTCGGCGCGGCGCGCCAGACGTTGGGCGCCCTCGGCGGCGTCGGCGTCCTCAGCTGTGGGCTGAACATCCTCGCCCTGACCGGCTCGCTGTTCATGCTCGAAGTCTACGATCGGGTGATCCCGAGCCGCAGCATCGCGACGCTGGAAGGGCTGGTGCTGATCGCCGCCTTCCTTTACGGCACGCAAGGCATTTGCGAGGCGCTGCGCAGCCGATTGCTGACGCGTGTCGGGCTGCGCCTCGACGAATGCCTGAGCCCGCATGTACAAACCCTGGTGATGGCCGGCGCGGCGCGTACCGGCGGCCTTGTCGGTCTCACCCCGATGCGCGACCTCGACCAGATCCGGTCGTTCTGCTCCGGTCCGGGCCTGACGGCGCTGCTCGACCTTCCATGGGTACCGTTCTACCTCGGCCTGTGCTTCCTATTCCACCCGATGATCGGCGTCGTCGCGCTCGGTGGCGCGGCGGTGCTGGTGCTGCTCGCGCTGGCGGCGGAGTTCGCCATACGCGGCCCGAGCCGCCGCCTCGCCCAGGCGACGGAAACGCGCTTCAACGAACTCGAAGCCATGCGGCGCAATGCGGAAACCATCCTGACCCTCGGCATGGCGCCGGCCATGGAGGGGCGCTGGCAGCAGGTGAACGACGGCTTCACCCGGCAGCACCGCCGCATCGCGGATGCCGGCAGCGCCCTGGCGACGCTCAGCCGGACGTTCCGCACCATGCTGCAATCCGGCATGCTCGCCGTCGGCGCCCTGCTCGTCATCGAGCAGCAGGCGACGGGCGGCATCATGATGGCCAGCTCCATCCTGCTCAGCCGCGGCTTGGCGCCGGTCGAGCTCGCCATCGCCAATTGGGCCGCGCTGCTCAACGCCCGGCGGAGCTGGACCCGGCTCGGGGCGCTGCTCGCCACGATGGAAGCCGACGGCGACGGGCTGGCGCTGCCGCTGCCTTCCAAGACCCTGTCGGTGGAGGGCGTCAGCACCACCGCCCCGGGCGGGCGGGACTTCGTGCTGCGCGACGTCAACTTCGCGCTGAAGTCCGGCGAGGCGCTCGGCATCGTCGGGCCGAGCGGCTCAGGCAAGTCGTCACTGGTGCGCGTCCTCGTCGGCGCCTGGGCGCCCGTCGGCGGCAAGGTCAGGCTGGACGGCGCCGAACTGCACCAATGGGGCACGTCGCGTCTGGGCCAGGCGATGGGCTACCTGCCCCAGGAGCCGGAACTGATGGATGGCACCATCGCGGAGAACATCGCGCGCTTCGCAGCGACGCCCGACATGGAGGCGGTGCTGCGCGCGGCGCAGGCGGCGGGCGTCCACGACATGGTGGTCGACCTGCCGGACGGCTACGGAACGTCGGTCGGCGAGCGCGGGCGCAACCTGTCGATCGGTCAGCGCCAGCGCATCGCGCTCGCCCGCGCGCTTTATGGGGAGCCGTTCCTGATCGTACTCGACGAGCCGAACTCCAACCTCGACGCGGAAGGCGAGGAGGCGCTTGGCCATGCGATCCTGAACGCGCGCCTGCGCGGCGCGGTCGTGATCGTGGTCGCCCATCGCCCCCAAGCCCTGAAGCACGTCGGCCGCGTCCTCGTGCTGCAGAAGGGGGCGGTCGCCCAGCTCGGCGACAGGGATGCCGTTCTCGGCCGCCTGCTGGCTCCGGCACGCCCCATGCCCCAAGCCGCCCCGATGCCGCAAAGCAATTCGGTACCCCAGGCCGCGCCCGCGTCCCAGCATGCGGCCGGTCCCACCCTCGTCGCCAAGGCGGGTTGACCCATGACGCCGTCCAGCTCCTCCATCCGGCGCCACCTCGTCGCCAGCGCGCTCGTCCTCGCCTGCTTCGCGGGGTGCGCCGCGGCCGCGGTGCGGGTTCAACTTTCCGACGCGATCGTCGCCCAGGGTTCGGTCGTCGTCGACAGCTTCGTCAAGAAGGTGCAGCATCCCAGCGGCGGCGTGGTCGCCGCGATCCTCGTCAAGGACGGCGACCGCGTGCGCGCGGGGGACACGCTGCTGCGCCTCGACGACACCGTGGCGCGTGCCAATCTCGGCACGGTCGTCGACGAGTGGGACGAACTCACCGCGGCCCGCGCGCGCGCCGAGGCGGAGCGCGACGGGCTCGTCGCCATTGCCTTCCCGCCCTCGCTGCTCGCCAAGCGCAACGACCCCAAGGTAGCGCGCATCCTTGCCAGCGCGGCCAAGCAGTTCGACGTGTATCGCCAGGCCTGTGCCGGGCAAAAAGCGCAGCTGCGCGAGCGATTGACCCAATTTCGCAAGCAGATCGAGGGATTGGACCAGCAGATCGAGGCCAAGAAGCGCGAGATCGCGCTGGTGCAGATCGAGCTGACGGGCGCACAGGTGCTGTGGGCGCGCAACCTCGTCCAACTGTCGCGCGTCGTCGCGCTGCAAAGGGATGATGCCAAGGCGAGGGGCGACTACGGCCAGCTCGTGTCCTCGCGCGGCGAGACCGGCGCTAAGATCGCCGAAACCGAGCTGCAGATCATCCAGGTCGACGAGGAGGCCCGCAAGGAGGATGAAAAGGAGCTGGCGCAATTCCGCCTGCGCTCCGCCGAACTCGTCGGCCGCCGCATCACCGCCGAAGACCAGCTCGACCGCTTGGCGATCCGCGCGCCCCAGGACGGCACGGTGCAGGAACTCTCCGTCCACACGCTCGGCGGCGTCGTCGCGCCGCAGAGCGAGGCGATCATGCTGATCGTGCCGGGCAGTGACCGGCTGCTGGTCGAGGCTAAGGTGCAGACGCAGGACATCGTCCAGCTCAAGGTCGGACAGCGGGTCCAGGTCCGCGTGTCGGGCGTCAACCAGCGCACTACACCCGAACTGGAGGGCACCGTCGCCGCCGTGTCCGCCGACAGCATCCCCGATCCGAAAACGGGGGCGAGCTATTACAAGCTGCGAATCACACTCAAAGACGGCCGCGAGCGCGCCTCGGGGCTCGACCTTGTGCCGGGTTTGCCGGTGGAGGTGTTCATCGAAACCTCGGCGCCGCGCTCCATTCTGTCCTATCTGGTGAAGCCGCTCAGCGATCAGATGGTCCGCGCCTTCCGTTGAAGGCGCCGCGGAACGGCCGGAGCGTGAGCGGATGGCGACGATCCTGTTCGTGATCAACGCGGCGATCGTGGGCGGTGCTGAACGCCACACCCTTCAGCTCGCCGCCGACCTTGCCGCCAGCGGGCTCGACACGGTTGTCTTCGCGCTGCGGCCCGGCACGATGACTCCGCCCGGGCTGATGGCGCCGGATCAGCCGACCGCCCTGCCACGCCGCATCCGCCAGCTCGCCCAGGCGATGGAAGCGGCCGACACCGTGGTCGCGGTGAACCAGAGGCCCTTGTTGGCCGTCTTCGCCGCGCGTCGCCTCGCCCGGCGCAAGCCGCGCGTCGTCGCGGTGTTCCACACGACCCTGTTGCGCAGCCGCAAGGAGCGTTGGATGCAGCGCGGCTACAACGCGCTGTACCGTCGCGCCGACCTCGTCGTCTACGTGTCCGGCAACCAGCAGCGGCACTGGGCGGGGCAGGGGCTGCGGCCCGCCCGCTCGGCGGTGGTGCTCAACGGTGTCGACGTCGCCACCTTTTCACCCCCCGACGAGGCGGCGCGCGAGCGGGCGCGCCGCGACCTCGGCATTTCCTTGGGGGACGTGGTGATCGGGTCCTGCGCCATGCTGCGCGGCGAGAAGAACCACCGCCAGCTCATCGACGCGATCGCCGTCCTACGGGGCCGCGACGTCCCGGCCTGCGCCGTTCTCGTCGGTGATGGCGTGATGCGCGGCGAACTCGCCGCCCTCGCCGCCGAGCGCGGCATCGCTCCCCACGTCCGTTTCGCGGGTGTTCAGGCCGACGTGCGGCCGTTCGTGGCAGCGTTCGATGTCGGCGTACTGTGCAGCACCGCCGTCGAGACGTTGTCGCTCGCCGCGCTCGAAAACATGGCGATGGGCGTGCCCATGGTGATGAGCGATATTGGGGGCGCGTCGGAGATCATTGATGGCGCGAACGGCCGCCTGTTCGCGGCCGGCGACACGGACGGCCTCGTCGCCGCCCTGCATGACCTGCTCCCGCGCGAGATGCGCGCGCGCGCGAGCGCGGAAGCCCGCCGCACCATCGTCGACAAGTTCTCGATCGAGCGGATGAACGCCCAGTACCGGGAACTCCTCGTGGACCACGTGACCTCGGCCCGGAGATCACCGCCCGGCACGGCGGGGTGAAGGGGAACGCGGGTCAGGAGTCTTCGCGCGGGCTCCGTCTCAAGCGACGCGGCTCACTCGGCCCGGCTCACCCGCGCGGCGCGCGCATCGAGGCGCCGCCACCTGGCCTCGATGGCGGCGTTGATCGTCCTGATCCGCGCTTCGAAGCGCACCCAGTATTCCTTGCTGTTCCGCGGACGGGCGGCAGAAGGGATCGGCGCGAGGGATGGGACGGCCGGGGCGTCGGCCCAAACGGCGCGCACCGCCAACGCCGAACCCATCGCCGACAGATGCGCGCGAGCCCGGGCGCAGTACGACACGGACAGCACGGACATGATCTCTTCGCCGTGCCCGGCGCGGTACTTCATGAGCGTCCGGCAGGTATTGCCGCCCGTCAGGCGCCAAGCTTGGCCGAGATAGGACGCGCCGTAGTGGATGTTGACAGCGGGGTCGGCCAACTCCGAAGGCGAGCCGTGGAACCCCAGCATCGCCGCCGTGCCCGGCCTGACCTGCATCAGTCCGATCTCGCCCACGGCGCCGATGCGGTCCGTTTGGTAGTCGCTTTCGACCTTGATGACCGCATCGACGAGGTCGTAGGGCAGGCCCGCCGCCTCGGCCTCCCTGCGCGCGATGGCGCGGATGGCGAGGACGTTCGCCGGGGCGCCGGCTCCCTGCATGAACGCAGCGGCCGCATCGAAGGGAACGGGAGGCTGTTCGCCGCCGACCGCACAGGAGCCGATCGCCGCGGCGGCGTAGTTCAGCAGAAGGGGACGGAAGCATGACATGCGGCGGACTTCCTTCGTCCCGTTGTCGCCAGGTTTCGCATCGATGCGGCGATGACGGAAGGTCTCGGCCGAATTCCACGCTCGCCGAACCGGTACGATACACGACGGACGCCCGGTCGGGCGAGTCGAGGGCCGACCCCGCCGTCGCGGCCTGCCAAGGTGTCGTACCTGTCCACCGCAGCCCTTAGATTGCCGCAGTCATCCAGCCTTATGGAGCATCTTGGTATCGCGCAGCGACGCCCTGATTCGGGTGCCGCGCCAGGGCAGTGGCAAGCCGTTTTCTGAGGAGGGAACCTTGATCGGGACAACTGGACGTTGGGTGAAGACCGGCCTCGCGGCGGCGCTTGTGTCGTCGACGTTCGCCGGCACGGTCGCGCCGGCCTTTGCCGGTGATCGGGGCGGTGCCATCGCTGCCGGCGTGATCGGCGGCGCAGCACTCGGGGCGCTTGCCGGCAGTGCCGCCGCCGGTGCCTATGGCGCACCGCCGCCGCCGGCTTACTATCCGCCGCCGCCGCGCTACGTCGAGCCGGTGGACGTGGCCCCGCCGCCGCGTTGCCACCGCGAATACGTGCGCGTGTGGGATAGCTACGCCGGAGTCTACGTCGATCGTCCTCGGCGGGTTTGCGAAGGCTACTGACCGAGCAGACGCGATTCGCACGCTGCACCGTTCTTGTACCGATGACCTCCCCGTGCAGCGATGCGCGGGGAGGTCTCATATGTGATGTCGGCCGAGACCGCATGCGGCAGGTCGGTGCGCGAGCAATCAGGCTCGGGTTCGCGGCGACGAAACATCGGGGCGGCTTGGACGGGGCCCGCGCGATGTGGCAGCCACGCCAGCTACGCCAACACAGATCAAGCCTCGGTTTCGCGTCGCGCAGCGCGGGTTCACCTTGGACCCATCTCTACGCCGCTATTCTCACTGGCTGATTGCCATGGCGATGGCGTCGGTCAGACCCGAGGTGACGTGCTGCGATCCATTTAAGGGGCTTCGCATGACGGCGGCGCTGCCGTCGCCTGAACTCACGCCGGCCAGCTACGCGAGTCCCGCCACATTCCACCAAGCCCTGCGCCGCTTCGTGCATTTCAGTACAGCTGTTAATCGCCAAGACGGCCCGACGACACAGCGGCAGGCCTTGTTGGCGATCAAAGGCGTCCACGTCGGGCCAATGACGATTAGCTCCCTCATCGACGGCTTGCTCGTGGCGCTGCGCACGACTGCGGAACTCGTGTCACGGCTGGAGGCGGCAAGTCTCGTCACACGTGTTGCGGATCTCATCTTCTGTTTTCAGCCGGCTCAAGGTCGGGCATTAGTGTGTTATGTCGATACAATCTATTCATAACAATGCTTGGTCGAGGGCATGTAAAACATTACATAGTGCTTGAGCGTTTTGGAGGCCGCGTGGATTGTGGCGAGGTAGCGGGACTTCATCATGCGATGCGCACTGGACTCAGCCGAGCCCAACGCATCCTGGCCAGACAGAGCACTTTAAACGAGACAGGTGCGATGCAGCGCCAACACTATCGGCCGGCATCAGCAACTCGCGAGCGAAACGTATCCACGATCAGAGCAAAGACACTGGCGCGCGAGCCTCTGCGCCAAGGCCTAGGCGGCGCGTTGCCCGAGGTAGGAACGTACCAGATCGGGCAGGTGAAGGCCGAGCCAATCGCCCATTTCCTGCTCTTCCTTCATGGACTCTTCCAGGACCGCCTTGTCTCCGGTGGCGCTGGCGGCATCGGCAAGAACGAGAAGGACCTTGTATGAACCGATCTCGTAGGCTTTGAAGCCGATCGCCGCGAGCACGTTCTTGAGGACGTCGTCCTTGGCGCCGAGATGCGCAAAGCCCGCCACTGTGGCAACGGTTCCCGTTATAGCCTCCTTTGCCAAGGACTTGCTGGTCCCATGCTTGGCAAGCAACTCGTCCAGACGACCGGCCTGAACGGTCGAGCGTTCCTTGTCTTCCAGCATCTTCCCGTGCAGCTCCGGATAGGGCTCCATACGGCTCAATTCATTCTGGATCGTCCCGATCGCCTGCGTCTCAACCGCGTGCTGGTTGCGCAAGCCGGTCAGGTAGGTTTCCAAAGCCGTGTTCGCCTCACTCATATCAGGGTCCCTCCCCATATCGCGTGACAACCGAAGCTGTGCCGTGTTTCCCAAAGCTGGCCGCTTCGGCTTCGTTCACGCCGCGCTCCGCCGTGCTGCGAAAGGTCGCGCCGCTGCATGGCCCCGCTCCGCGGCCGTCCTGTGAAAGGGTGCGGCTCGGGAGCACGGCCGTGGAACAGGGTTGCGCGACATTGAGACGGTCGATGCAGGGCAGGGTGGGATCAAGCGATGGATGTCTTCGACCGTCTGAAAAGC
>CAXTFM010000048.1:0-22059 GCA_964243435.1 uncultured Beijerinckiaceae bacterium
TCGCAGCTTTGCCCAAACCCCGCAAGCGCCCCAGAACAACCACGCAACGGAGCGGCCGCGACCCAGGCAGCGAGGCGGCAGCCCCTTGTCCAGCCTCGCACAGGTCATCCCGCGAACGGTCGCCCATTGACGTGCACTGTGAAAGGCACATGTGTCTTTTAGAATTCGTCTAATCTGTGAAGCTCATGCGCGATCTTGCCAGCCTTTCCGAACGCGAAATCCTCGCACTTGCCATTTCCAACGAGGAGGAGGACGGTCGCATCCTGGCCGATTTCGCGCACGCTCTGCACGACGACCACCCCGGCACCGCCCGGCTGTTCGCCGACATGGCCGCCGAGGAGGGCCAGCACCGCCGCCAGCTCATCGACCTCTACGTCGCGCGCTTTGGCGACCACATTCCGCTGGTGCGGCGGTGTGACGTGCGCGGCAACCCCGTGCGCAAGCCGGTCTGGCAGGTGCGCGCGCGCGGCGTGGAGGCGGTCCGCCGTTACGCCGGCGAGATGGAGCGCGACGCGGAACGCTTCTACCGGCTGGCTGCCGCCCGCACCACAGACGCCGCGGCGCGCAAGCTCCTCGGCGACCTCGCAGAAGCCGAAGCGGCCCACGAGATCGCCGCCGACGAGGCGGAAGCCAAGCGGTTGCCCGGCGACACCCGTTCGCGAGAGGATGCCGACGCCAGCCGCCGCTTCGTGCTGCAGGTAATCCAGCCCGGACTGGTGGGTCTGATGGACGGCTCGGTGTCCACGCTCGCCCCTGTGTTCGCCGCCGCCTTCGCCACCCACAACTCGTGGAACGCCTTCCTCGTCGGCCTTGCCGCCTCGCTCGGCGCCGGCATCTCCATGGGCTTCGCCGAGGCGCTCGCCGACGACGGCAGGCTTTCGGGTCGCGGCACGCCCTTGCTGCGCGGGCTGGTGTGCGGCCTGATGACGGTGGCGGGCGGCATCGGCCACACCCTGCCCTACCTCATTCCCTCCTTTCTCACGGCAACCCTGGTGTCCGCCGCCGTGGTGGCCGTCGAACTGCTCGCCATCGCCTGGATCCAGTGGCGCTTCATGGACACGCCACCGGTGTCCGCCGCCGCCAAGGTCATGCTGGGCGGAGGCCTCGTGCTTGCCACCGGCATCCTGATCGGCAACAGCTGAACGTCGGCGCGGCTATCACCCGATGTCCGGACCTTGCGACGCTCCGCATCCGCGATGTTCCGGGCTGGGCTTCCACCCGTCGCGCGCCCAGTCAGCGGACATTGCCGCTGGCCGGCCCTGGTGGACCACCACGTGCCAGAGTTCCTTGAGCTGCACCTGCGTGTCGGTCGGAGGACCCCAATCCGCCCAGGCGGCGGGATCGCGGGCCAGCGAGGCTGCCGCACGACCGATCGCGGCGGCGTCAAGCGTCCCCTGCGGGGCGACCCGCCGCGCGAGATGCGGCATCGCCGGCCCGCGAAACGCGTCGGACACGTCCGCGACGGGCAAAACGAAGCCCATGTGCCAGCGCAAAACGAGGCCGTGGCGGCTGCAAACCTCTTCAAGGACCCGTCCCGTCGCCGTGCCGCGGAACGAAGGATCCACCACGAGCATCTCGGCGTCCGCGTCCAACTGAACGGGTCCGTGGATCTGCGCTTCGACGTACTGGTCGAGGATGCGGCCCGGTGCGCCCTCGAACGCATCGGGCGAAGCTTCGTCCCGAGACAGCCGCGCGATCAGGCCGGAGATGGTCAGGCCCGGCACGCCGAGGTCCCACGCGCCCGACGCGACGGCCTCGACGAGACCGCGCATGATCCCGCCCATCGCGCCGGACACGCCCACGTAGTCCGGCGGGTCGCTGCTGTCGCCGAGGGTGAAGGTGCACCGCTCCATCACGGCCGGCTTGAGGATGAGGTAGCAGGCACCGAAGCGGGGGGCCGGCCCGTCGCCGTGCCGCATCAGGTCGAGCGCGGCATAGATCGGGCGCTCGCGGGGAAGGTTCAACAGGCACCCGTAGGTGTCGCCGAACAGGTCGATCTCCCACCTGTCGCGCTTGCCACCGCTGACGGCGCTCAGGCTCCCGTTGGAAATGCCCGTCTCGAACTGGTTGCGGTAGATGCCGTCGACGAGCAGGTGCTCCGCCACGCTCAAGCCCTGGCTGATGCGATCGGGATGGAAGTGCAACGCGATGCGCGCCCGCGCATCCATGGAGGCCGCGGCCCGCGCCGCCGCCCCGGCCGTGACGCCAGCGTCACGAAGGATACGTGCGAGGTCGGCGACATGGCGGGCCTCGTGCGCCTCGGCGAGGCGCCCTATGTGCCGCAAAGCCAGCGCCTGTGCCTGGGATAGCGGGATGCGAGCGGGTTGGCTCGGGCGAGCCGCCATTCCCTCCTCACCTCGATGCACAGCGTTCGGTCCCGTCCACTTCGGCGCGCACGTGTCGTGCCGCAACCATCCTCCGCCGCGTTCAGCCACGACGTTCGCGAACGCGCCGGCAAGCCAACGTGGTCTCGACCGAACGATCCCGCAAGACATCTCCGCAGCGTCGGTTTTGCAGGCTGCCGGCAAAGATCGGGGGATCCGCCGGGATCGGCGAGGCGGCGCCCTCGCGCGCGCCGCGGCGGCGGTCGTCACGGCCCGTCGAGCATGTCGCGCATGCGCGCGACCAGGGCATCGACCATGAACGGCTTGGTGACGATGGCCATGCCGGGCCCGAGCGAACGCGAGGCGCCCGCCGCGGCCTCGTCGTAGCCGGTGATGAAGATGACCTTGAGTGTCGGACGCGTTTGCCGCACCGCGTCGGCGAGCTGGTGGCCGTTGAGGCGCGGCAGACCGACATCCGTGACCAGGAGGTCGAGCCGGGGCGCGCTGCGGGCGACGTCGAGTCCTTCCACGCCGTTGCAGGCGTGAAGCACGTGGTAGCCGGCCTCGGACAGCGCTTCCCGCAGAAGTTCACGCACGGCATCCTCGTCCTCGACGACAAGCACGGTTTCCCCGTATCCCACCGCGACCGCTCCGGGCTGAACGGCGGCGGTCGCCGTGGCCCGTCCGTCGTGGCGCGGCAGCAAGACGTCGATCGTCGCTCCCTCGCCCGGCGCGCTGTTGATCCGGGCGTAGCCATCGGACTGGCGCGCGAAGCCATAGATCATCGACAGGCCGAGCCCGGTACCCTGGCCGAGCGGCTTGGTCGTGAAGAATGGGTCGAAGGCACGCGCCACGACGTGGGGCGGCATGCCGATCCCGGTGTCGCCGACGCTGACCACGACGTAGTCGCCCGCGACCACCGTGACGTCCCGCGGGGCGGCCGCCGACAGGTTGCGCGTCGCCACGGTGATGGTGCCGCCGCCCGGCATCGCGTCGCGGGCGTTGATCGCCAGGTTGAGGATGGCGTTCTCGAGCTGGAACGGGTCGCACAGGGTGGTCCAGGCGTCGTCGTTGAGCGCAAAGCGCAGTTCGATCCGCTCGTTCACCGTGCGCTTCAGCAGGTCGGCCATGCCGGTGATGAGAACGTTGACGTCGACGATCTTGGGGTCGAGCGGCTGACGGCGGGCGAAGGCGAGCAGGCGGTGGGTCAAGGCCGCCGCGCGGTTCGCGGAGGTCAGCGCCATCTCGATGTAGCCGTCGAGCTTCTCATAGCGCTGCTGGCGCAGGCGCCGCCGCATCAGGTCCATCGCGCCCACCACGACGGTGAGCAGGTTGTTGAAGTCGTGCGCGATGCCGCCGGTGAGCTGCCCCACCGCCTCCATCTTCTGCGACTGGCGCAGGTCCGCCTCGACGCGCTCGCGGGCTTCGGCCTCCGCCCTCAGCCGTGCGTTGGCGTCGGCCAGCTCGCGGGTCCGCTCGGCGACCTGGCGCTCCAGCGTTTCCCCCGAGCGGCGCAGTTCCTCGGCCTGCCTTTCCAGATCCGCATGCATGGCGACGACGCCGCGGTTGGTGTCGGCAAGTTCGGCGTAAAGGCGGCGCGCCTCCTCCTCGCGCTCGGTCAGGCTGGCGAGGCTGCTGACGAGGTCGCGGTTCTGATCGCGGATGGCGGCCGCCGGGTCCGCCGCGCGCAGGGCGCGCACGGCGGCGGCGATATCCGGCACGGTGCTGCCCGTCGGGGCCGCCGCGCCCGGCACGGTCTTGCCCATGGTGATGATGGTGCCGGCGGCGGTCGTCTCGATCGTGAAGCCGTCCATCAGGCGACGGGCGCCAACGATGCCGAGGCCGAGGCCCGTCGTCGACCGGTAACGGCCGTCAAGGATGCCGGCGAGGTCGGCGATGCCCTTGCCGGCGTCGGTGACGCGGATCAGCAGGCTGCGCTCGGGCGCGCCGGCGAGCAGGAACTCGATCCGCCCGCCGCCCGCGTAGTCGAAGGCGTTGCGCGCGATCTCCGACAGTGCGGTCGCGATGCGGGTCTGGTCCTGCCCGGCGAAGCCGAGCCGCTGCGCCACCACTCGCGCGCACTGCCGGGCGTGGACGATGTCGTTTTCCGTTTCCAGCGCAAGGGTGGCGATCGGCCGGATCATCATTGCGGCCCGCTGCGCGCGACGATGAGCGAGGCATCGTCGCGCGCCCGGGCGTGGTCGCGGAACAGCACGCCGGCGATCACGCTGGGGTGGGCGGCGAGGAGGCCGGGCGTGGCGTCGAGCGACCACGACGCCGACACGCCGTCGGAGTGCATGACGAAGACGCCGCGGGGCGGGAAGGAATAGTTGAAGCATTGGATCTTGCGGGCGTTGTGGCCGGCGGTGCCGGGCAGGGACACCAGTTGCTGCCGCGCGCCCGGCGTCGCGATCGCCGCGGCGACGTTGCCGATGCCGGCGAAGGACAGTGTGGCGCGCCCAACGTCGAGGCGGGCCACGGCGACGGCCGCGCCGCGGGTGTGGCGCAGCCCGGCGTGCACGCGCGCGATGATCTCGCTTGGCTCCTCGTTCTCGGCGCGCCGGAACTGCCGAACGGCTTCGACCGACGCCTCCGCGGCGCTCGGGCCATGGCCGAGGCCGTCGGCAACGATGGCGGTCCACCCGTCGGGACGCCGGCGGATGCACACCGCGTCGCCGCAGCTTTCCTCGCCCGCCAAGGGGATTTCAAGCGTTCCCCAGAGCGGCATTCCGCTCCGCGCGGCAGGGCCGGCGCCGACCCGCGCTACCACCACCGTGCCGTTCGGCGAAGACTCGATGGCGAAGCCGCACGACAGGCGGCGCACGGCGCCGAGGCCGTTGCCGGCGCTGCCCGCGGTGGAATAGCCGTCCTCGAGGCTGCGGGCGACGCTCGCCATGCCCGGCCCCTTGTCGAAAGCGAGCACCTGAATGCCCTCGCCGTCGGCATCCTCGTAGGCGCCGAGCAGGATGCTGCCCTCCCGGCCGAACTTCAGGAGGTTGGTGGCCAGCTCCGTCACCACGATGGACAGTCGTCCGCTCGCCGTGTCGGACAGCGACAGGCTGCGCGCGCGCTCGACCGCGCGACGTCGCGCGTCCGCGACTTGGCTCGCTTCGCGGATCGGCAGCACGGCCGTGATCATTTCCGCCTCGCCAGGATCACTTCCACCTCGCGAGGACGACGCGCGTGCCTTGGCCGGGGACGGAGCTGATCGCGAACTCGTTGCACAGCCGCCGTGCGCCGCCGAGCCCGAGCCCGAGGCCGCCGCCCGTCGTGTAATGGTCGCTCATCGCGCGCTCCACGTCCGGGATGCCGGGTCCGCTGTCCTCGAAGGTGAGGCGAACGGCGCGGCGGGCGCCGAGTTGCTCGACCTCGATGCGCACGGTGCCGCCGCCGCCATAGTCCAGCGTGTTGCGCGCGATCTCGCTCGCCGCCGTCACGATCTTGGTCTGGTCGACGAGGCTCAAACCAATCTCGATCGCCCGTTCCCGCACGAGCTGGCGCACCCGCACGACGTCGTTGCCGCTTTCGATGCGCGCCGTGTCAGCTCTCACGATCGGCATGGACGCGCTCCAGGCCGTCGTCGTCGGCGCGTGCGGCAAGCAGCGCCAAGCCGCGCTCCACGTCCAGTGCGGTCTTGATGCCGGGCAGCGTCAGGCCGAGTTCGACCAGGGTGATGGCCACGGCCGGGCGCATGCCGACCACCACCGTTTCCGCATCGAGCACCCGCGACACGGAGGCGATGGTGTCGAGCATGCGGCCGATGAAGCTGTCGACGATGTCGAGCGCCGAGATTTCGATGAGCACGCCGCGCGCGCCGGTGGCGACGATCCTGGCGGCGAGGTCCTCTTCGAGCTGCATCGCCAGCCGGTCGTGCATGTCGACCTGGATGGTGACGACGAGGACGTCGCCGATCTTGAGGATGGGGATGTGGGCCATGTCAGGGCCGCTTCAACGGCGCGAGGCCGAGGCCGAGCCGTTTCAGCGCCAGCGCGAAGGCGTCGGCGAGCGTCGCCTTGGAGGTGACGCTGAGGTCCACGCCGAGGTGCACCATGGTTTGCGCGATCTGCGGGCGGATGCCCGAGATCAGGCATTCCGCGCCCATCAGCTTCGCCGCCGACACGGTTTTGAGCAGGTGCTGCGCGGTCAAGGTGTCGACGGTCGGCACCCCGGTGATGTCGATGATGGCGATGGCGGCTTCCTCGTCGACGATCGCCTGCAACAGGTTCTCCATGACGACGCTGGTGCGAGCGCTGTCGAGCGTGCCGATGAGGGGAAGCGCCACGATCCCCTTCCACAGCCGCACGACGGGCGACGACAGCTCCGAGATTTCCAGGCTTTGGCGGCCGATCACGTCTTCCCGGCTTTTCAGGAACACCTCCATCGTGTGGAGGCCGAGGCGGTCGATCAGCACGGTCGAGGCCCAGACCCCCGCGGCGACGGCGCTCGGCTGCGCCTCGTGCTCCGCGTTGAGCGCCTTGAAGATCGGCTCCTTGAGCGAGAAGATGAACATCGCCGTGTCGGTCGGCGTGAAGCCCTGCATGGCGCGGTCACGCGCGATGCCGGTCAGCTCCGTTTCAAGGGAGCGGAAGGCGGCTTCGCCCTCCTCGCCGCTGCGCAGGCTGTCGTGGAGGCCGCCCAGCACAGTTTCCGCCTGGTTACGAAGCTCGCCCGCGAGGATGCGCCCGGCGACCACGCCATCGCCCGCCTTGAGCAGGGTGAGCCAGTCCTCGATGATGGCCGGCTTGCGACGCTCGATGGTGTCGCGGAGCACCTCGTCGACTACGTGTCTCACCCTTATCGCTCCTTGCACGCCCGGAGCGCCGGCAAAGCTGCGGCGGTCGAACGTCGAGACGCCGAATACATCGACATGCCCCGCGGCACCAGACCGGCGAGGTCGCGCCGGCCTTGCGAGCCTTGGCTTCACATCGCTGGTTCCGGGTCGGGGCCGCCGGCCCGGGCGCTCAGATCACGCCATGGACGAGGTCGTGGATGAAGCCGAGCTTGCGGATCACCGGCGGCGCCAGCACGAAGGGGTAAAGGTCGCGGCTGCCCATCGCGCGGTTGACCTCGTTCATCGCGAACACGAAGGGGAACCAGGCCTCGGTGATCCGTTCGACGCTCCCGGCGGTGTAGGGATCGAAATCGATGGCGGCCGACAGGTGGGCGGCGCCGGCCTTCATGCGCGGCTTCACCTGCATGCCGAAGGCGTAGGCCATCTGCAGCGTGTCGACGATGTGCAGGTAGTGCGCCCAGGTTTCGGCGAAGTCCTCCCAGGCGTGGGTCGTCGCGTAGGCGGAGATGAAGCTGTTCTGCCAGTTCGGCGGCACGCCCTGCGCGTAGTGCCGCTGGAGCGCCTGCCCGTAATCCTCCGTGTCGTCGCCGAACACCGCCCGGCAGGCGTCGAGCCTGCCGCGATCGCGCACCAGCACGTCCCAGTAATGGTGGCCGACCTCGTGACGAAAATGGCCGATCAGCGTGCGGTAGGGTTCGCCCATCGCCTTGCGCCGCTTCTCGCGCTCGGCATCGTCGGCCTCCACCAGCGCCACGGTGATCACGCCGTCGTCGTGCCCGGTCAGCACCTTGGGTCCGCCCGCCTCGGGCGGGTCGGCGAGGAAGTTGAAGATCAGCCCGTGCACGGGATCCTCGGCACGGGTCTTCAGCGGCAGGTTCCAGCGCAGCAGCGTGTAGAACAGGCGGTGCTTGGCGACCTCGATATCGCGCCACGCCTGGAGCTGCAACGGGTCGGACAGGTTGGGGATGATGCCGTTGTGCCGGCAGGCGAGGCAGAAGGGCGACGCGGATCCGGCGGGCACCAGCCAATTGCAGGCGTCGTGCAAGGCGTTGGCGCAGAAGCGGCCGGGACGGTCGGTGCTCGCCAGCGGCGTCCAGCTGTCGCCACCGCTTGGTTCGAGGGCCGACATCGTCGCCGCCTCCGGCAGGTAGGCGAGCCGATGGCCGCACTGGCCGCAGGTCCTGTTCTCGAAGTAGAGGACGTTGTCGCACGCCTGACATTGGAAAAGCTTCACCGCTTGCCTCCTTGCGCCCGGCGGGTCCAGCATCCGGCGTGCCGGCCGCGCACCGCCGTCCGCCGGGCGGCCGTTCCGTCTTAACCCGTCGGTAATCTTTACCCGATTAGGTCGGACATCGCCTCAACCATGCGGTCAAGCCATGCCGGGCAGTCGACATGCCGCCCCGTACCTGCTCACGCTGAGAACGCCGCAAAGCGCGTTCATGCTCGGTTTCGAGGCCGGCACGGAGGACGAGGCTCGGCGCTTCGTCGCCGCCTGGGTGGAGAGCCAGCCCATCAAGGCGACGTCCAGCGTGACCCTGACCCGCCCGGACGGGACGATGTCCGGGCTGATCGACGGGCCGGCGGCGGCGTAGGCCATCGGGGCCAGCGGCGGGGCCACCTCTCCCCAAAGGTGGAGCTGTGGGGCCGCGCCGCCTCCGCTAAGCTGTGACCCATGCAAGCCGCATCGCGCATGGACGCTGCACCCGCGGCGGTGCGTGCGGAAGGGAAATCCTTGGACGTGGCTGTAGAACTCGGCGACCGCCCCGCGACCGTCGCCAAGATCACGCGGCGCGTGCTGCCGTTCGTCGGCATCCTTTACCTGATCGCCTACATCGATCGGCAGAACGTCAGTTTCGCCAAGCTGCAGATGGTCGGGGACCTCGGCCTGACGGAGTCGGCCTACGGCCTCGGCGCGTCCCTGTTCTTCATCGGCTACTTCCTGTTCGAGGTGCCGAGCAACGTCATCCTGGAGCGCGTCGGCGCGCGCCGCTGGTTCGCCCGCATCATGCTGAGCTGGGGCGCCGTCACCATCGCGCTGGCCTGGACGCAGAACGCGGTGATGTTCTACCTCCTTCGCTTCCTGCTCGGGGCCTGCGAGGCCGGCTTTTTCCCCGGCGTGCTCTACCTGCTGACGGTGTGGTTCCCGTTCCGCTACCGGGCGCGGATGGTCGGCGCCTTCATGCTCTACAGCGCCGTCGCCAACGCGGTCGGCGCCCCGGTCGGCGGGGCGCTGCTCGATCTCGACGGCGCGCTGGGGCTGCACGGCTGGCAGTGGGTGTTCCTTTGCACCGGCATCCCCGCGGTGTTCGCCGGCGTGGTGACGCTTTTCTACCTCGACGACGACCCCGGCCGGGCGGCGTTCCTCGACGCCGGGGAGCGGCAATGGCTCAGCGACACGCTGCGCGAGGAGGACCGCCGGCACGGCAGGACCGTCCACGCCAACCCCTTCGCCGCGCTGCTCGACGGGCGCGTCGTGGTCCTTGCGCTGTGGTACGTGTGCCTGCCGCTCGGCGCCTACGGGATCAGCTACTGGCTGCCGACCATCGTGAAGGGCTTCGGCGTGTCGAACACCGCCAACGGTCTGATCAACGTCATCCCCTGGGTCCTCGTCGCCGCGGCGCTGTGGGGCGTTCCCAGGCTCGCCGCCCGCACCGGCCACGTCACCGCCTTCATCGCCGGGCCGGCGCTGCTGGCGGTAGTCTGCCTCGTTGGCAGCGTTTACCTGCCCGGCAACGGCGTGAAGTTCGCGTGCATCTGCGTCGCCGCCGCCGGGGTGTTCTCGGCGCAGCCGGTGTTCTGGTCGCTTCCCTCGAGCTTCCTGACCGGCGCCTCGGCCGCGGCGGGGCTGGCGATGATCAACTCGGTCGGCAACCTCGGCGGCTTCGCCGCGCAGAACGTGGTCCCGCTGATCCACGACCGTACGGGAAGCGTGCAGGCGCCCATGCTGTTCCTCGCCGGTTGCGTCCTCGTTGCCGGCGTCACCATCTTCCCCGTGCTGGCCTTCCTGGTGCGCCGGCGCGACGGCCAAGCGATCGAAGCCGGCGAGGGTCAGGTCAGCGCCGTCTAGCGCCTTCCCCCCCCCCAGCGGCAAGGAGGCCAGGTCGGCTTGGCGGCTCGATCGGATACGCAGAGCCCGCCGGGCAATGCACGTGACGTCGGCTGCCACGGACGACGTCGCAACATCCCGTGGCTCCGACAGCTGTCAGGCACCCCGCTCCCGGCAACGAGCCGGATCAGGCGGTTGCCACCGCTTCACCTGATCGGATGACGGTCCGGTTCAAGACCGCGTTTTCGTGCCGATTGCGCCGGTCATTTGTTGATTCAGGGCGGACGTCGACGATGTAGCGCGAGGCGCTGACACGTTGGCGAGGGAGAAGCACGACCGACCCGATGGACGAAACGGCTTTCGACGATCCAAGCGAGAAGTCATGGCGACGCGGCAGCTGGATGGTGGTGCTTCAAAGACACGGATCCACCATCGCCCTACCCGTCGACGACGGTTTCTTCCGACACGATGAAGTCGCAGCCGTGAAGATCGAGAAAGGCACCCTCGTCGGGCCGGACTTTCGCCATGTACTCGGCGTCCGAAAAACAGCGCGCAAGCGCGTCGACATCGTCGAACCAGAGTTCGGTGATGCCGTCGTACCTGACAGGCGGCAGGCCGGGCAGTTCGACCGGCATCGCGTGTTGCTGGACGTAGCGGCGGACCGTTTCGCGAACGACCGGGATCGACATGAACAACGGCGCGTGCATCGCCCTGTGATAGGCGACGAACTCGTCATGGGTCAGCGTCGGCTTACGTTTCAGCAGAATCGTGAACTTGACCAAGGCAGGTCTCCTCGCCGACGAAGCGCGCCGGCCGCCGACCGGAACGCGCTACTTATGCCGCCGCTGCGACGCGGCGCGAGCATGACCATCGCTCGATGGTACGGAACGCAGAACCCTCGCACGACGGATGCGGCGCTGACCGCACTTACATGGGGAGGCCGTTGGCTGCGCATGGCGTCGTCAGGCTACCGCCGCTCGAATGCGCCGGCGATCGACGGGTGCGGCGTTTCGCCGACCAGCGGGACGTAGGTCTACACGCCGAAGTCGGAGCGCTTGATGTCGCCCTCGGCGTCGAAACCGACCGTGTACTTGTCGTTCGATGAAATCGCGCCGGCGCCGACAAACGTCACCTCCAGCGTGGTCGGCTTCGTCGCGCCGTGGATCGTCGGATCGCCGGTGACCTTCGCCTTGCCCTTGCCCGATGGCATGACCTTGGCCGACGCGAAGGTCATCTCCGGAACTTGGCCCGCGGTCCGGCCGGGCGTTGGTCGAGGCAACGTTTCGCCGACAGCGCGCGAGCGTCCCGTCGACCTGCTTGGCCGGCGTCGAACCGCGTCCAGTCGCTTTCACGTCCATGGTCACGGCGTGCTTCAGGTCGTCCGCGCGATAGGTAGAGGAGGCGAGGCCGTCGTTCGCGCCGGTCCAGCACGAGAACGGGTCGGCCGGAGCAACGGGTTTGCGCACCACCGGCGTCGCCGCCGCGAACGCGGCATCGTCGGGGGCGACCAGATATTCAAGCGGAATGCTCAAGCGGGTGTACGCGCGAACAGCGCGATTCTGGCGCCGCCGATTCTCGTCATCATCCCACTCCCGGCGCGTCAGGCTAGATCTTGCGATCCGCAAGCCCGACCGTGGCGTAGATGTCGTTGATATGCTGCTTCACGGATTCCGGCGTCGTGTCGTGCTCTGCTGTGTTGGCCCATTTGACCTTTTCCCGAGCGTATCGTGCGATCACCTCATCCTGATCACTCGTCGCGCCGCTGACGCCGAAGGCCCCGACCATCTCGTCACCTTTGAAGATCGGCGCGCAGCCGCCGGACGCCACGATCTTGCCGTTCGTGAACGTGGACGCGTTGACGAGCATCTGCGGATTGCGGCTCTTGAACCATTGCTGGATCACCTGCCCATCGCCGAACCGCGGGCTCATGGACCGGAAGGCGGCCATCGTGAACGCCTTGCCGATCGCGATTTCGGGCGTGATGAAGCCGGCCTCATCCATCCGCTCCAAAGCGATCAGGTGTCCTCCGGCATCGACCACGGCCATCGCGACCGGTGCGCCCATCTCGGTCGCCTTCTCGACGACGGCGTCGAAGAAAGGCCGGCATTCCGCTGCCCGAAGCCGTGCGCTACCCATGGACGATTCTCCTTACAATGATCCGAGCCGGCCGAAACGGCGGATGCGAGCACCTGCCAAGCCGGCAAGGGCTGCGGCGGCGAGCAGCGAGGTGCCCATGCACGCCAACCCGGCCTCGAACGAACCGGTGACGTCCTTCAGCCAACCCATGATCGAAGGCCCGATGAAGCCGCCCGTGGTGCCGATCATGTTGATGAACGCGATGCCACCCGCTCCGGCGATGCCCGTCAGGAACTGCGAGGGCATGGCCCAAAAGAAGCCTCGCGACGCGTTGATGCCGACAAGGGCGATCGTCACGCCAGCGAGCGACACGGCAAAGGAGGTTGACAGCAGGGCCGCCGCGCAGCCGACCGCCGCCACGACGCACGTGCACGCGACGTTGGCCGCCGGACTGCCTCGGCGGCCGCCCAAAGTCGTCCACAGCAGCATGGCAACCGTCGCGAACAGGAACGGTATGGCGCTGATGACCCCCACGGAAAGATCGGAAAGCTGCCCTTGCTGGTGACGGATGATCAGGGGCAGCCAAAGCTGGATGCCGAACGAGGCGATGGACAGCGTCATGAACACCAGTCCGAGCATCAGGACGCGCACGTCCCTTAAGGCGGGCGCCAGGGCGGCGATGCTGTGGACCGCCTGATCCCGCGCCTCGATTTCGAGCCTTTGAACGACGGCCTCGCGTTCCGCCTGGGGCAACCACCGCGCGTCGCGAGGGCTGTCAGCCAGGATGCGGAGCAGCAGCAGCCCTACGACGATCGCCGGCAGCGCTTCGACGATCAGAAGCCACCGCCAGCCGGCCATCCCTGCCGATCCGTCCAGCGTCAACAGGAAACCCGAGAGGGGGCCACCGATCAGAGAAGAGCCCGGGATCGCGATCAGAAACCAGGTCAGGACCTTGGCGCGGTACTCTCTCGGGAACCAGGCCGAAAGGTAGAAGGCGACGCCCGGGAAAAAACCGGCCTCGGCGACGCCGACAAGGAAACGCACGACGTAGAAGCTGTTCGGGCCGACCACGAAGGCGGTGGCCGCCGAGGCAACGCCCCAGGTGACCATGATGCGCGCGAGCCAACGCCGCGCGCCGAAGCGGTACAGCATGAGGTTGCTTGGCACATCGAACAAGCAATAGCCGACGAAGAACAAGCCGGACCCGAAGCCGAACTGCGAGCCGGTGAGACCCAGCGCTCGGTTCATCGTGAGCGCGGCGACGCTGACGTTCGTCCGGTCGATGAAGTTCAGCAGAAAAGCGATCACGAGGATGGGCAGGAAGCGCCAGGCGATGCGGTTAAAGCCACTGTTCTCCAGCGCGACACGGTCGGACGCGACGGTTCCCAATGTACCTGCAAAAGCCGACATGTGTTTCCCTCGGCGCCTCCGCCGTCGCTACCATGGTACTGCCTGCCGTCAACCCGGACTTCGGTTCCGACCCGCTTCCGTGGGATGCGTGGGGAAAGGTGGTCCCTTGCGCCGGCGAACTCGCTCGACCATGCCGATCTCCACGCAGGGATGGCTCTTCCGGAAGGTCTTGACGACGAATGCCGGTACCGGCCGAGTTCGCGCCCATATTGAGGACATGGCTAGCAAGGCTAGGACCTTCAGCGTGCGGAGCTGGCTGCCGGCACGGGCGACGAGCATGCCGCGGGAGCTTTGTTGGAAGCCGCTTGGCTGGCGGTTTCCATCGTTCCACGGTGTTCGCGAAAGGGAACTGGGCCGAGGTCGATCAGCAAGAGTTCTGTGGCGATCGGAATGCGCCAGCGTCTTCGCCGGATGGCATGACGTTTCCATAGAGCGCGGCCGGCCTGACGTTCAGCATGGCGCAGAGCGCGAAGAGTTGAGGTGCCGATGCGCGCCGTGCACCGTCCTCCATCCGTTGGACCTCGTCGGCTGTGACGCCGAGCAGACGGGCGACGTCACCTAAGCTGATGTGAAGCGTTTCGCGTCGTTCACGCAATCTGGCGCCTATGCTGCGATCGATGGCACTCATCGGCTAACGCCTTTCCAAACAATGCTGTTGTTGTGCTTCATGGCGCGCGCAACAGTAACCAAAGCGTCGCGAGTTACACGTTTGACTTGCAAAGTTTCATTGTCTCGCTCCATAGCTGAAATGTCCTGCGCGCCTGTTCGTGGCCATCCCCAAGCGCGCTATCAGCTATCTCGGAATGAGATATCGCACGCATGCCCAACAGCATTCAGAAGTGGCGCTACCTGTTGGAAGTCGCCGACCGCGGCGGTTTCGCCGCCGCAGCGGCCGCGTTGGGCGTCGCGCAATCCGCGCTGAGCCGCCACGTCAAGGAACTGGAGCAGTTCTACGGCTATCGGCTCCTGCATCGCACCGGCCGAGGCGTCGTGCCCACCACCGTCGCCGAAACGTTTCTTCCGCGCATCCGCGCCCTCGTGCGCGAGGCGGAGCGGCTGTCGGACGACATCCTGGCCGCCCGCGGCGACGTCGTCGGGCGCATCCGCCTCGGCATCGCCCAGTCGCTCAGCGGTCACGTGCTGACGCCGCTCCTCCGCGAGATCGCCGTCCGGCATCCACGGCTGGACATCTTCGTGCGCGAGGGCTTGTCGGACCACATCGACCAGGCGCTCGCCACCGGGGACGCCGACCTCGGTATCCTTTATGCGCGCCACGACGAGCACCGCGCCGACGACGAGTTCCTGATGTCGACCGATTTCGTGCTCGCCGGTGCCGCGGGCGAGCCGTGCCTCGCGCAGCCGACCTGCACGCTGAAGGACGCGTCACGGCTGTCGCTCATCGCCGCGGCGACGCCGAACCGCTGGCGATCCTGGGTCGAGCATGTTTTCGCGACCGCCGGCCTCCGCCTCACCATCGCCTCCGAGCTCGACTCGTTGCAGGCGATCAAGGACTTGGTGCAGCTCCCGGGGCACTTCAGCATCATCTCGCCCCACCTCGTCCAACGCGAGGTGGAGGCAGGCCTTGTCGCGACGTCCAAGATCGTCGACCCTTTCATGAGGCGAAGAGCCGTCCTTCGCTATCCCGCGCGCAAGTCCATGAACCTGGGCTGCAAGGCGATCGCTGACATCCTGCACCGGCAGGTCCGGGAGCACGTGCATGCGGGCCGCATTCCGCACGCACTCTGCGAGGAGGACCGTTCCTGACATGGTGAAGCACTGTCGCGCTTGCCGACGACGCCTCGCTCGACGGAGCGTCCTGCGAGCGGCGCGTCCGCATGGGGATCGCACGCGCCGGGGGGCCGCAGGATCTTCCGCGGCCTGACGGTGGAAGAGAACCTCGACGTCGCGACCGCCGCGTGGCGGCGTCCCGGTGGACGCTGCGCGGGCGGACACGCCACGGCATACGACCTGTTTCCCCGCCTGAAGGAATGCCGCCGCCAGCTCGGGTGGTCGCTGTCGGGGGCGAGCAGCAGATGCTGTCGATCGGCCGCGCCCTGATGGCGCGTCCCAGACTGCTGCTGCTCGACGAGCCGTCGCTCGGCCTCGCGCCCCGGTTAGCGGAAGAAGTTTACGAGCGCGTCGGCGCATCAGCGAAAGCGGGCTCACCATCCTCATCGTCGAGCAGAACGCCGTGCCGGCCCCGTCCGTCGCGGACCGGGGCTACTGCTCGAAACCGGGTGCGCGGCCCTTGAGGGTTCGGCCGCGGAGCTGTCGCGCGACGAACGGGTCCGCGAAGCCTACCTCGGCCGATGAAAAGGGAAGGATCAAGGCGATGAACGAGTCCAGACCCCGGCTCCCGCTCGTACGCGCTGAGCGACCGCGCCAAGGCGAGCCTGCCGGGCGGCAACACGCGGACGACCAGTTGTCAGAAGCCGTATCCGCTCTACGCCGCCCGCGGCGAGGGCTGTCGCGTGTGGGACATCGACGACGTGCCCCGCATCGATTGCAACAACGACGCATCCCTGATCCACGGGCACACCCATCCCGCGCTCGTCGAGGCGGCCTCCGGGCAGACCAGGCTCGGCACGGCGTTCGGCATGCCGACCGACTCGGAGATCGACTTGGCGGAAATCCTTTGCGGGCGGGTGGCCTCGATCGAGCGGGTCCGGCTCAGCAATTCCGGCACGGAGGCGGTCATGAATGCCCTGACGGCGGCGCGCGCCTTCACCGGACGGCCCAAGATCGCGAAATGCGAGGGCGCCTTCCATGGACCCTGCGACTACGCCGAGCTCAGCCTCGAAACGGCGCCCGAGCAGTGGCGGCAAGGGCCCCCGCCCGTCGTCGACTACGCCAGGGGGACGCCACAGGGCGTGCTCAACGACGTGGTGGTGCTGCCCTTCAACGACGTCGATGGGGCGGTCGGCCTGATACGGGCGCACGGCCCCGAACTTGCCTGAGTGCTGGTCGACCCCATGCAAACCCGCACTTCCCGGCGGCGGCACCTTCTCCGCCACCCCAGTGACGATGCGCGCCGGCATCGCCGCCATGGCGCTGCTCGACGAACCGGCCTTCGCCCGCCTCGACGCCATGGGTGAAAAGATTCGCGCGGGCGTGAACGCGATCTTTGCGGAACTGGCCGTCCCGGGCGGCGCCGTCGGGCTCGGGTCGCTCGTCAAGGTCCACTTCTCGGGCCGCCCGGCCCGGGATTACCGCTCGGCCCACATGAACGAAGCGGAGACGCGTCGCGTCGCCGCCTTCTCCCGGGCCCTGCTGAACGAAGGGATCATCATTTCCGGCGACGGCCTCATGGCGCTCTCGACGCCGATGATGGATGACGACCTCGACCAGATCCTGTCCGGGATCGCCAGTGCCCTCCAAGCGTCCGCGGTAGCCTGAAGCGATGAAACCTGAAACCGGGCAGCCCGGCGCCCCGCCGACCCTCGTCGACCCGATCACCCGCTCGGTGGTCGAGCACCGCCTGTCGTCCATCGTGGTCGAGATGGGCGAAGCCATGCTGCGGACGTCATATTCGCAGATCCTGAACTCCAGCCGCGACTTTTCCATCGCGATCACCGACACCGGCGGGCGCCTCGTCGCGCAGGCCGATCACATCCCCGTCCACGTCGGCGCGCTGCCCTGGGCCACCAGGGCCGTGGAGGAGCGCTTCCGCGACGTCGTGCCCGGCGACGTCTTTCTGCTCAACGATCCCTACCACGGCGGCTCGCACCTTCCCGACCTCACCGCCTTCGTGCCCGTGTTCGCCGAAGGAACGCGCCTGTTCTGGACGGTGGTGCGCGCGCACCAGAGCGACATTGGCGGCTCGACCCACGGCGCCTACAACCCCGATGCCCGCGACATCTGGACGGAAGGGCTGCGGGTGCCGCCGATCCGGCTCCACGATGCCGGCCGGCCGCGCGACGACCTCGTCGACCTGCTCGCCCTCAACACCCGCAACGGCCGCGACTTCCGCGGCGACCTGGCCGCCATGGTCGGTGCGGCGACCCTGGGGGCGCGCCGCATGGGCAAGCTGTTCGCCGAGTTCGGCGGCCCCACGGTGGCGAGGGCGGTGGAGCAGCTCTTCGACGCGGCCGAGGCGCGCAGCCGAGCCGTGATCTCGACCTGGACCGATGGCACCTACGAGGGCGAAGCCTTCCTCGACGACGACGGCCGCGGGCGCAGGGACATCCGCATCCATGCCCGCGTGACGGTGCGCGACAGCAACGTGGAGGTGGACCTGTCCGCCTCCGACCCGCAAACGACCAGCTTCGTCAACTCCTCGCACGCCAACATGCAATCGGCCTGCGCCATGGCGATCGCCTACCTCCTCGACCCCGACATCCCGAAGAACGCCGGCGCCTTCCGCCCGCTGACGGTGACAGCACGGGAAGGCACGATCGTGTGGGCGGAGCCCGGCCGCCCCGTGACCATGTGCACGAGCCACCCCTCCGACCAGATCGTGGAGGCGATCGTCAAGGCGATGGCGGGCGCCTGCCCGGACCGGGTGATGGCCGGCTGGGGACGCCGCTTCCGCATCGCGATCCAAGGGCGCGACCCGCGCAACGGCCGCGCCTTCATCTGGCACATGTTCCACGCCCGGCCGGGCGGTGGCGCCTCGCGCAACGGCGACGGCTGGTCCACCGCGGGCGAGTGGCACACGGTGGGCGGGCTGAAGTTCGGCAGCGTGGAATTCGCGGAGGCACGCTTCCCCCTCCACTTCCGCCGGCACGAGTTCCTGCCGGGGTCGGGCGGCGAGGGCCGGCACCGCGGCGGGCTCGGCGCCGCCCTCGACCTGGTGGTCGAGACGGACGAGCCGGCGCTCGCCAACACGGCCGGCGACGGCGTGCGCTATGGCGCCTGCGGCATTCTCGGTGGGCATGACGCGCCCCCGCACGCCTACGTGCTGCTGTCAGAGGGTCGCGTGCCCCGCATCCTCGGCACCAAGGAGGTCGGCATCGACGTCCGGCCCGGCGACGTGTTCGAGGTCCGCTCGGGCGGCGGGGGCGGCTGGGGACCGCCGGAGCAGCGTGACCGGGCCGCACGCGCGCGCGATGTCGTACAGGGGTACGTCAGCGGTGACGGGGGCCGAGCCGATGACTGAGTTCAGGATCGGCATCGACGTCGGGGGTACCTTCACCGACCTCGTGTCGCTCGACGGGGACGGCAGGACGTTGGTCGCCAAGTCGCCGTCGACGCCGGCAGACCAGTCGATCGGCATCATCAACGGCCTGGAAGACCTTGCCGGGCACCACGGCCTGTCGATGGCGGAACTGCTCGGCCGCACGAGGCAGATCGTACACGGCACGACGGTCGCGACCAACGCGCTGCTCGAGCGCAAGGGCGCCAAGGTGGCACTGCTCACGACGGAGGGCCACCGCGACATCCTGGAAATGCGGGAAGGCCTCAAGCCGGAGCGCTACGACCTGCGGATGCCGCCACTCGATCCCCTGGTGCCGCGTCACCTCCGCTTCGGCGTGCGCGAGCGGCTGCGCGCGGACGGCACGGTCGCGACCGAGCTCGACAAGCGCTCGCTCGCAACGGCGATCGCGGCGATCCGCGACGCCGAGGTGGCCTCCGTGGCGATCTGCTACCTCCACGGCTATCGCAACCCCGTCCACGAGCTCCTCACGGCCGAGCGCATCGCCCGCGAGCTGCCCGGCGTCTACCTGTCCCGTTCGAGCGACGTGCTGCCGCAGATCAAGGAATACGAGCGGACCTCGACGACGGTGGTGAACGCCTACGTCGGCCCGGTCGTCCGGGGCTACCTGCTGCGGCTGGAGGATCGGCTGCGCGAGAACGGCTTCGCCGGCGGCCTTTTCATCGTCCTGTCCCACGGCGGCATGGCGCCGGTGGAGGAGGCCGGCCGGCTCGCCGCCGCGACCGTCCTGTCCGGTCCGGCTGGCGGCGTGGCCGGGGCGCGGCGCTGTGCGGAGATGCTGGGCATCCCCAACCTGATCCCGTTCGACGTAGGCGGCACCTCCACCGACATCTCGCTGATCGTCGATGGCGACGCCGTGCTCTCGTCCGAGCGGGGGATCGCCGGCGAACGGATCGCGCTGCGCTCGCTCGACATCGCCTCGATCGCGGCGGGCGGCGGCTCCCTCGCCGGCGTCGGCGCGGGCGGCACGTTCCACGTCGGGCCCGAGAGCGCCGGCGCAGTGCCCGGCCCGGCCTGCTACGGCAACGGCGGCACCGTGCCGGCGGTCACCGACGCCAACCTCCTGCTCGGCTACCTCGACGCCGATGGGTTCATGGGCGGGCGCAAGAGGCTCGACGGTGCCGCCGCCGCGCGCGCGATCGGCTCGGTCGCCGACCGGCTCGGCCTCTCCCACGACGCCACGGCCGTCGGTATCCGGCAGCTCATCAACCTGCGCATGGCGGACGGCATACGGCTGATGACGCTGCGGCGCGGCGTCGATCCGCGCCGCTTCGCCCTGCTCTCCTTCGGCGGCGCGGCGGGGATGCACGCGGCCGAAATCGCGCGCGAGCTCGAGATCCCGCGCGTCATCGTGCCCACCGTCGCCTCCGTCCTGTCCGCCTGGGGCATGCTGGCCAGCGACCTGCGCTACGAGGCCAGCAGGACCCATGTCGGCGACGCGCACGCGCTCACCGACGAGCGGCTGCGCACGGTCTTCGCGGACCTCGAGCGTTCGGCCTCGCAGCGGCTGCGCGACTGGTTCGACGGGCCGATCCGGATCGAGCGTGCAGCCGAGATGCGCTACGGCGAACAGGTGTTCGAGGTGAACGTGCCGCTCGACGCCGTCGAATGGGACGCGCCCGGCCTCGTGCGCCGGGTCGAGGAGCAGTTCCATCGGCGCCACGAGGATCTTTATACCTACGCCTCGCGCGAGCAGGAGGTGGTGTTCGTCAACGCCCGCGTGGCCGCGACCGGGGCTCCCGCAGCCCGCGCCATCTTCGCCGACCGCGAGGACATGGACGGCAGGCCAGCGGCCACGTCGCGGCGCGCCTATTTCGCCGGTTGGCGGGACGTGCCTGTTTACCGCCTCGAGGAACTCGCGCCTGGACGGGCCTATGTCGGCCCCGGGATCTTCGAAGCGGAAGCCACGACGGTGATCGCCGGTCCCGGCGACCGCGTCACGATCGATCGCCGGGGCTGGCTCGATATCGCCGTCGCCATACCGGCGGCCCAGGGCTGACCGGGATGCGTCGAGGCCCGTAGCGTCCGAGAAACAGGAGAACGACGTGCGGCTCGGCGGAAGACGGCGCTGGTCACCGGCGGCAGCTCGAGGATCGGCAGGGCCACCGCGGAGCTTTTCGCGCGCGAGGGGCCGCGGTCGCCGTAACCTCGGGCTCCAGCCTTGCCAAGGCGCAAACCGCGGTTGACGGGATCGCCGCCGAAGGCGGCCGGGCCGCCGCGGTCGCGTAGGTCACGCGGTTGATCGGCGCGATCGACGTGCTGGTCAACTCGGCCGACATCTACGTTCCGACGCCGTTCGGGGCAACCAACGAAGCGACCTTCGACGACGTCGTCGACCTCAACCTGAAGGACGCGTCCTTCACGATCCAGGCCGTCGCGGCGGGAATAATGGCATGCCGCGGCAGGCGCATCGTTCAACGCGGTCGCGCCGGGAAACACCACGACGCCGCTCTACGAAGCGACCGCGCCTCGCGCGAGATCATGGAAGCGAAGCGCCACACCGGGGACGCACGTGTATTCCCGTCCGAAGAAGTGGCACGATGGAGCAGCCCGACGGCGCCGAGGCGCGCCTCCGGTCTGCGAATCGGGTGGCCGAGCGCCGAAGGCGACAGGTCGTGCCGGGCGGCAGCCGCGTTCCTCGACGATGGCAACGGAGGTGCGGCAGGTTCGCGTCGCGACCCGTTGCGCCCGCACCGTGTGCCCGCGTCCGTGCATCTCGCGCTTCGCCCTATTCCTTGAGCGGACGGTTCGCTGTCTCCTTCGCGACAAGCAGGCAAACGGCCGTCACCGCGAGTGCCGCCTCCACGTAGAGCGAGATCGGCGTAGTGGAATGATAGGCGCTGAACAGCGACACGATGATCAACGGCGCGAAGCCGCCGCCGATCACCCCGGCGAAGGTGTAGGCGAGCGATGCGCCGGTGTAGCGCACCGGCGTCGCGAACTGCTCCGTGATGAAGGCGGCCTGCGGCCCGTACATGACCGCATGCAGGATGAGGCCGACCGTGGCGCTCGCGATGATGACCGCCGGCACCTTGGTGTCCATCGCCGGGTAATAGGCGAAGGCGAAGATCGCGGCACCAAGCGTGCCGAGCGCGTAGACCGGCCGCCGTCCAAACCGGTCCGACAACGCCCCGGCGAGCAGGATCGTGACGGCGTTGAAGGCGGCGCCGACCAGGACCGCCGTGAGCGCCAGCGTACGCGACATGTGCAGGATCACCGTCACATAGGTCAGCGTGAACACCACCATCATGCCGTA
>CAXTFM010000049.1:0-22048 GCA_964243435.1 uncultured Beijerinckiaceae bacterium
GCGCGGCCGAGGCGGCGACGCGCACCGCCGCGGCGGCGGTGCTGGCGCGCGAGCGCGTCGACCTCGTCCACGCCCATGGGCTCGACTTCGCCGCGACGCTGCCACCTGCCGCCCCGCACGGCGGCGCGGGGCCGGGCCGGCTCGTCACCCTGCACCTGCCGCCGGAGTGGTATCCGCCGCTCGCCACCTGCCCCGGCGATTGGCTGCACTGCGTGTCCGCCGCGCAGCAACGCGCCTGCACGCCCGACCCGCGCCTGATGCCCTACATCGGCAACGGCGTGCCGGTGGAGGAACTCGCCGCCCGGCGCTTCGCCAAGCGCGGCTTCGTGCTCCACCTCGGGCGGGTGTGCCACGAGAAGGGCCAGCACGTCGCGCTCGACGTGGCGCACGCCACGGGGACGGCGCTGCTGCTGGGGGGCGAGGTCTTCCCGTACCCGGCGCACCGCGCCTACTTCACCGAGGCGGTGGCGCCGCGGCTCGACGCGCGGCGCCGCTTCCTCGGGCCGCTCGGCTTCGCCGCCAAGCGCCGGCTGCTCGCCGCCGCCACCTGCCTGCTGGTGCCGAGCCTCGCCAACGAGACGAGTTCGCTCGTCGCGATGGAGGCCGCCGCCTGCGGGACGCCCGTCGTCGCCTTCCGCTCCGGCGCCCTGCCCGAGGTCGTCGAGGACGGGATCAGCGGCTTCCTCGTCGACGATGCCGACGGCATGGCGGCGGCGCTAGCCCGCGTCGGCGCGATCGACCCCGAAGCATGCCGCGCCGTGGCGCGCCGCCGTTTCGATCGCACCCGCATGGTCGCCGACTATCTCCGGCGCTACCACGCCCTGTGCCAGGGACGGCGGGCTGCGTGAGCGCGGGCTGCGTGGGCGTGGTGACGGATGACGCCGGCCTCGACGCGCTGGCGCCGGCCTGGGACGCGCTGTGGCGACGCGTGCCGGCGCGAACGCCGTTCCAGTCGCCGCACTGGCTCCTCGGCTGGTGGCGGCAGTTCGGCACCGGGCGCCCCGTGATCGCCACCCTTCACGTTCATGGCCGCCTCGCCGGCGTACTGCCCTGCTATCTGCTCGACGAGGGGGGCGCGGCGCGGCTGCTGCCCGTCGGCGTCTCGCTCAGCGACTACCACGACGCGCTTCTCGCCCCCGAGGCGCCGCCCGACGCCGCGGCGTTTCTGCTCGCCGCCGTGCTCGACGCCGGCGGCGCGGATGCTTGCGAGCTTCCCGACCTGCCGCCCGGGGCGGCCCTCGTCGAGGCGGCGGCGCCCCCCGGCTGGGCGTCGGAAACGACCGCGGGCGAGCCCTGCCCCGCGCTCGCCCTCGCTCCCGGCGCAGCTCTCGACGACGTCATCCCCTGGAAGATGCGCCGCACGCTGCGCTTGAGCCGCAACCGCGCCGCGCGCGACCATTGCTGGCACGTGGCGACGGCCGACGCCGCCGCCCTGCCCGATGCGCTCGCCGCACTCATCGCGCTGCACCAGGGGCGCTGGGCCAGGCGCGGCGAGGCCGGCGTCGGCGCTGATGCGCGCGTCGGGCGCTTCCTCGCCGACGCCGCCCCGCCGCTCCACGCCGCCGGCGCCCTCGACGTCGTGCTGCTGCTGATCGATGGCCGTCCGGCGGCGGGCTTCCTCACGCTGCGCGCGCCGCCGGACCGGCTGTTCCTTTACATGAGCGGCATCGACGACGCGTTCGCCTTCGTCAGCCCCGGCACGCTGCTGATCGGCGAGCTGATGGAGGGCGCGCTGCGCGACGGCATGCGCGAGTTCCACTTCCTGCGCGGCGGCGAAAGCTACAAGTACGCGTGGGGCGCGCGCGACCGGGTCAACGCCACGCGCCGCCTTGCCCGGCGATGACGCATCCCGCGCTCGCGCTTCACGCCGCCGGCCGCATCTCCCCCGCCGTGGCCCTGGCGCGCCTTGTCCTCGACGGGATGACCGCGGATGCGATCGCACCCCTGCTGCCCCCCGGCTCGCCCATCACCGTGCTGTTCGCCGCGCAGCGCGACAACCTCGCCGTGCTCGCCACGACGCTGCGCGACAGCGGCCTCGTCCATCGCCACCCCGACGATACCGCCGCGTCCGACGTCGCAGCGGTCGCGGCCATGTTCGACCGGGCCGTTGCCCTGTCTCCCGAGGTCAGCGTCGCCGCCTACTCGCTCGGCGACCCCGGCCTGCTCGCGGAAGCGACGGCGGAAATCGTCGACTGGCTGCGCGCGGAGGCGTTCGCAAGGGGGGACGCCCTCGACCTCGGCTGCGGTATCGGGCGCGTCGCCGCTGCGCTGGCGCCGCATCTGCGCTCGGTTGTCGGCATCGACGTCTCGGCCGGCATGGTCGCCGAGGCCGGGCGCCGCCACGCCGCGCCGAACCTGCGCTTCGCCCGCACCGCCGGCGCAGCGGACAACCTGCCGAATGGTCCCTTCGACCTCGTGCTCGCCGTCGACAGCATGCCCTACCTAATTGAGGCCGGCCTCGCCCACGGACACGTCGCGGCGCTGCGCAGCCGGCTGCGGCCGGGCGGCAACCTCGTCATCCTCAACCTGTCCTATCGCGGCGAGGCGGCCGACGCCGCCGACGCGCGGGGCTGGGCGGACACGTTTGGCTTCGACCTGCGCCATGCCGGCAAGCGCCCGTTTCGCTTGTGGGACGGCGCGGCCTTCGTTCTCGCCGCACCGCCGTGAGGCAGCCGTCAGCGCAGTGCCGCTTCAAGGTCCGCCTTGCGCATCGTCGAGCGGCCGGGCAGGCCGCGGCGCCTGGCTTCGGCGTAGAGCGACGCGTGCGTCGCGTGGTCCGACGGCGCGACGTCGCCGGAGCGCACTCCCGGCCGACCGTCGTCCGCCTGTTCCTCGCTCGCCCGGCGCTCGCTCCGCTTGGTCCGGCGCAGGGCCGTGCGGTTCTCGGCCGGCGTCCGCGTGTCGGTGCTGCCCGCCTCGCGCAGCGCCACCGCGATCGCCTGCTTGGGGCTGGTCACGGCGGGACCATTGGCGCCGATCGACAGCTCGCCGCGCTTGAACTCCCCCATCACACGCCCGATCGTTTCCTTTTGCGCCTTCGACTGCTTCGCCATCACCGCACCCCGTCCGCCTTGCCGCCAAACTGCCATGGAAAAGTCACGACGCGTCCGCCCGGTTCGCCCTGCCCGCGACGGCGGGGGCGTTGGCCACAAGCCTTGCTTAACGGCATTGATCGACTTCGCGGGGTCGGGTTCACGTTTCGCTAGCCGCGTTTCGATGTGAATGGGCCCGAGAGCGCACTTGGACTTGAAACGGCGTCGCGTCACTGGCTTCCTGTGCGTCGACGGAGACGATCCACGATGCTCGACACCATCCGCAGCCTGATCGCAGACCACGGCCGCCTGCCGGTCCCGGTCGAGACGTTGAACGACAGCCAGGACCTTTACGCCGCCGGCCTCACCTCTTTCGCCGCGGTGCAGCTCATGCTGGCGATCGAGGAGCGCTTCGACGTCGAGTTCCCCGAAACCATGCTGAACCGGCGCAGCTTCGGCAGCGTCGAGGCCATCGCCCACTGCCTCGACGACCTCGACGTCAAGGTGGCGTGATGGGTTCGCCGGAAGCCAGGGGGATCACGACGGGCGACGTGGCCGCCGGTGCAACGATGCGCGAGCGCGGCGCCAGCGCCGCCGCCATCGCCGGCACCTGCGCGGTCGAGGTCGACCGGCTCGGGCGCTTCCCGCGCGAAGCCGTCGCCGCGTTGAAGCACGGCCGCCTGCTCGGCGCCATGCTGCCGGTCGAGTTCGGTGGCGAGGGCGCCGGCCTCGACCAGGTCGCGGAAGTGTGCTCGCTCCTCGGGCAGCAATGCTCCTCGGCGGGCATGGTCTACGCCATGCACCAGATCCAGGTCTCGTCGCTGGCGCTCCAGGCCCGGTCGAACGACTGGCACCGCTCCTTTCTCCGCCGCGTCGCCGACGAGCAGCTGCTGCTCGCCTCCGCCACGTCGGAGGTCGGCGTCGGCGGAGACCTGCGCAGCTCGCTGTGCGCGGTCACGCGCGACGGCGACCGCTACCGGCTGGAAAAGAACGCCTCGGTGATCTCCTACGGCGCCGAGGCCGACGCCATCCTCGCCTCCGCGCGCAGCCACCCCGACGCGCCGCCGTCCGACCAGGTGCTCGTCGCCGTGATGCGGGAGCACTGCACCTTGCAGCGCACCAGCGCCTGGGACACGACCGGCATGCGCGGCACCTGCTCGGAAGGCTTCCTGCTCCAAGCGGCGGGACCGGCCAGCCACATCCTGCCGCGCCCCTTCGCCGAGATCGCCGCGCGCTCCATGCTGGCGACCTCCCACCTGCTGTGGGCGGCGCTGTGGTACGGCATCGCGCTCTCCGCGGTGCACCGGGCACAGGCCTTCGTGCGCGCCGACGCCCGCAAGCGGCCAGGCGACGTCCCGACGGGCGCCATCCGGGTCGCCGAGGCTGCGAGCCAGCTCCAGATGATGAAGTCGGTGACGCGCGACGGGCTCGACCGCTTCGCCCGCGCGCAGGCGTCGGGCGACGAGCTGACGGCGATGGGCTTCGCCGTGGCGATGAACAACGTCAAGGTGACGGCGTCGCAGATGGCGGTTGAGATCGTCAACAAGGCGATGATCGTCTGCGGCATCGCCGGTTTCAGGAACGACACGCCGTTCTCCATCGGCCGGCAGTATCGCGACATCCTTTCCGCGCAGCTGATGATCAACAACGACCGCATCTTCGGCAACACGGCGAACATGCTGCTCGTGCACCGACTGGACGCCAGCCTCGTCGCGTGAGGCTGGTCGCGCTGCCCCGCCTTCGAGCGGCTTATCGCCCTTTTCTCATCCAGCGACGCAACGCGTCGAAGCGAGACCATCCATGTGCATCGTGTGCGGCAGCTTTCGCGACGACCTCCTCGACCGTGGCCTGCTGTTCGACATGGGCGTCGACGGGCTGTACGGCCGCAGCGGCACCTTCGAGGACGTCGTCGAGCGCGTCACCGACCTCATCACCGACCTCGGGCGGTCGGGGAAGCCGGAGGTGCTGCGCTTTCCCCCCGGCATGGCGCGGCGCGATTTCGAGCGCACCGGCTACCTCAAGAACTTTCCCGACATGGCCGGGACGGTGCACTCGTTCCGCGGCGGCGACCGTGAGCACGCCCGACTTGTCGAGCGCCTGCACGGTGGCCTCGACTGGACGGAGGACCAGAAGACGACCGACGTCGCCCTGGTGCCGGCCGCCTGTTATCCGCTGTACCCCGTGGTGGCGCGCCGCGGCCGCCTCGCCCCGCAGGGCGGCACCTATGACATTTATTCATTCTGCTTCCGCCACGAGCCGTCGCGCGACATGGACCGCATGCAGATGTTCCGCCAGCGCGAGTACGTGCGCATCGGCTCGCCCGAACAGGTCGTGGCTTTCCGGCAGTCCTGGATGGAAAAGGCGCCGCACCTCGTCGCCACCCTCGGCCTGCCCTGCGAGATCGAGGTCGCCAACGACCCCTTCTTCGGCCGCGCCGCGCGCATGCTGAAGGCCAGCCAGCGCGACCAGGAGCTGAAGTTCGAGCTGCTGATCCCCATCAACGAGGGCAGGAAGCCGACCGCCTGCATCAGTTTCAACTACCACCAGGACCATTTCGGCGCGAGCTGGGGTATCGAGCAGGCCGACGGCGCGACCGCCCACACCGCCTGCGTCGGCTTCGGCATGGAGCGCCTCGCGCTCGCGCTGTTCCGTCATCACGGTCTCGACGTCGAGGCGTGGCCGCGCCCCGTGCGCGACGCGCTGTGGAGCTGAGCGTGCTGGCGCGCGCGCCCGTTTCCGTCTTCCCCGCCCTGTCGCCGGCGTGCCACGCGCCGCACCCGCTCCACGGCGGCGGGCGCGATTGGCCGGAAACCAACTGCTACGTCGATGTATGGATCGAAATCCTCCACGCGCTGGGCGAGGATCCCGTCGCGGCGCTCGGCTTCACCGTGGCGCAGGACTTCGAGGGCGACCATTTCACCTTCGCCAAGTTCCCGCTGGAGGACTTGTACGAGCAGTTCGGCCTGGAGGTGGCGGAGCTGGCGCTCTACGATACGCTGGAAGGCCATGTCGTCGAGCAGACCCGCCGCGGTCGCATGGTGCTGCTGGAGGTCGACGGCTTCAACCTGCCCGATACGCGCGGCGTGTCCTACCGGCTGGAGCACACCAAGACCACCGTCGCGGTGAACCGCATCGACGAGGCGCGCCGCGAACTCGACTACTTCCACGGGGCAGGCCTCTTCTCCCTCGCCGGCGAGGACTACGAGGCCGTGCTGCGCACCAACGACCCGGCGGCGCTGTTCCCCTATGCGGAGTTCGTGAAGTTCGACCGGCGCAAGCCGCTCGACGCGGCGGCGGCGCTGATCATCCTGTGCCGCCACCTCCAGCGGCGACCGGCCGACAACCCCGTCGCCGCCTTCCGCGCGCGGGTGCGCGACCAGGCCGAGGCGGCGGCCGCGCGACCCAACGCCTATCTCCACCGATACGCCTTCAACACCGCACGCCAGCTCGGCATGAACTTCGAGCTGCTCGGCAGTCATCTCGCCTGGCTGCACGGGCGGGGCGCGAGCTGGATGCGGCTTCAATCCTCCATCGAATCATGCAAGGCTTTGTCGGCCGGCGCCAAGGCGTTCCAATTCCAGCTGGCGCGCGCCGTGTCCCGTCGTCGCTTCGAGGGTGTCGAGACGAGCCTTGACCCGCTGGTCGATCATTACGCCCGTATCTTCGACGGGCTCGCCGCGATCTAGGCGGCGCGGCGCCGCCCCGTCCTCGTGAGCGACGTCGCCATCGCACCGTGGCGCCTCGCGCGGACCGCGCCGGGAGCCTTCGCCGCGCCGGAGGACGTCGAAGCGGAGTGGGTGGCGGCGCTGGTGCCGGGCACCGTCGCGGCGGCGCTTGCCGCCGCCGGGCGCTGGACGCCGGACGACGCCGTCGGCTTCGATGCCTTCGATCACTGGTACGACACGACCTTGACCGGCCGGGGCGACGCGGTGCTCGGCCTCGACGGCCTCGCCACGGTCGCCGAGGTGTTCCTCGACGGCGCGCCGATCCTGCACTCGGACAACATGTTCCTTCGCCACGAGGTGGTGCTGACCCTTGCCGGCACGCACCGGCTCGCCATCGCCTTCCGCTCGCTCGACGCGTGGCTCGCGGGGCGCAAGGGGCGGGCGCGCTGGCGGCCGCGCCTCGTCCAGCCGCCGGCGCTGCGCTTCGCCCGCACCTTGCTGCTCGGCCACATCCCCGGCTGGGGGCCGCCGGTCCACGCGGTCGGGCCGACACGGGGCGTGACGCTGGTGCCGGCGACTTGGCAGCGCGTGTGCGGCACCCGCATCGAGGCGCGCGTCGAGGACGGCGACGGCCTCCTCGACCTTACCGTGCGCCTGTCCGCGCCCGTCGCCGGATGGGTCACCGCACGCTGCGGCGACGTCGACTTCGCCCTGGTCGAGCAGGATGACGGCAGCCTGCGCGGGCAGGCAGAGCTTCCCGAGGTGGCGCTGTGGTGGCCGCACACCCACGGCGAGCCGGCGCTGCACCCGCTCACCGTCTATGCCGGTGCCGACGCGCTCGACCTCGGCGCGGTCGGCTTCCGCACGCTCGCCGTCGACCGCGATGCCGACGGGCACGGGTTCGGCCTCCTCGTCAACGGCGAGCCGGTGTTCTGCCGCGGCGCGTGCTGGACCAGCGCCGACGTCGTCGCCCTGCCGGCGACGCGCGACGCCCTGACGCCGCTGCTCGTCCTCGCGCGCGACGCCGGCATGAACATGATCCGGGTCGGCGGCACCATGGGGTACCAGGGCGAGGCCTTCCACCGCCTGTGCGACGAGCTCGGCCTGCTGGTGTGGCAGGACTTCGCCTTCGCGAACTTCGACTACCCCGCCGGGGATCCGGCGTTCCGCGCCTCGGTGGAGGCGGAGGCGCGGCAGTTCCTCGACCGCACGCAGGGGTCGCCATCGCTTGCCGTGCTGTGCGGCGCCAGCGAGGTGGCGCAGCAGGCGGCGATGCTCGGCATGCCGGCGGCGCTGTGGAGCAACGCCCTCTTCGACACGCTACTGCCCGAGGTGGTGGCCGCGCTGCGGCCCGACGTGCCCTACGTCGCGCACTCCCCGTCGGGCGGCGACCTTCCCTTCGTCGCCGACCGCGGCATCAGCCATTATTATGGCGTCAGCGCCCACCGTCGGCCGATCGAGGAGGCGCGCCGCGCCGGCGTGCGCTTCAGCGCGGAAAGCCTCGGCCTCGCCAACGTGCCCGACGTCGCCCCCTTCGTCCTGGAAGCGGACGCACCGGCCATCGTCCACCCCGACAACGGCTTGCGCGACCCGCACGACGTCGCCGCAAGCTGGGCCTTCGAGGGCATCCGCAACCATTACGCCGCCGCGCTCTACGGCGTGGACGTGGCTGCACTGCGACGCGATGACCGCGAGCGCTTCCTCCATGTCGCCCGCGCGACGAGCGCGGAAGTGATGGAGGCGACCTTCGCCGAGTGGCGGTGCGAAGGCTCGCCGACCCGCGGCGCGCTGGTCTGGTTCCTCCGCGACCTGCACGACGGCGCCGGTTGGGGCGTCATCGACGCGCGCGACGCTCCGAAGGCCGCCTACCACGCGCTCAAGCGCGCCTTCCGCCCGGTCACCGTGATCCTCACCGACGAGAACCTCAACGGGCTGAAGCTCAGCCTCGTCAACGAGACCGCCGTGGCGCGCCCGGTGCGCCTGCGGCTGTTCTGCCTGCGCGACGGCGAGACGGTCGTGATGGACGCGGCGAGCGACCTCACCCTGGCGCCGCGCCGCACCGTCGCGCTCGCCGCCACGACGGTGTGGGGCGGCTTCTTCGACACCACCTACGCCTTCCGCTTCGGCCCGCCGGCGCACGACGTCACCGTCGCCCGCCTCGTTGACGAAACGAGTGGCGCGCTCATCGCGGAGGCCTTCCACTTCCCGCTCGGACGCGGCCACGCCCGTCACGACCTCGGGCTCGCGGCGCGCGTCGAGCACGCCGCCGACGGTGTTTGGCGGCTGGCGCTGTCGACGCGGCGCCTCGCGCAGTCCCTGCACATCCGCTGCGAGGGCGCCCGACCCCGCGACAACTGGTTCCACCTGCCGCCGGGCGCGACGCGCATCGTCGACCTCGTCGCGGAGGGTGCCCGGCACCACGTCGCCGGCACGGTGACGGCACTGAACGGGATCGGCACGGTGACATTCGGTTCGCACGAGGGCGTTTCGCACGGCGCGCCCTGAACCGCTGCGGAAGCGCCGCGTTCACGCTGCGCCACCCAGGACGGAGCCGACCATGCACTACCTTTACGTCATCCTGATCGGCTTCGTTGCCGGGCTGATCGCGCGCTTCATCATCCCCGGCCCCAATGAGCCGTCGGGCTTCGTGCTCACCACCGTTCTCGGCATCGTCGGCTCGCTCATCGCCAACTTCGTCGCGGAAAAGGCGGGCTGGGCCGGCAATGGCGAGGGCGTCGGTCTACTGAGCGGCATCATCGGGGCGGTGGTGCTCCTGCTGATCTACCACCTCATCACGCAGAACCGGACGACGGCGGTCTGAACCTCGCAGCGCTGCCCCTCGTCGTCGCGCCTTCACGGCGCTTCAGGCCGACTTGGAACAAGGGAACCGGGCCATGCCGGACGCTGGAACGACGCCGACCATCCCGTACTGGCACGTGTACACCGATGCCGACGGCGTCAGCAGGCAGGTGCCCTGCGAGGTCGGCGCCTTCGCCCTGCAAGGGATCGGCCCCGGCGTCGCGCCGCAGTGGAACGACAAGATGGCGCCGTGCGAAGCCCACGTGACCTTTACCGTACTGCCCGTCGGCTGGGTCGGTGACTGGCATGAGAATCCCCGGCCGCAATGGATCGCGGTCCTGACCGGGCGGTGGTTCGTCGAAACCATGGACGGCACCCGCGTCGAGATGGGGCCGGGCGAGCTGATGATGGGCGAGGACCAGGGAACGCGCGAGCGCGACGGTCGCCGCGGGCACCTGTCCGGCACGGTCGGCGACGAGCCCTGCACCATGATCGTGACCGGGCTCGACGCGACGCCGACGGTCGGCCAGCCCGGCCGCTTCAAGTGACGCATTCATTCGGGACCGTAAGATGAGCAGCGCGACGCATTACGACCTCATCGTGATCGGCAGCGGACCGGGTGGCGCATCGCTGGCGCAGAAGCTCGCGCCGACCGGCAAGCGCATCCTGATGATCGAGCGCGGCGATTACCTGCCGCGCGGCACGGAGAACTGGGACTCGAAGACGGTGTTCGTCGACGGCCGCTACCAGGCGAAGGAAACCTGGTACGGCCATGACGGCGCGAGCTTCCATCCGGGACTGCACTACTACGTCGGCGGCAACTCCAAGGTGTACGGCGCCGCCCTGCTGCGGTTGCGCGAACGCGACTTCGGCGCACTGCGCACCCATGACGGCATCTCGCCCGCCTGGCCGCTCGGCTACGACGTGTTCGAGCCTTATTACGGCGAGGCGGAACGGCTGTTCCACGTCCATGGGCGGCGCGGCGAGGATCCCAACGAGCCGTGGTCGTCGACGCCCTACGCCTACCCTCCGGTGACGCACGAGCCGCGCATCCAGGAACTTTCCAACGGCTGGGCCAAGGAGGGCGTGCATCCCTTCCATCTGCCCCTCGGCATCCTGCTCGACGAGACGGATGGCAACGTCGAACCGACGAGCCCGTGCATCCGCTGCGACGCCTTCGACGGCTTCCCCTGCCTGCTCAACGCCAAGGCCGACGCGCAGGTGATCTGCGTCGACCCGACGCGCAAGCTGCACAGCAACTTCACCCTACTGACAAACGCCTACGTCGAGCGCCTCGAAACAGACCCGGCCGGGCGCACCGTGAAGACGGTGCACGTCACCCGCCACGGAGAACCCGAAACCTACAGCGCCGACATCGTGGTTGTGGCCTGCGGCGCGCTCAGCTCCGCCCTGCTGCTGCTGCGCTCGATGAGCGACCGACACCCGCGCGGCCTCGCCAACGGCTCCGACCTCGTCGGGCGCAACTACATGCGCCACAGCATGAGCGTGCTGATGGCGCTGATGAGGGAGCCGAACCACACCGTGTTCCAGAAGACGCTCGCGGTGAGCGACTACTACTTCGGCTCGCCCGAGCACGACTACCCCCTCGGCCTCATCCAGATGTGCGCCACGTCGCACGGCGAGCAGATTCGCGGCGAGGTGGTGCCGGGCTGGCTGAACTTCCTGCCGGAGATGCCTTTCGAGAAGATGGCCGAGCACTCGATGGATTTCTGGCTGCAAACGGAGGATATTCCGTTGCCGGAGAACCGCATCCGCTACGACGGAGGCCGCGTCTTCCTCGACGTCACCAACACGAACGGTAAGCCGGCCAAGGAGTTGAAGCGCAAGCTTGAGCAGTTGATGAAGGGTGCCGGTGCCCATCCCGCGATGCTGGAGCGCAGCCTTTACCTCGGCAAGGGCATCCCGCTGAACGGCACGGCGCACCAGGCCGGCACCTGCCGCTTCGGGACCGATCCGGCGACCTCCGTGCTCGACCTCGACTGCCGCGCCCACGAGGTCGACAACCTCTACGTCACCGACGCGAGCTTCTTTCCCTCCATCGGAGCGGTGAACCCGACCCTGACCATCGTCGCCAATGCGCTGCGCGTCGCCGACCACCTCAAGGGGCGGCTCGCGGCCTGACGCGTCAGCCCTCGACGGGGGTGCCGAGGCGCCCGTCGAGGGCGGCTTCGGCGGGTGTCGGCATGGCGGTTGCCGCGTCCGCCGGCTTGGGATCGGCAAGCTTGGGATCGGCAAGCTTGGCGTCGGCAGGCTTGACGTCGGATGCTTCGGGCGCTTTCCTCCGCTGCGCCTCCGCGCGCCGGTGCATGTCCTTGACCTTGAGCGACATGCGCTGCGCCCGTCGCTCCTCGGCACGGCCGGCGACGGGCTGGAGGATGCGGCGGAACTCGTCGCGCTTCTCATGGATCGAGGCGATCACCGTGCCCATCGGCACGCCCATGTCGACCAGCACCGCCTCGCTCAGCTGGAGGCTGGCCTCTATCGTTTCCGGCACGGCGTCGCTGGCGCCTAGCTTGTAGAGCCGCGCCGCGCGCTCGGCATCGCGGGCGCGGGCGACGATGGTGAGGTCTGGGCGCCGTGCCCGCACCTGGCGCACGATGTCCTCGGCGACGTCGGCGTCGTCGAGGGTGATGATGAGGGCGCTCGCGGTGGCGAGGCCACAGCGCTCCAGGAAGTCGAGGCGCCCGGCGCTGCCCCACACGATGTCCGTGCCGCGTGGGCGGTGGGCGCGCACCACCGCCACGTCCTCGTCCACCGCGAGGAAGGGGATGCGGTGACGTCGCAGCATGCTGGCGACGAGCTGGCCGACGCGACCGTAGCCGACGAGGAGCGCACGCGGCTTGGCGTCGGGCGAGGGCGGCGGCATGGCGGCGAGGTGGGCGTTGACGCTCGGCAGCTTGGGGGTGAGCCGCCCCGACAGGGCGGCGAGGCCCGGCACCAGGAACAGCGACAGGGTCACGGCGATCTCGACGTCGGCGCCGAGTGCAGGCGCGACGAGGTGGCCGGCGATCGCCGCCTTGACCAGCACGAAGGCGAACTCGCCGCCCGGCGCCAGCATCAGCGCCGCTTCCGTCGCCACGCGCCAGGGCAGGCGCATCGCGCGGGCGCCGGCCAGCGTCAGCGCGAGCTTGAGCAGGATGAGGCCGGCGGCGAGGCCGATGGTGGCGAGCGGCCTTTCCACCACGCGGGTGAAGTCCAGCCCGGCGCCGACCGCCACGAAGAACAGGCCGAGCAGCAGGCCCTTGAACGGCTCGATCGTGACCTCGATCTCGCGACGGAACTCGGTTTCGGCGAGCAGCAGTCCGGCGATGAAGGCGCCGAGCCCCATGGACAGGCCGGAGAGCGCCGTCAGCGCGGCGGTGCCGACCACCACCAGCAGGCAGGCGGCCATGAAGATCTCGGTCGAGCCGGCGGCGGCGACGTGGTGGAACAGCGGGCGGATCAGCAGCCGTCCGCCGCCGACGACGAGCAGGAGGCCGCAGACCGCCGGCGCCGCCGTCGCCGCGATCACCACCCAGAACTCGCCGGTGCGGATCGACAGCATGGTGACGAGGAACAGCAGTGGCGCCACCATCAGGTCCTGGAACAGCAGCACGGAGAACACGGTGCGCCCGGCATTCGTGCGCAGCCGTCCGCGCTCCACCATCACGGGGATGATGACCGCCGTCGAGGACAGGGCGAGCCCGGCGCCGAGCACCAGGGCGGCGCCGGCCGCCTGCCCGAGCAGGAGGGCGAGGCCGGCGAGGGCGACGGCGCAGGTGAACAGCTGCAGGGCGCCGAGGCCAAACACCAGGCGGCGCAGGCGCGTCAGGCGCTCGAACGACAGTTCCAGCCCGATGGTGAAGAGGAGGAACACCACGCCGAACTCGGCGATCGGCTCGATGCCGCGCACGTCGGCCAACGTGACGAGCGACAGCGCCTTGACCCGCGAGGCCAGCGAGCCGAGCCCGTGCGGCCCGAGCGCAGCGCCGGCACAAAGGAAACCGATCACGGGGCTGATGCGCAGGCGGCGGAACAGCGGCACGATCAGCCCCGCCGTCACCAGGAACAGGAGGATCTCCTTGTAGTGCTCGGGCGCGATGGGCAGCATGGGTCCGCGGGGTGGGAACTGCCGCCATCATACGCGGGCCGCGTCGGTTTGCCCGCTTTTCCTGCCCGCCTGTGCCGGAATGCGACAGCCTGGGGCAAGCTCGCGTCGCCAAGCTCGCCCGGTCAACAAGGGGACCGTTCCATGGACCCGATCTTCATCCAGGACCTCGCCTCGCGGAAGACCGCCTGGCTCGCCGCGCGTCAGGCGGTCGTCGCCGCCAACGTCGCCAACGCCAACACGCCCGGGTACCGGGCGAAGGACATCGCGCCGTTCAAGGAGGTGCTGGCGCGAACGCAGCTCACCATGGCCTCCACCGCGGACGCCCACCTCCAGCCGACCGACGCGGGCGGCTTCGCCGCCGCGGCGCGCGACGCGAGCGACAATCTCGACGTGTCGGAGAACGGCAACGACGTCGGCGTGGAGTCCGAGATGATCAAGGCCGGCGACATCAACCGCGAATTCTCGCTGACCACCAACATCACCAAGAGCTTCCACGCCCTGCTCATGGCCAGCCTGAAGGGATGAGCCGCTCATGATCGACCCCCTGCTCGCCGCCATGCGCACCGCCGGGTCGGGCCTCGCCGCCAATTCGGCGCGGATGCGCGTCGGTTCGGAGAACATCGCCAACGCGCGCTCGACGGGAAGCGCGCCGGGCGCCGACCCTTATCGGCGCAAGACCGTCACCTTCGAGAACACGCTCGACGAGGCGTCGGGCGCCAACGCCGTGCGCGTCGCCGCCATCGGAACGGACCGCGCGCCCTTCAGCGTCGAACTCGATCCCGGCAATCCGGCAGCCGACGAGAAAGGGTTCGTTAAGATGCCCAACGTTAACCTTATCCTGGAGATGGCGGACATGCGCGAAGCCAACCGCGCCTACGAGGCCAACCTCCAGGTCGTGAAGCAATCGCGCGACCTGATCTCGATGACCATCGACCTCCTCAAGGGATCGTCATGATAGCCGCGTTGCCGCTCGTCACCTCGACGCTCTCCTCCCTGCTCGGCCCGAGCCCCACCCCCAAGGTGCAGGGCGCGGCGGCGGGAGCCGGCGACAGCTTCTCGTCCATGCTGGCGTCCCTAACGGGCGACACGGTGTCCAAGATGAAGACCTCGGAACAGATGTCGATCGCCGGCATCCAGGGCAGCGCGACGACGCAGTCGGTGGTGGAGGCGGTGATGCAGGCGCAGGAAGCGCTGCAAACCGGCCTCGCCGTCCGCGACAAGGCGGTGGCGGCGTTCCAGGACATCAGCCGCATGCCGATCTGAGGCGCGGACGATGCGAGCCCTCACCATCGCCGCCACCGGCATGAACGCGCAGAACACCAACGTCGAGGTGATCGCCAACAACATCGCCAACATCAACACCACGGGCTTCAAGCGCGCGCGGGCGGAGTTCACCGACCTGCTCTACGAAACGCAGCGCCTCCAGGGCGTGTCGAACCGCGGCAACCAGGGCGGCATCCCCGAAGGCGCGCAGCTCGGCCTCGGCGTGCGCACGGCGGCGATCCGCACCCTGCAGATCCAGGGCGCGCTGACGCAGACCGGCAACCAGTTCGACCTCGGCATCACCGGGCGCGGCTGGTTCCAGGTGACGGACGCCTCCGGCAACATCTCCTACACCCGCGCCGGTGCCTTCAACACCAACGCGCAGGGGCAACTCGTCACCCTCGACGGCAGCCTGGTGACGCCGCCCATCGTGATCCCGCCCAACACCACGGCGGTGACCATCGGGCAGTCCGGCCTCGTCAACGCGACCCTCGCGACGCAGACCGCGCCGGTGCAGATCGGCCAGCTCACCATCGCCACCTTCGCCAACGACGCCGGCCTCACCGCGCTCGGCGGCAACCTGTTCAAGGAATCGGCGGCGTCGGGCACGCCCACCGTCGGCACGCCCGGCGACCCCGGCTTCGGCACGCTGACGCAGAACTACCTCGAATCCTCCAACGTCGACCCGGTCAAGGAAATCACCGACCTCATCTCGGCGCAGCGCGCCTACGAGATGAACTCCAAGGTCATCCAGGCGGCCGACCAGATGGGCGAAACGCTCGCCAAGGGCATCCGCTAGCACCCGCCCGCCGGCAGCGTGGCATGGGCCGACGCGCGTCGGCATTCTTTCAAGGATCGACGATGTTGCGGCTCGGCCTTCTCGGTGGTGTCCTGCTTTGCGCGACGGCGCCCCTCGCGGCGGCGGCCGAGCGCCGGCCGGTGCCAGCCCTCACCATCTACCCCGGCGACATCATCCGCGACGGCATGCTGACGGAGGCGGAGGTGTCGGACGCCGCCGCGACCGCCGCCTACGCGTCCAACCGGACGATGCTGCTCGGCAAGGTCGCCCGGCGTACCCTGCTGCCGGGCCAGACGATCCCGACGACGGCGGTGGGCGAGCCCAAGGTCGTCACCATCGGCGCCCGCGTCCGGCTGGTGTTCCAGGAGAACGGCCTCACCATCTCGACCTACGGCTCCGCGCTGCAGGCCGGCTGCGTCGGCGACGCGGTCTCCGTGCGCAACCTCGACAGCGGCATCACGATCGGTGGCACGGTCGCCGCCGACGGCAGCATCCATGTCGGGGCGGGCTAGGCCGGTGCGAGGCAAGGCGGTGCTGGGCAAAACGGTGCGGGGTAAAACGGTGCGCGGCCAGCCGGTGCGGCGCGCCTTCCTCGCGCTGGCGCTGCTGTGGCCCGGCGCGGCGGCGGACGCGGCCGTGCGCATCAAGGACATCACGCAGCTCGAAGGCGTGCGCGACAACCAGCTCGTCGGCTACGGGCTCGTCATCGGCCTGCAGGGTACGGGCGACACGCTGCGCAACGCGCCGTTCACCGAGCAGTCGATCCAATCGATGCTGGACCGCCTCGGCATCAACGTGCGCAACGTCAGCCTGCGCACGCGCAACGTCGCCGCCGTGCTCGTCACCGCCGACCTGCCGCCCTTCATGAACCGCGGCGCGCGCATCGACGTCACCGTGTCGTCGATGGGCGATGCCACCTCGCTGCTCGGCGGTCAGCTGGTGATGACGCCGCTGTCGGGTGCCGACGGGCGCGTCCACGCCGTGGCGCAGGGCGCCCTCGCCGTGTCCGGCTCCAACACGGTCGGCGAGGCGGAGTCGTTCTCGCAAGGGGTGCCGACCGCCGGGCGCATCCCCAACGGGGCGACGATCGAGCTGCCGAACCTCAATCGGCCCGGCGACGTCGGCCCGCTCACCCTCGACCTGAAGAACCCGGACTTCGCGACGGCGGTGCGCATCGCCGACGCCATCAACAGCTATTCCATGGGCCGCTGGGGCATGCGTGCGGCGCACGAGCGCGACTTCCGCTCCGTGTCCCTCACCCTGCCCGGCCGCATGGAGCCGACGCGCTTCATCGCCGAGATCGGCACGCTGATGGTCGAGCCGGACACGGAGGCGCGCGTCATCATCGATTCGCGCACCGGCACAATCGTGATCGGCCAGGACGTGCAGATTTCCACGGTGGCGGTGACCCATGGCAGCCTCACCGTGCGCATCACCGAAACGCCGGTCGCCTCGCAGCCGGCGCCGTTGTCCAACGGCAAGACGGTGGTGCTGCCGCGCACCGACGTCGACGTGCGCGAGCCCGACGGGCAGTTGCGCATCGTCGGCGGCACCACGCTGCGCAAGCTCGTCAACGGGCTGAACCAGGTCGGCCTCAAGCCGTCGGGGATCATCGCCATCCTTCAGGCGATCAAGGCGGCGGGCGCGCTGCAGGCCGACCTCGTCACGCAGTAGGGCGGGACTGCCAGCCCGACGCAAGCTTGCCGCCGCATCGTCGCCCCATGGTCGCACGAAGGCAGTCGAGTCAGTGGCGGTTGGTGGCGGGCGTCGCGCTCGCCACCGCAGGCGCGTCGTGCCGGCCGGCGGGAGCCGACGAGGCCGCCGCGGCACGTGACGTCAAGGGCTACTGCGCCAGCATCGCGGTCGCCGCGAGCGACGCGCGCATGGCGTGGCAGACCGCGCGGCTCAACGAGCTGGAAGCCCGCATCAAGGCCCGCGTCGCCGAGCTCGACGCCAAGACCGCCGAGCTGCGCGCCTGGATGGACAAGCGCGCCGAAGCCGAACGCCGGGCCGGCGAGAAGCTCGTCGGCATCTACGGCAAGATGCGACCGGACGTTGCGGCGACGCAGATCGCCGCGCTCGACGACGACATGGCGGCGGCCGTGCTCGGCCAACTCGCCCCGCGCCAGGCCGGCGCCATCTTCAACGAACTGGTGCCCGACCGCGCCGCCAAGCTCGCCGGCATGATCGCCGGCGTGCCGCAGGCAGCCGAGAAGAAGCTCTGAGATGGCCAGGCGTCCCCCCTCGGCCAAGATGTCTTCGGCGGCCAAGAGTTCCTCGGCGGCCAAGCTCCTCGTCGCCACGACGCTGTGCGCGGCGCTCGCCGCCTGCGCGTCGCGCCCCCAGGAGATTTCCCGCGAGCCGACTTTAACCCCCGTCGGCGCCGGCCTCACCCCCAACGTGGTGCCGCACGCCGCGCCGGCCTACCCAGCGCCGCCGTCGGCCTTCAACTCGCTCTACACGGACGGCGCCAGCTTCTACCGCGACCCGCGCGCGATGAAGCGCGGCGACGTGCTCACGGTGAACATCTCCATCAACGACAAGGCGACGCTCGGCAACAACACCGACCGCTCGCTCGACTCCGAGGTCAGCAACACGCCCAACGTCAGCCTCGGCAGCCTCGCCCTCACCGGTCAGATCAACAGCACCTCGAAAAGCTCGGCCAACGGCCAGGGCACCATCGACCGGTCGGAAAAGATCCAGGCCTCCGTCGCGGCGGTGGTCACGGAGGTGCTGCCCAACGGCAACCTCGTGGTCAGCGGCTCGCAGGAGGTGCGCGTCAACTTCGAGATCCGGCAGGTTTACGTCGCCGGCATCGTGCGTCCGCGCGACATTTCGCGCGACAACACCATCGGCTACGAGAAGATCGCGGAAGCGCGCATTTCGTATGGCGGCCGCGGGCGCTTGAGCGAGGTGCAGCAGCCGGCCTGGGGCCAGCAGATCTACGACGCCGTCAAGCCGTTCTGAGCGGGGACCGACGAATGGCAAGCAAACCCGCCGCGGCCCCGGGCCAGGCCGCCGGCAAGGCGCCGGGCAAGGCGACCGGCGTCCTCGCGGTCGCGGCGCTCACCGTGCTCGCCGCGGCCGGCGGCGGGCTGACGGGCAAGCTGATCGCCGGCAAGGCGGCCCCAACCGCGCCGGGCGTTCCCGCCGTCGGCGCGAGCGAGGCGGCGGCGAAGCCCTCGGCCTATGGCGGCGACACCGAGCTGCGCGAGCTGCCCTCCATCGTCACCAACCTCGCCGAGCCGGCCGAGCAGCGCATCAGGCTTCAGGTCGCGATGGTCTTCCCCAAGAAGGCGGTGGAAAAGCCGGACATCCTCGCCGTGCAGGTCGCCGACGACATCGTCGCCTACCTCAAGACCCTGTCGGCCGCGCAGATCCAGGGGGCGTCGGGCCTGCAAGCCCTGCGCGAGGACCTGACCGAACGCGCGACGACGCGCTCCGGGGGCAAGGTGCGCGAGATCATGATCGAGAACCTGGTCGTCCAATGAAGCGCACGCTCTCCATCGCCGCCGTCGCGACGCTCGTCCTCGCCCTGGCCGCCACGGCGGCGCTGGCCCAAGGGGCCGCTCAAGGGGCCGCACAAACCACAGACCTCAACGCGCTGGTGCCGGCGGCGGGGGGCACGGCGACGGGCCGGATCGTGCAGATCGTCGGCATCCTCACCGTGCTTTCCATCGCGCCGGGCCTGCTCGTCATGGTGACGAGCTTCACCCGCTTCGCGATCGCCTTCTCGTTCCTGCGCTCGGGGCTCGGCCTGCAAACCACGCCGGCGAACCTCATCCTGATCTCGCTGTCGCTGTTCATGACCTTCTACGTCATGGCGCCGACCTTCGACCGCTCCTGGCAGACCGGCCTCAAGCCGCTCATCGACAACCAGCTCAGCGAGGGCGACGCCTACCCGAAGATCGTCGGGCCGTTCCGCCAGTTCATGCTGGCGCAGGTGCGCGACAAGGACCTCAAGCTGTTCGACAGCCTCGCCCAGGCCTCAATCAAGACGGTCGACCGCAACGAGGTCGACCTGCGCATCCTGGTCCCGGCCTTCATGATCTCGGAGATCCGCCGCGGCTTCGAGATCGGCTTCCTGGTGGTGCTGCCCTTCCTGGTGATCGACATGATCGTCGCCACCGTGACCATGTCGATGGGCATGATGATGCTGTCGCCGGCCATCATCTCGCTGCCGATGAAGCTGCTGTTCTTCGTGCTGATCGACGGCTGGAACATGCTCGTCGGCAACCTGATCCGCTCCTACTCCTGAGGCGGGCGGCGACCCGCTGGGGCGTCCAAGCCCCGCGCAAGTTTAGGCTGGCACTCTCAAGGCTCACCGGGTCGCGAACGCTGCTGGCATGAACCTCCAGGATCAACTGCAGAACCTCCTCGCGGGCCTCGCCAAGCTCGGCTGGCGACGGCTCGCCGCGCTGGGCGCGGTCGGCGTCACCGTCGCGCTCATCGTCGGCCTCGGCGGGTACTATCTCAGCCGCCCGGCCTTCGAAACGCTCTATGCCGGGCTCGACCGCCAGGATGTCGCCAGCATCGGCTCCGCGCTCACGGAGGCGGGCATCGCCTTCGACGTCAGCGCCGACAACACCAGCGTCAAGGTGCGCTATTCCGAAACCGCGCGGGCGCGCATGCTGCTCGCCGAGAAGGGCCTGCCGCACTCGGCCAACTCCGGCTACGAACTCTACGACAAGCTCGGCTCGCTCGGCCTCACCTCCTTCATGCAGGACGTGACGCGGGTGCGCGCCATCGAGGGCGAGCTCGCCCGCACCGTCCAGCTGATGAACGGCATCCGTGCCGCCCGCGTCCACATCGTGCTCCCCGACGAGGGCTCGTTCCGCCGCGCGCGCCAGCCGCCCTCGGCCTCCGTGATGATCCGCACCGACACCATCGCCGACGCGCGCACGGGGCAGGCGATCCGCCACCTCGTCGCCGCCGCGGTGCCGGGCATGACGGTCGACCAGGTCACCGTGTTGAACACGGACGGCACCCTGCTCTCCTCCGGCAACGACGCCGAGGAGGCGGCGCCCGGCAAGATGCTGGCGCTGGAGAAGACGGTAACCAAGGACATCCAGGACAACATCCGCAAGGAGCTCGCACCCTATCTCGGGCTGCACAACTTCCAGATCAGCGTCGCCGCCAAGCTCAACACGGACAACCGGCAAACCGCCGAGACGATCTACAACCCCGACGGCCGCGTCGAGCGCTCGACCCGCACCGTCAAGGAAAGTCAATCGACGCAGAACTCCACCAGCCAGGCGCCGACCTCGGTCGCCAGCTCGCTGCCCGCCGACAAGGGCAAGTCCGACGCCGATGCCAAGAACTCCAACACCGACAACACCAAGAAGGAGGAGCTGACCAACTACGAGCTGTCGTCCAAGGTCGTCACCACCGTCAGCGGCGGCTACCAGATCGACCGCCTGTCGGTGGCGATCCTTGTCAACCGGCCCTCGCTGGGTGCGACCGACGCGGCGGCGCTTGACGGCAAGCTCGCCGACATCGAGGGCCTCGTCGGCTCGGCCGCCGGCCTGCGCAAGGAACGCGGCGACACCATCAAGGTGCTCGCCGTCGACTTCGCCGACAAGGGCCACGACCTCGACCCCGTCCCCTCCCCCTCCATCATCGACGTGTTGATGCGCCAGTCCGGCACCGCGATCAACGCGCTCACCGTGGTCGTGGTCGCCGTGCTGCTGATCGTGTTCGCGGTGCGCCCGCTGACCCGCGCCCTGGCGCCGCCGCCGCTGACGGCCGAGATCGCGGCGCTGGCGCCGGCGCCGGCCGGCGAGATCCCCGCGCTGGAGGCGCCGGACGATCTCGAGGCCCTGCCGCCCTCCATCGAGGGCAGGATCGAGCCGAGCCTCATCGAGGACGTCACCAGCCGCCCGCGGCGCTCGCCGCAGCGCCGGCTCGAACAGATGGTCGAGTTCGATGAAACCCATGCGGCGGCGATCCTGAAGCAATGGGTGCAGCGTGGCGGGAGCCCGGCGTGAGGGCCGTTCCCCTCGCCCGCCACCTCGTCCGCTTCTCGCCCCCGCCCGCGGTGGTGATCGCGACCGTGATCGCGCCCGTGATCACGTCGCGCGACAAGCCGCCGCCGGCCGTCGCGCGCGAGCCGGAGGTGACGCTCGCCGTCGGCGAGCTGGACGCCCGCCTCGCCGCCGCCGCCGATGCGGCGCGGGCCGACGCGGTCGCCTCGGCCGATACCGCGTGGGCGGCACGGCTCGAAACCGCCGCGCTTGCCCACCGGGCCGCGCTCGACGCGGCCGTGGCGGAGGCGCGGGCGCGCTGGGTCGCGGAGGAGGCGGCACACCTCGCGGCGCAGGGCGAGGGCGCGTTCGCCACGCGGCGGGACACGCTGGCCTCGGCCCTGGGGGCGGCGCTG
>CAXTFM010000050.1:0-14212 GCA_964243435.1 uncultured Beijerinckiaceae bacterium
TCGCCGCCTCGGCCGCGCGGCGCACCCCGTCGTCCACGGGCGCCGCCGGATCGACGGCGGTGTCGACCCACTCGCCGACGACGCGGCTGCCGCGGCAGGCCACCACGATCGAGCGGTGGCCGGCGGCGACCAGCGCCCCGTCCAGCGCCGCCATGATCTGCTCGGAGCCGCCCACCGCGTCCGGCCCGACCGGTGCCATGGCGTAGCCCACGGTGAGGATGGTGAGGCGCGACGGCGTCGCAACACCCGTCGTCATCGCGTGGCACCCTCGTCGCCCGACGCCGCCTCCGCCTGGAGCAGCAGGCTCGCCTGACGGTAGCCGTTGAGCGTGCCGACGTCGACGTAGCGCGTCCCGGCGCGCGCGCCCCAGGCCTCGCCGCCCTCCTCCAGCCAGGCGTTGACCAGGCTGCCGATGTATTCGTCGGCGCGGTCGCGGCGGCACCACAGCGCGTGCAGCGCGTGAAGGGTGCGGCCGGGCAGCTTGAAGGCGCCCCACACCCAGCCGGGCGCGCCGCCCGGCTGCTTGACCCGGATGCCCAGCACGCGGTCGTCGGGTGCCATGTCGACGGCGTCGAACAGCTCCGGACGCTCGACGGGGAAGAGCAGGAAGGAGAAGCGGTCGTCCGGAAGGCGCTTGAGCGCGTCGGCCGGCGACCAGATGGTGTCGGGAAGGCCGACCACCACCGGCTCGTCCGGCGGGATCAGCGGCAGCGCGCGGAAGATCGCGTCGCACAGGCCGCGCGCCTCGTTCTGCACGACATAGGCGATCGACACGTCACCGGTGCCGCCGCCGAAGTAGCGCAGGATGTCCGTCTTCTCCGGCGACACCACGAAGCAGACCTTGGCCGTGCCGGCGCGGACCATGCGTTCCAGGATGTATTCGCCGACCGCGCGGGGCCGCTCCACCCCGGCCTCGTCCGTGCGGCTGCCGACCGGCAGCAGCTCCTTGGAAAAGGCGAGGGGCTGGATGCGGGTGCCGTTGCCGGCGGCGGGTATGATCCCCCACACGTCAGCTTTCCCCCCCGCGCTCGATCAGCGCGACGAGGCGCTGCGCCCGGTGCGCGGCGGTATGCTCGGCCAGCACGCGCTCGCGCGCTCGGCGGCTGACAAGGGCGAGCGCGGCGTCGTCGAGGGCCAGCGCCGCCATCGCTTCCTCGGCCGTGTCGGCGACGATGATCTCGCGCCCTGGCTCGAAGAAGGCGTCGAGACCGTTCCAGCGGTCGGACAGGATCGGCGTGCCGCAGCACGCCGCTTCGAACAGCCGGCCGGACGGGCACCAGCCCATGCGCGCCATCGCGGCGCGGGTCACGTTGAGGGTGAGGCGGCTGGAGCTGTAGAAGGCGCGGTGCTCGCCGGGCGGCAGGTGGCGCACGAACCAGATGTTATCCGTCCATGGGAAGTCGGCCGGGTACATGGCGCCGCCGATCACGAAGCGCGCGGCCGGGAGGCGCCGCGCCGGCTCGACCAGCAGCCGTTGCAGCGCCGCCTGCCGGTCGGCGGCGTAGGTGCCGAGATAGGATAGGGCGGCGCGGTAGTGGTCGGCGGGGGCGACGGCGCGGTAGGCGTCCGCGTCGGCCCAGCCGTAGAAGGGCTCGACGCGCGCCGCGCCGAGGCGGGTGCGCAGCGCATCCAGCGCTGCGCCGCCGGTGTATGACAGCACCAGGTCGAAGCCGGCCAGGCCGTCGGCGTCGAGGTAGGTCGGGTGCTCGCCGCGGTCGAGCGCGTCGAGCGTCACGGGCGTGTCGAGGTCGTAGAAGCAGCGCAGCGCCTTGGCCTCGCGCACCAGCCCCGCCGCGGCGGGGCCGTCGGGGCAGAAGGAGGTGACCATCGCGACGTCGGCTCCCGCGACGTCGCGCCGGGCGGCGTCGCGCACCTCCGCCCAGTCGCGGTACAGCACCAGCGCGCCGCCAGGCAGCTCGCTGAGGTCGCGGTGCTCGGCGTAGTACGGCACGTCGCGCTCGTAGAAGGTGACGTGGTGGCCGTCCGCGGCGAGTGCGGCGATCAGGCCGCGCCACAGCGCGGCGTGGCCGTTGCCCCAGGACGAGCTGACGGCGAGGCCGAAGACCACCAGCCTCATCGGCGGCCGGCGCGCCGGGCCGCGTCCGCCGCCTGCCCGGCGCCATCCCCTCGTGTCGCCGCCATCGTCCACCTCACGATCCGTTCGCTTGGCTAGAGGCGGGAACGGCCGAGGTAAAGGTGTCGCGTACGTCGGTGCGCAGGTTTTTTCACACCGCCGCGGCGGCTCAGGCGGCCTTGCGCCGGCGCCGCATCCAGGTCGCCACCGCATCGGTCAGGGCGTTCATCGTCATCGGCTTGGTCAGCGTGGCGTCCATGCCGGCCTGGATGCAGCTGTCGAGCTGCTCGGGCAGGGAATGGGCGGTGAGCGCCACGATGGGCACGTTGCAGGCAGGCGCGGGCAGGGCACGGATGGCGCGCGTCGCCGCGACCCCGTCCATGCCCGGCATGATCATGTCCATCAGGATGAGGTCGTAGCTGCCCTCGCGCGCCGCCTTCACCGCAGCCGCCCCGTCGGCGACGCTGTCCACCAGGTGACCCTCGATGGAGAGCATGTCGCTGATGAGCTTGCGGTTGAGGTCGAGGTCGTCGGCGAGCAGGATGTGGGCGCCCTCGGCGCCGGCCGCTTCGCCGTCCGCCGGTCCGACCAGCTGCTCGAGCATCGCCATGCCGGAGCGCTCGGGGCCGATTTCAGCGAAACGCGGCGCCTCGGGGGCATCCGCCGTCCGCGCCGCCGCTCCGACTGCCGCCGCCGGGCGATGGACCACGGCGAGCAGCGCGTCCGCCGCGGACTGGATGGAGCGCGCATGGGCCGCAACCGCTTCGGGCATCGTTTCCGTGCGCAGGAGCTCGGCGACGCCGACGATGGACTGAAGGGGCGTGCGCAGCTCGAAGCCGGCGTCGGCGATGCTTCTGTCCGCGTGGCGGGTGGCGGCCAGTTCCAGCACGACGCCGCTGCGCACCACCGCGCCGTCCGCCGCGGACTGGGCCAGCGAGCGGCAGTGCAGGACGCGCGGCGCCTCGCCGGCGGTTCGCAGGCTCACGCCGCCCTCGCCCAGCGATCCGTCGGCAAGGGCCGCGGCGACCCGTTCCCGGTCCTCCGCGTGGATGAAGGCCAGCGCGTCGTCCGCCGCTGCCGCGATCAAGCGGTGCATCACCTCGGGTCCCGCCCCGTAGACCGTGGCCGGCATGCCGTCGCCGTGCCGCTCGAACACGAGGCCGGGCACCCGGTCGAGCAACGCGCGCAACCTGTCGCGCTCGCCCGAGCAGTCCTCCGCCCGTTGTTGGTTCGCCACGACCTCCGCAAGCGCGCCTGCGAGGTCGCGGAGGGTGTCCCGTTCGGTCGGCGTCCAGGTACGCGGGGCGGCGTCGGCGACGTGAAGCGTCCCAAGGACCTTACGCGTCGCGGGACACGGCAGTTCGGCATCGAGGATGGAAAGCGGCGCGTCCGCCTCCCGCCCGGTCTCCGAGGCGAGGCAGCGAGGCTCCGCCTCGCCGGACAGGAAAAGCGTTGCGGTCCGGGCTTGCAATAGCCGGCGGGCCAAGTCGGTCAACCGCTGCAGGCTCGGCGTGTGAAGTATCGCGACGACGTTCATAGGCGGTCTCACCCGATCGGCGCCTTGCGGTGCGCGACGCTGAACGGTCGGCGTGAAGGCGACGGCGACGAATCAAACCCTTGGAGCAGGTTATCGCGCTAAAGGGCTTTCAAACTTGCCTTTTTCATGATCCCGCGCGCCGCGGCCTGACACATGCCGGATGACCGTTCGCCGCGATGTGGCGGGTGTCCCTTGTCGTAGACCAGCCATGCAACGCCGTAGACCAGCCATGCAACTTGCCGCCGACAGTACAGTGCGCCCTCGTGCAAGTGTAACAGCCCGTTCCTACTCCGCCGGATCGAGCACGGGCACTTCCGCCGCGCGCAGCTTTGCGGAGTAGTGCGATGCATTGCCGCGGCCGGAACAGGCTTCGCGTGCGAACATGATGAGGTGGTGCGCCGGCAGGCCGTAGTTCAGCAGGGCTTCGACCTTGCCTCTGAGCAGGAGGGGCAGGGCGAAGCGCCAGAAGGTCGCGCGGTAGCCGCCGTCGCCCTTGATGCCGACGTGCCAGAGGAGCTTGCCGAGGATGGTCAGCCCCTTCTTCACCATGGTGCGGTTCGTGCGCTGCGGCGAAAGCGGCTTCTTGATGCGGTTCGGCCAGGTCGCCCGGAGCTGGTGGCGGTAGCGGTCGAACAGCACGGCCGGGCGATAGGCTTGCTCCATGCAGGCACGCCACATGGCAAGCACCTCGTCGTACGGCATCATGAAGTGGACGTTGGACTCGCGGTCGTCGCGCTCGTCGAGCCGCCCGGCCTTGGCGAGGCGATCGTAGAGCGGCGTCTGCGGCAGCGCCTGGAGCAGGTTGATGGTGAGCATCGGGATCTTCGACGTTTCGATGAAGTTCAGCACCTTGCCGCCAGAGTCCGAGGTGTCGGTGTCGAGGCCGAGGATGATGCCCGACACCACCTGCATGCCGTGATCGTTGATGATGCGCACCGCGTCGAGGATGGGCATCACCATGTTGTGGCCCTTGTCGATCTGCATCAGCGCATCCGGCTCGGGCGTTTCGATGCCGCAGAAGATCGCGTCGAAGGCCGCCTCGCGCATCATCGCGAGGATGTCGGGCGAGCGGGCGATGTTGAGCGTCGCTTCGCAAGCGAAGGCGACGGCGTAGCCGTTCTTCTTCTGCCAGGCGATGAGGTGGGGCAGCAGGTCCTTGATCGCCTTGCGGTTGCCGACGATGTTGTCGTCGACGAAGTAGATCGAGCCGGTGATGCCGCCGGCGAGCAGCTTGTCGAGTTCGGCGGTGATCTGTTGCGGCGTCTTCAGGCGCGGAACGCGGCCGTACAGGCCGGGGATGTCGCAGAACTCGCATTTGTAGGGGCAGCCCGACGAGAACTGGATGGTACCGAGCATGTAGCGGTCGAGAGCGGCAAGCTCGTAGGCCGGCATGGGAAATTGCGACAGTTCGCGGCGCGCCTTGGTCTTCAGCACGACCTGACGTGCCGGGCGCGACACGTCGTCCGCGAGGCGGGCGATGAGCGCATCGGTGGCGTCGCCGAGTTCGCCGCAGTGAAGGTAGTCGAAGTCGGGGTAATGCTCCGGACAGGCCGACACGGACGGGCCGCCGAGCGCGGTGACCTTGTCGTGGCGATGGGCGCGGCGGTTGATGCCGTCGATCTGCCGGCGCTGGATGTGCATGCCGCTGACGAAGACGGCGTCGGCCCATTGGAAGTCCGCATCGGTCGCTGCGGCCATGTTCTCGTCGACGAAGCGCACGTCCCAATGGTTCGGCAGGTAGGCGGCGATCGTCAGCAACCCCTGCGGTGGCATGAAGGCCTTGGTGTTGTCGGTGAGATGGTAGGCGTGCTCGAAGGTGCCGAACGAGGGCTCGTAGCGCGGGGACACGCAGAGGATGCGCCGCGGCGGGGCAAGCTCGGCAAAGCTGTTCGCATGCGTCATGGTGGTCGAGCCCCCGCTCCCGTGGCCGGTCCCGCACCGACCTGAAAAACTTGCCGCAGGATATAGACCGGCCCTCCGGCGGAGGCCAGCAATCCGCGGCCGGGCTGGCATTGCGCGCGCCGATGCGCTTTGAAGGTGACATGAGCGTCGGCGAACCGGGTCCGCGAAACGAGGGTGCGGGCACGGGAGTCGGCGCGCGTCTTCGCCGCGCGCTGCTCGTGGTCAACCCAGCGAGCCGCAACGGCCGCCTCGGAGTCGCGGCCGCCGCCGCCCTGCTGCGCGGGGCGGGTCTCGAACCTGTCGAGGCGGAGGGCGGCGACCTCGCCCGCGCCCTCGCCGCCACCCGCGACGCCGTCGATTGCGTGGTGGTCGGCGGCGGCGACGGCACGCTGAACGCAGCGCTGCGCCCGCTGGTGGCGGCCGGCCTGCCGCTTGGCGTGCTGCCGCTCGGCACCGCCAACGACTTCGCCCGCTCCGTCGGCATCCCGCTCGACCTCGACGCCGCAGTCGCGGTGATCGCCGCCGGCGCCACCCGCCGCGTCGACATCGGCGACGTCAACGGCCACCCCTTCCTCAACGTCGCCAGCGTCGGCCTCGCGGCCGACCTCGCCAAGGGCCTCACCGCCCAGCGCAAGCGACGGTTCGGGCGCTTCAGCTACGCGATGACCGCCGGCCACCTCCTCGCCCGCGCCGCGCCGTTCCACGCCACCCTGCTCCTCGGGGCGGAAAAGGCGATGGTGAAGACCATGCAGATCGCCGTCGGCAACGGCCGCTACTACGGCGGCGGCAACGCCATCGCGGCCGACGCGCGCATCGATGGCGGGCAGCTCGACCTGTACAGCCTGGAGTTTTCGCGGATCTGGCGGATGGCGCTGATGCTGCCCTCGTTCAAGAGTGGCGGGCACGGCGCGGTGCGCGAGGTGCGCACGGCGCGGGGCGACGCCTTCGAGATCATAACCCGCAGGCCCCGTCCGGTGAACGCCGACGGCGAACTGTTGACGCAAACCCCGGCGCGCTTCACCCAGCGCCTGCTGGCGCTGACCGTCTACGTGCCCCCCGACCTCGCGCCGCGCTCGGCGCCGGAAGCCACGCGATGAGCGCGATTCACTTAGCCTGCGGGCCGTCGCTCGCCGACATCATGCCGCGCGGCGCCGAGCTGCGGCGCTGGCGCGTCGCCGACACCGAGCTGATCTGGGTGCCCGACGCGGCGCTGTGGGCCGAGACGGCGCCGCTGCTGTTCCCCGTGGTCGGCTGGACGCGCGGCGCCACGGTGCGCGTCGACGGGGTCCGCTATCCGCTCGGGCTCCACGGCTTCGCCCGCGCCCTGGTGTTTCGCGTGGTGGCGCAGGCGTCTTCCCGCGTGACGCTGCGTGCCGAAGCCGACGCCGCGACGCGCGCGCTCTACCCCTTCGCGTGGTGGCTGGAGGTCACCTACGAACTCGATGCGGCGCGACTGGCCGTGCGCCTCACCGTCGGCAACGCCGATGCGCGCGCCATGCCGTACGCTTGCGGTCTCCATCCCGGCCTGCGCTGGCCCTTCGCCGGCGGGCCGGCGGATACCTACGACATCCTCTTCGACGAGGCGGAAGTGCCGGCCGTGCCGGTCATCGCCGCGGACGGCCTGTTCACAAACGCGACCCGGCCGGTGCCGCTCGACGGGCGTCGCCTGCCGCTTTCGCCCGCGCTGATGGCGCGCGAGGCCCTGTGCTTCCTTGACGCGCGGAGTCGCGGCCTTTCCTTCCGGCACCGTGGCGGCGCGGCGTTGCGGGTCGAGCTGGACGACTTTCCCCACATCGCGCTGTGGTCGCGCCCGCCCGGCCGCTTCCTCAGCATCGAGGCCTGGACCGGGCATGGCGACGCGGTCGACGCCACCGGCGACCTGGCCGACAAGCCGTCCATGCGGCATCTTGCGCCGGGGGCGAGCGCGACCCACGCCGCGCGCTTCACCTTCACCGCCGCGTCCGCCTGAGCCATCCATACCGTGCGTGGCCGGCTTGGCAGGTTCCGCCGCTTTTGCCAGAACGGCCCTCCGATGCCGCAAGGACGAGCCATGACCCAATCCGACGCAGCCGGCGTGACCCGGCGGGCAGCGAGCGACGGCGCCGCCCTCATCGACGGCAAGGCGGTCTCCGACGAGGTCCTGGCCGAGGTCGCGCGGCGCGCGCGGGCGCTCGCGGCGCGCGGCACGGTGCCTGGGCTCGCCGTGGTGCTCGTCGGCGAGAACCCGGCAAGCCAGGTTTACGTCGGCGCCAAGGGCCGGGCGGCGGCGGCCTGCGGCTTCCATTCCGTGCAGCACGACATGCCGGCGACGACCACCGAGGCCGTGCTGCTGGCACTGGTCGACGCGCTGAACGCCGACCCGGCGATCCACGGCATCCTGGTGCAGTTGCCGCTGCCGCCCGGCATCGACGCCACGGCGGTCCTGGAGCGCATCGACCCGGCCAAGGACGCCGACGGCTTCCATCCCATCAATGTCGGCCTGCTCGCGGTCGGCGCGGCGGGGCGCGCCGTGGTGCCCTGCACGCCGGCCGGCGCGTTGATCCTCATCGACCGCGCGGCGGCGGCGCTCGGCCGAAACCTTGCCGGCGGCACTGCCGTCATCGTCGGGCGCTCCACCATCGTCGGCAGGCCGATGGTGCAACTCCTGCTCGGGCGTGACATGACCGTTACCATCGCCCATTCCCGCACCCGCGACCTCGCGGCCGTGGTTCGCGCCGCCGACGTGGTGGTGGCGGCGGTCGGGCGGCCGGAGATGGTGCGCGGCGACTGGATCAAACCGGGCGCCATCGTGATCGACGTCGGCATCAACCGCGTGCCGGGCGAGGGGGTGACCGCGGCGGGCAGGCCGCGCACGCGCCTCGTCGGTGACGTCGCCTTCGCCGAGGCGGTGCGGCATGCCGGCGCCATCACCCCGGTGCCGGGCGGCGTCGGCCCGATGACCATCGCCGTGCTGATGAGCAACACCCTTCGCGCGGCCGAGCGCCGCGCGGAGGTTTGGCAAACCGCGATGCCGCGTATCTAGAGCTGCGCCAGGATGTTGGCCGCGCTCGCCGCCGTGGCCTCGCCGGGGCTGGCATCGACCGCGAGGCTTTTCACCACCCCGTCGTCGACGACCATCGCGTAGCGCTGCGAGCGCACCCCGAGGCCGCGCTCGGTGAGGTCGACCGTGAGGCCCACCGCCTTGGCGAAGCTGGCGCTGCCGTCGGCGAGGAAGGTGATCTTGTCCTTGCCCCCGCTATGCGTCGCCCAGGCGCCCATCACGAACACGTCGTTGACGCCCGTGACCAGGATTTCGTCGACGCCGCGGCCCTTGATCTCGACCGCCTTCTCGATGAAGGGCGGCAGGTGGTTGCCGCTGCAGGTCGGGGTGAAGGCGCCGGGCACGGCGATCAGCACCACCTTGCGTCCGGGAAAAAGCTGCGCGCTGGTGCGCGGGGTCGGCCCGTCCTCCGTCATGGTGAAGAAGGTGGCGTCCGGGATGCGGTCCCCGACCTTGATGCTCATTGGATGCTCCGTCGTGTGATTTGAGCGGCTCGCGCGTCACCTGTCGCCCGGTCCGACGTCGAAGGGGCGCGTGAACTGCACGGCGCCCCCGCCGGGGGTTGCCAGCACAAGCGTCACGGGTACCTCCGTCGCCGTGGGGGCCGTCACGCTCTGCGCCGCCGTGAGCATCCAAATACCGGCGCCCGTCTTCTTCGTCGAGAAGTAAAAGCCTTCCGGCGCGTCGGCGAAGATGTCGTCGGGCGCGCCCGCCCCCTGCCAACTCAGCATCCAGCTGGGTTGCGCGGCGTCGCCGACCCGCGCCGCGCGCAGCGCCTGCGGGGCGGCGGCGACGGGCTGCGGCACCTCGCGCAGAGCCGCCTGCACGAGGTTGCCCGCGACACCCGGCCCGCGCGGCCTCAGCGACAGCGTGGCGTCGTAGTGCCCGGGCAGGCAGATGCGGTTGCATACGGCATAGTTGAGGTCGACGTGCAGCGTCGCCGGCTTGGCGGGGTCGAGCGGCGTGACAACCACGGGGAACACCACCCGTCCCGCATAGCCGAACGCGTCGATGCCTTCCTCCGTGATGCGTGACGGCACGGGGAACATCACCGTGGCCGCCTTGACGTTCTCCGACCCGTTGAAAGCGAACACCGGCGGCACGCCGGACTCGCCGGGCATCTTCCAATAGGTGTGCGACCCCGGCGTGAGGGCCATGTCGACGCCGGCCTCGTAGCGGCCGTTCTCCGGTCCCGCCGCCGCGACGAGGCGCAGTGTCGCGAGCCTGTTGGCTGAACCATCATCGAGCGTTTGCGCTTGCAACGATGCTGCCCCCATCGCGACGAAAGTCGCGATGCCGAAACAGCACAGGACGCGGTAAAAAAGCTGCCGGGCGCGAACGGCTAACGACCCGTGGAGCCTTTTTTGCTTTGATCGGGCCTCGGACGTCATCGCCATGGCAGCGGCACAACGGGACATCACCACGGCGAACTCCGAAACCATAGGGCCTCAAGCATGAGAGACACGACGAGTCGCGAAGCTCCGCAGTCGAGTGCCGAACGAAGGATGCGCACCGCATCTGGACCCGAGGTCGGGACGCGGACCCACTCGCACGGCGGGTTCCTTGATGGACAAATGCTGGTCGCGATGCCGGGCATGTCGGATGAACGCTTCGCCCGGTCCGTGATCTACCTGTGCGCCCACTCGGACGAGGGCGCGATGGGCATCGTCATCAACCGTGCCGCGCCAAAGATCAAGTTCGCCGAACTCCTCGTCCAGCTCGACGTGATCGAGAAGGACGAGGCGATCCGGCTGCCGGGCGGCGTCGGCGCGACGCCCGTGCTCAAGGGCGGACCGGTCGAGACCGGGCGCGGCTTCGTGCTTCATTCCAACGACTTCTTCATCGACAACTCGACGCTGGCGATCGACGACCGCGTCTCGCTCACCGCCACCCTCGACATCCTGCGCGCCATCGCGGAGGGCGCCGGGCCGGCTTCGGCCGTGCTCGCGCTCGGCTATGCCGGATGGCAGGCCGGACAGCTCGAAGCGGAGATCGGACGGAACGGCTGGCTCAACGTGCCGGCCGACCCGTCGCTGATCTTCGACGCGACGCTCGACTCGAAGTACGAGCGCGCCGTCGGCCACCTCGGGATCGACCTGGCGCGCTTGTCGTCCCACGCCGGACGCGCCTGACCGACCTGCGCGCGCCGGCTCTTTGCGGCACCGGTCGTCCTGTGCCAAGGAGGACGCCGACCCGCAGGACCTCGTGATGCCCGGCCCCGTTTGATGCTCGACTCCGTTTGATGTTCGACCCTCGGTGGATTCGCGAGAACCCGGCCGCCTTCGACGAAGGGCGTCGCCGGCGCGGCCTTGCCCCGCTGGCCGCCAAGGTTGCTGCGCTCGACGAACGTCGCCGTGCGGCGATCGCGGCGTCGCAGGCGGCGCAGGAGCGCCGCAACGCCGCCTCCAAGGAGATCGGCGCGGCGATGAAGGCCGGCACCCCCGACAGGGCGGAAGCGCTGCGTACCGAAGTCGCCGGCCTCAAGCTGCGGTTGCCCGCGCTGGAAGCGGAGGAGAAGCAGGCGACGGGCGCGCTCGACGCGCTCCTCGCCGGCCTGCCCAACCTGCCGGCGGGTGACGTGCCGGACGGGCGCGACGAAGCCGACAACGTGCTGCTGCGCGCCGTCGGCACAAAGCCGCGCTTCGCCTTCGCCCCCAAGGAGCACTGGGCCATCGGCGAAGCGCTGGGGCTGATGGATTTCGACGCTGCGGCGAAACTGTCGGGCGCGCGCTTCGTGGTCACTCTGGGACCGCTCGCCCGCCTGGAGCGCGCGCTCGCGCAGTTCATGCTCGACCTCCACACCGCCGAGCACGGCTACACCGAGGTCAACCCGCCGGTGCTCGTGCGCGACGAGGCCATGTTCGGCACGGCGCAGCTGCCGAAGTTCCGCGACGACCAGTTCATGGCGACGCGCGACGCCGCCGCCCGCGAGGGACGGCTCGACGACGCCCGCGACCTGTGGCTCATCCCGACCGCCGAGGTGCCGCTCACCAATCTGGTGCGCGAGCAGATCCTCGACGAGGCGGCGCTGCCCCTCCGCTTCACCGCTTCGACGCCGTGCTTTCGCGCCGAGGCCGGGGCAGCCGGGCGCGACACCCGCGGCATGATTCGCCAGCACCAGTTCACCAAGGTCGAACTCGTCTCGGTCACGGCGCCGGAGCGGTCGGCGGCCGAGCACGAGCGCATGCTCGGCTGCGCGGAGGAGGTGCTCCGTCGCCTCGAACTTCCCTACCGCGTGGTCACGCTGTGCGCCGGCGACATGGGCTTCGCCAGCACCAAGACGTACGACATCGAGGTTTGGCTGCCGGGGCAGGACCGCTATCGCGAAATCTCCTCCTGTTCGGTGTGCGGCGATTTCCAGGCGCGGCGGATGAACGCGCGGTGCCGGCCTGCCGGCGCCAAATCGACCCGCTTCGTCCATACGCTGAACGGGTCGGGCGTGGCGGTCGGTCGCGCCCTCGTTGCGGTGCTGGAGAACTACCAGGGGGCGGACGGCGGCGTTCGCATCCCCGAGGTGCTGCGCCCCTACATGGGCGGGCTCGTCAGCATTCCACCCCGAGCCTTCCCACCCAAAGCCTCAACCACGGCGGCCTGATGCGCATCCTCATCACCAATGACGACGGCATCCATTCGCCGGGCCTCGACGTGCTCGAGCGCATCGCCGTCCGGCTCGCGGCGGAGGCGAGCGGGCAGGCGGACGACGCCGTGGTGGTGGTGGCCCCCGAGATGGACCAGTCGGGCGTGGCGCACTCGCTTTCGGTGAACGACCCGCTGCGCCTGCGCAAGGTCAGCGACACGCGCTACGCCGTGAAGGGCACGCCGACGGACTGCGTCATCATGGGCCTCAAGCACATCCTCGCCGACACAACCGTCGACCTCGTGCTGTCGGGGGTGAACTGCGGGCAGAACCTCGCCGAGGACGTGACCTATTCCGGCACCATCGCCGGCGCCATCGAGGGCACCATCCTCGGCGTGCCCTCCATCGCGCTGTCGCAGGCCTACGGCAAGCACGCCTATGGCGGGACGCGCGACGCGATCCGCTGGGACTGCGCCGAAGCCCACGGCGTCGGCGTGATCCGCCGCGTGCTCGCCGCCGGCTTCGGTCGCGACATCGTGGTCAACGTCAACTTCCCGCCCTGCGGCCCCGATGAGGTCGCCGGCGTCAGCGCCACCGTCCAGGGCCGGCGCGACGCCCAGGTCGTGCGCGTCGACCCTCGCCTCGACGGGCGCGGCAACCCGTATTTCTGGATCGCCTTCGGCCGCAACAACCACGAGGTCACCGCCGGCACCGACCTCGAAGCCATGGCCAACAAGCGCATCTCGGTGACGCCGTTGAAGCTCGACCTCACCGACGAGCCGACGGTGACGCGCTACATCCGTGCCTTCGCCGACGGCTGACGCGCCCGGCTTGGACGCGCGTGTCGCTCGGGGGAGCGAGGCGGCGGCGGATGCGGAAGGCAAGGCCGCCTTCCACCTGCGCCTGCGCGCCCGCGGCGTGCGCGACCGCGACGTGCTGCGCGCCTTCGAGCTGGTGCCGCGCCATCCCTTCGTTCCCACCCGCTACGCCGCCCTCGCCGGGCGCGACGTGGCGGTGCCGTTACCCTGCGGGCAGACGATGGAGGCGCCCTCGCTCGTCGCCCGCATGGTCGAGGCCCTCGACGTGCGGCCCGGCCAGCGCGTGCTGGAGATCGGGACCGGCTCCGGTCACGGCGCGGCGGTGCTGGCGGCGCTCGGCGCGCAGGTGCGCGGTCTCGAGCGCGTGGGCCGCCTCGCCGCTGAGGCGCAGGCGCGGCTCGCCGCCCTCGGCCTATCGAGCGTCGCGGTGGTCCATGCCGACGGGCTGCGGGCGGAGCCCGGCCGATTCGACCGCGTGCTGGTCCACGGCGCGCTGACGGCGGACGCGGCGGCGGCGCTGCGTGCCGACACGCGCGCCGGCGTGCTGGTCTGCGTCGCGGGCTGGCGCGACCCGCACGTCGTGGTCCGGCTCGACCAGGCAGGGGTGACGCCGGTCTGCGCGGGTCGACTGCAACCGATGCGGCCGGGGCTCGCCGCCGCGACGTGACGCGCGGCGGTGGCGGCGCTCAGCCCTTGCCGCCGGCGAGCTTGACGTCGCGCACCAGCCATTCGCCGGCCGCCGCGGTGCAGGCGGTCGCCTCGACGTGGCGCGACGCGGCGTCGCGCCTGAGGTCGGCGTGGAAGGGGCGGCACACCTTGCCGTCGAGCGGGTAGGCGCGACCGGCCGGCGTGATCGCGCCCTTGGCGCCGCTCTTGTCGTTGGCCCAATGCACGGTGGCGCCGTCGCCCTGCGGATCGAGCGCGGTCGCCAGCGCGGCCTTTTCGCGCCGGCGGTCCTCCTCGTCGAGCAGGCGGCCGAAGGGGACGGGCGAGTTCGATCCGGTGACCTCGTCGCCGGGCACCAGCGAGGCGATGGGCACGGACACGGAGCAGCCGCCGAGCACGCAGGCGGGTGCGCCGAGCAGCGCCAGCAGCGTCCAGAACCGGTGCGCGGACATGCGGCGAAGGCGAGCAACGGATACCGAAGCGCACGGAGCTGGGGTATGGTGGTCGGTGTTGAACACGCCGGCACTCTTGAACGCTTACGCACGAGGACGTTACCATTGGCCGAGTTAAGGAGCGGTGACGCCCCCGCCGCGGCGAC
>CAXTFM010000050.1:14312-20713 GCA_964243435.1 uncultured Beijerinckiaceae bacterium
GACCCGCGCGGACTTCACCGGCGCGGACGATCCCTTCGCGCTGTTCACGGCGTGGCAGGACGCCGCCGCGGAGACGGAGGTCAACGATCCAAACGCGATGAGCGTCGCGAGCGTCGACGCCGACGGTCTGCCCGACCTGCGCACCGTGCTGTGCAAGGACTACGACGCCCGCGGCTTCGTCTTCTACACCAATTTCGAGAGCGCCAAGGGTCGCGAGATCCTCGGGCATCCCAAGGTCGCCGCCCTGTTCCATTGGAAGACGCAGCGCAAGCAGGTCCGGCTGCGCGGACCGGTCGAGGTCGTCGGTGATGCGGAGGCGGACGCCTACTTCGCCGGGCGGCCCCGCGGCAGCCGGCTCGGCGCCTGGGCCAGCCAGCAGTCACGTCCGCTCGACAGCCGCGCCACGCTGGAGGCGGCGGTGGCCGACGTCGATCGGACGTACCCCGACGCCATCCCGCGGCCCCCGCACTGGAGCGGGCTGCGCATCGTGCCGACGCAGATGGAGTTCTGGTCGGATGGCGACCATCGGCTGCACGACCGCATCCTGTTCAAGCGGGATGCCTTCGACGCGCCCTGGTCCAAGACGCGGCTTTACCCGTGAGCGGGACGGACCGCGCGCCGGTCGCCATCGCCGCGGCGCCGAGCCGCCTTTATCCGGCGCGCCCCATCCTCGCCGCGAGCCTCGCCGTGTTCCGCGACGATCGCGTCCTGCTGGCGCAGCGCGCGGTGGCACCCGGCGCCGGTCGGTTCGCCCTGCCGGGCGGGGTCGTCGAACCGGGCGAGCGCCTCGCCGAGGCAGCGTTGCGCGAGTGCCTGGAGGAGGTCGGGGTGGAAGCGCGCATCCTTGGCTTCAACCGCCACGCCGAGGTGATCGAGCGCGACGAGGCGGGTGCCGTGCGCCGACATTTCGTGATCGCCTCCTTCGTCGCACTGTGGGTGGCCGGGGAGGGCGCACCCGGCCCCGAAGCCGCGGCCGTGGTCTGGGCGCGGCGCGCCGACCTCGCCGCCCTGGCGCTCACCGACGGGCTGGTCCCGGTGCTGGACGCGGCGTGGGACATGGTGCGCGCGGGCGGCGCGGCGTGCTGAGCCGCCTTTGCGGCACGGCCGCCGCCGCCCTTTGCGCGCTGCTCGCTTGCGGCCTCGCGCCGGCCCCCGCGCAGGTGGTGCGAAGTCCGCACAGGGAGCGCCCGCCCGTGGTGCTGCCGCCCTCCACCTCCAACCCGAGTTCGACGCCACCGCCCGAGAACAAGGCCTACGACCCGCAGCTAATGCGCCTTGCCGAAATCCTCGGCGCGCTGACCTACCTGCGCAACCTGTGCGGCGCTGCCGATGCGGCCGACTGGCGCGCGCGCATGCAGGCGCTGCTCGACGCCGAGGGGGTACCCGCGATCCGCAGGGAGCGTCTCGCCGGGGCCTTCAACCAGGGACTTCAGGGCTACGAACTGTCCTATCGCACCTGCACGGCGAACGCCCATCTCGTGATCCAGCGCTTCCTCGCCGAAGGCGGCCGCATCGCCCAGGACATCGAGAACCGCTACCGCGCGAGCTGAGCGGCCGGATGGCGCGAGACGTCGAGGTTGATCGCGATCCGGCACCGTGGCATCGCACCATCTCCGCCCAGCGCCCCCGCCTCGCGCCGCAGCCGGCGCCCAACGAGAAGAGCCTTGATGTCCATCCTCGTGTCCGTCCGCCGGCAGCTCACGCCGGTCCACCCGGACGGTTACAAGTTCATCGCCATCTTCGCCCTGGTCACCCTGGCGCTGGCTTGGCTGTGGGAACCGCTCGGCTGGCTCGGTGCGCTGCTGACCTGCTGGTGCATCTACTTCTTCCGCGATCCCGTGCGGCACACGCCGCAGGACGGACAACTCGTGGTGTCCCCGGCCGATGGCGTCATCTCCTCGCTCGGACTCTACCCGCCGCCGCCGGAACTCGGCCTGGGTGCCGAGCCGATGCAGCGCATCTCCGTGTTCATGTCGGTGTTCGACTGCCACGTGAACCGCATGCCGGTGGCTGGCCGCATCAGCCGGGTTTCGTACCGACCGGGTCTGTTCGTCAACGCCGACCTCGACAAGGCGAGCGAGCATAACGAGCGCAACGGGCTGACCATCGACGGCGAGCGCGGGCGTTTCGGCGTGGTGCAGATCGCCGGCTTGGTGGCACGCCGCATCGTGTGCTTCAGCAAGCAGGGCGAGATGCTCGGCGCCGGCCAGCGCTTCGGCCTGATCCGCTTCGGCTCGCGCGTCGACGTGTACTGCCCGCCCGGCGCCCGCCCGCTGGTCGCGATCGGCTCCAAGGCCACTGCCGGCGAAACCGTGCTGGCCGAGTTCGCCGGCGGCGACGGCGTCAGGCTGTTCCGGCGCGAATGAACCGCCGGCCCGAGCCGGAGATCGGTCGCCGGGGATCAGGCGCGCGCAGCGGCCACGTCGGTGACGCGCGACGCCCGGGCTTGGTTCTCGGCGTCTACGTTGTCGTTGATGAACAGGCCGGAGCCGACCGGGACTAACGGCGGCACGAGGCCTTGGCCGAACCGGGCCGGGTTCAGCGCCCTCCACCCCATGGCGGCGGACCCGCGGACCCGCCATCGGGACCGCGGAGTTCTGTCTTGCTGAGCGGGGCACGGCGACCGCCGTGCCCCGCCATCCCGTTCAGTAGCGTGCGGTGACCAGGCCGCTGGCGCACTGCGCTTCGAGCTGGGCGTAAAGGTCGACGTTGTTGTAGATGAAACCGCCCGCGACGATCGGGATCGGCGGCGGCACGATGCCCTGGACGTAACCGAGACCGAACCGGGTCGGGTTCAGCGCCTTCCACTTGCCGTCGGGCAGCTTGGCCCAGTTCGCGCAGTTGATGGTGCTGTACTTGGTCGTCGGCCCGAACTGGATGATCACCGGCGGCGTGATCAGGCCGGTGATGTTGAACAGCGAGAACGGCGAAGGCGGCGGCGGGGGCGGCGGAGCCGCGGGCGCCAGATCGGCGGCGAACGCGCCGCCGGCGAGGACCATCGAACCGATGATCGACAGCGATACCAATAGTTTCTTCATAAGCTTACCCCCGTGAGCTGCAGTCCGGTCTTGGGCAACGGTACCGAAAGCATTCATCATGCTCATCGCAACAAGCTCGCCGACACTTTCCGGACGCGTTCTTGCCGACATTGGTTAAGCCGGGATAAACCGTCAATGCGCCGCGACCGCCCGGCGGCCTTAACAACAGCAACCGGGCCGTTTCGGCCGACGTTCTTGCCGGAGAGTGGCAGAACTGTCGCTGTTCCAGCCGTCGCCACGGTTCGCGGGGGGGAGTTATGAAGTGCCAGGGATGTGGACACCGCGCGTGCCGGACCATCGGCGGCGTGCAACCGCGTCGCCGATGTGGTGACGTGGCGTTCGAATCTGCGCGGGCGCCCTTGTCGAGGTGATCGAGTGAAGAAGATGCGTGAACGATCCCGGCGCCTGCGGCGCGGTGCGCCACGTCACGCCCTCGGGGCGCTGCTGGCGGCCCTTGCCCTCGGATCGCCGGTTCTCCTCGGCGTGACGGACGCGGCGTCGGCCAAGCCGTCGCGTGCCCACCGGCGGGTCCATCGTCCCGCGCCGCCCGAACTGGCGGACGTGCAGTCGCCCTCGCCCGATCCTCGCACGGTTCCCACCGGTCTGCTCGGCTTCGACCTCGGCGTGCTCGGGGCGGGCATCGCCGGTGCGTCGACCGCGCTGCCGCCCACACCTTACCCGCCGGGCTACGGCTTCTACGGCCCGGACTATCACGGCCCGGGTTTCGGCTACCCCGGCTACTGAGCCCCGGGCTGTTCGGCCTTTGCGAGGCGCGCGAGCCGGTCGAGCGCGCCCTGGAGGATGTAGGCCGCCGCGAGCTGGTCGACCACCGCCGCGCGCTTGGCCCGCGACGCGTCCTGGGCGATGAGGTTGCGGGTGACGGCCGCGGTGGACAGGCGCTCGTCCCACAGCACGAAGGGCAGCGGCGTCAGCGGCGCCATGTTGCGGATGAAGGCGCGTGTCGACTGCACGCGCGGCCCGGATGAGCCATCCATATTGAGCGGCAGGCCGATGACGAGGGCGGCCACCCCCTGCGCCCGCGCCTGCGCGACCACCGCAGCGGCATCCTTGGTGAACTGCGTGCGCCGGATCGTGGTCAGCGGTCCGGCGATTCGGCGCTCGACATCGGACACGGCGATACCGATCGTCTTGGTGCCGAGGTCGAGGCCGAGCAGGCGATCAAACCGCTTCAACCGGCCGGCAAGCTCGGCTATCTCCAGGATGTTCATGGTGGCCGGCAGCGTTGCGCGACCGGCCGCGCTTGGCAAGCCCGCAGGGAAGACCCATGTCCGTCGATCGGGACACCGTCCGCCGCATCGCCCACCTCGCTCGAATCAGGGTGCCCGATAGCGAGATCAGCGACTTGCAGGGCGAGCTGAACGCAATTCTTCAATTCGTCGAGACCTTGCGCGAGGTCGACGTCGCTGGTGTCGAGCCGATGACCTCCGTCATGCCGATGCCGATGAAGCAGCGCGCCGACGTGGTCGACGACGGTGGCATCGCCGCCGCGGTCACCGCCAACGCCCCGGCGAGCGAGGACCATTTCTTCACCGTGCCCAAGGTGATCGAGTGACAGCCACCCCCGACGGTTCCGCCGAATTGACCGGTCTCACCCTCGCCGGCGCGCGCGAGGGCCTGCGCGCCCGGCGTTTCTCCGCCGTCGAGCTTAACACGGCGCACGTCGCCGCCGTGGAGGCCGCGCGCCCGCTGAACTGCTTCATCGTGGAAACGCCGGAGAAGGCCATGGCGATGGCGGCGGCGTCCGACGCCCGCCTCGCGAGCGGCGAGGCGCGCCCGCTGGAGGGCATCCCGCTCGGCATCAAGGACCTCTACTGCACGCAAGGCGTGCAGACCACCGCTGGCAGCCGCATCCTGGAAGGCTTCGTGCCGCCGTACGAATCGACGGTGTCGGCGAACCTGTGGCGCGACGGCGCGACCATGCTGGGCAAGCTCAACCTCGACGAGTTCGCGATGGGATCGTCCAACGAGACATCCTACTTCGGCCCCGTCGCCTCGCCGTGGCGGCGTCAGGGCTCGAACGCCGCGCTGGTGCCCGGGGGCTCGTCCGGCGGCTCGGCGGCGGCGGTGGCCGCCCGCCTGTGCTTCGGCGCCACCGCGACGGACACGGGCGGCTCCATCCGCCAGCCGGCCGCCTTCACCGGGACGGTCGGCATCAAGCCGACCTACGGGCGCTGTTCGCGCCGCGGCATCGTCGCCTTCGCCTCCTCGCTCGACCAAGCCGGCCCCATCGCCCGCGACGTGCGCGACTGCGCGATCCTGTTGCGTTCCATGGCCGGGCCGGACGCGGGCGACACCACCTGCGTCGACCTCCCCGTGCCGGACTACGAGGCGGCGGTCGGCGCCTCCATGAAGGGGCGCACGATCGGCGTCCCCGCGGAATATCGCATGGAAGGCATGTCGGCGGAGGTCGAGGCGCTGTGGGCGCAGGGCGTCGCCTGGATGCGCGACGCCGGCGCGACGATCGTGGATATCTCGCTGCCGCACACAAGCTACGCGCTCGCGGCCTACTACATCGTGGCCCCCGCCGAAGCGTCGTCCAACCTCGCCCGCTACGACGGGGTGCGCTACGGGCTGCGCGTGCCGGCGCGCGACGTCGTCGACATGTACGAGGAAACGCGCGCGGCGGGCTTCGGCCGCGAGGTGCGCCGGCGCATCATGATCGGCACCTACGTGCTGTCCGCCGGCTATTACGACGCCTACTACGTCCGTGCCCAGCAGGTGCGCACCCTCATCAAGCGCGACTTCGAGGCGGCCTTCGCGGCAGGGGTGGACGCGATCCTCACCCCCGCGACTCCGACGGCGGCCTTCGCCCAGGGCGAGAAAGGGTCGGGCGACCCGATCGAGATGTACCTCAACGACGTGTTCACCGTCACGGTGAACATGGCCGGCCTGCCCGGTATCGCCGTTCCGGCGGGCCTGTCCGCGCAGGGGCTCCCGCTGGGCTTGCAACTCATCGGGCGCCCCTTCGACGAGGCCATGCTGTTCACCGCCGCCGCCGCGATCGAGCGCGCGGCGCCGACGATCGCCTTGCCGGCGCGCTGGTGGTGAGCGCGCGGACGTGACCCGGCCGTCCGAGGACGACCTCATCGCGCGCTACCTCGCACCGCTCGCCGGGCCGGGCGGGCTCGGGCTGCGCGACGACGCCGCGCTCGCCACGCCGCGACCGGGCCACGACCTCGTCGTCACCACCGACATGGCGGTCGCCGGCGTGCATTTCTTCGCCGACGATCCGCCCGACGCCATTGCCCGCAAGGTGCTGCGGGTCAACCTCAGCGACCTCGCCGCCAAGGGCGCGGTGCCGCTCGGCTTCCTGCTCGGGCTCGCCCTGCCGGCGGACTGGAC
>CAXTFM010000051.1:0-20473 GCA_964243435.1 uncultured Beijerinckiaceae bacterium
GCGCCGGGCCGGCGGCGCTCGCGGCCTCCGGCCTGCTGGCGGCGGGGCTCGGCGGCGCGGCGGGGCCTGGCGCCGCCGCGGCGCGCGACCGCGCGGACTGCATCCTCGACAACTGCGCCGAGCGACGCCCGACCACGGAGCGGCGCTTCGACCGCGGCGAAGCCCCGGGTTTCCAGCGCGGCCGGCCGCGTCCTCGCGGCGGCAGCCGGCCCGGCGCCTTCGACTTCTACGTGCTTTCCCTGTCGTGGTCGCCGGGCTTCTGCGCGACGGGTGGCGACGCCAAGGGCCGCGACCAGTGCCGCGGCGGCGCCGACCTCGGCTTCACCGTGCACGGGCTTTGGCCGCAATACGAGCACGGCTTCCCGTCCGACTGCCGCGGCGCCGCGCTGCCGGCGCGCGACCCGGCGCTGCGGCTGAGCGACGGGGTGTACCCCGACGAACAGCTCGCCCGCTACGAATGGCGCCGCCACGGCACCTGTTCCGGCCTCGGCCCGGCGGACTACTTCGCCGCCGCCAAGGGCGCCCGCGACGCGGTGACGATCCCGCCGCGGTTCAAGGACCCGCATGACGGCCAGACCCTGACGCCGGACGCCGTCGAACAGGCCTTCACCGACGCCAACCCCAAGATGCGCTCGGGGATGGTGGCCGCCGTGTGCCGCGACGGCACGCTGGACGAGGTGCGCGTCTGCTTCGCCAAGGACCTCAAGGATTTCCGCATCTGCCCGGAGGTGGTGCGCGGCCGTTGCGGCGATGCGCGGCTCACCGTGCCGCCGGTCCGCTGACGCGCGACGGTCGGCGGCGACCATCCCCGCGCATGGCGCTGCCGTCGAAGTCGCGGCACCGGTCGAGCGCTCGCGCCGCCAATGCAAGTCGACGTGAAACAACGGTGTCGAGCGGCCGCCCTGTGCTGCCCGCAGTCCGCGCCACGACATTTGAAGTGCCGCGTGCTTGCAAAAGGGACGGCTTCGTCGCTCGACAGTTATTGGCCGGACTGGTAGCCTATATCATAGGTTATTGCTAGTTTGCCGCGCGTAGATTAGTCGCAGATGATTTTGCTGTCTTATTGGGACGAACGATGAGTTGCGACACGTCCGACGATCAGGCCCGCATCGACCGTTTGTTTGCCGATCCGCTCACGCCGGTGCCGGTCGAACTCCACAAGCGGCTGCTCGCTTCGGCGAAGCGCGGCATGAACGACCCTTCCTCGCTGAGCGGCAAGGAAACCCGCGACATCTGCTACGCCCTGGTGGTGCATTACGCCCAGATGGGCATCGCCTGACGCACCCGCGCGGCGCCGGCGGTCCCCCGACGCCGTCGCAAGGTCAGGCGCGCCGGCGCGCGGTGCCAGCGGCGAAACTGCGCACCGCGCGCGTGCCCTCCTCATAGGCGCCATGGGCTGTGGAGAAGAAGCGCGGCGACGTGGCTTCGCCGGCGAAGTGGATGCGGTCGTCGACCGGCGCGGCGAGGACGGCGCGTGCCTCGGCGTGACCCGGCAGCGCATGCGAATAGGAGCCGAGCGCGAAGGGGTCGCGCGCCCAGCCCGTGGCGACCACCGGCGTCAGCGTCGCGCCGATGTCGTGGCCGTAGGCGTCGGCCATCTCGCGCCGCGCCGCGTCGACGAAGGCCGGCAGGCCGCCATCCTCGAGGTGGCGGGCGTAGTCGCCGCCGAAATAGCATTCGACGAGGTCGCGCCCGCCCGCGCGCAGCGTGTAGCTGCCGCTGTCGCGCCGCCGCGGGGCGCCGGTCAGCCGCGTGTCGGGCTCGAAGGCGTCCGGCTCCGCCATGCGCAGGAACAGCTTGTCGGCGATGCCGAGCGGGAGGTGCGCCGCCGCGTGCAGGTGCCCGTCGAGCGGCGGGTCGAAGCGGATCGCGCCCGCCGCGAGCACGTTGCTCGGCACGGTCACCACCGCCCGGTCGGCCTCGATCGTGCCCCCGTCGGTCTCGACCTTGAGCGTTCGCCCGCCCGCATCGATCGCGGTGACGCGGCAACCGAGATGCACCGGCAGCGCGGCGCCGAGCGCGGCGATGAAGGCGCCGTAGCCGCCGACGACCCGCCAGTTCACCTCCGTGTCGATGTAGTGGTGGAAGTCGATCACCGACACGCGCTCCCACGGCGCGCCGTTGTAGTAGGTCGAGATCGCGTCGAGGGTGCCGTTGTAGCGGGCGTCGGGGTCGAGCAGCTCGGCGGCGCAACGGTCGCGCCCGCTGCGGCACGCCTCCGCGCCGGCGCGCTCCAGCCGCTCCCAGAACGCGTCCAGCTCGGCGGAGGCTTGCGCCTGTGCGGCGTCGTCGAAGCCGCGCTGCGCCTGCCGCTTGCGCCACGGCGGGTCGCGCGTGTCGATGGTGAAGCCCTTCGCGCGCGCGAGTTCGGCGAGGACGTTGCGGTCCGCCGAATGCAACCATTCGCAGCCGAGGTCGAGGGAGTGCGGCGTGCCGCAGGCGTCGGTGTGGGCGCGTCCGCCGAGCCGGTCGCGCGCTTCGAGCACTTGGCAGCTCAGCCCGTGCGCGACAGCTTCCCGCGCCGCGGCGATGCCCGCCGCGCCGGCGCCAACGACCACGACGTCGGCTCGTGCATGTTGAAGGATCATGGACCAGACATGGAGGCGCCGCGTCGGCGCCGCCACCCCGCTGTGCGTGCCGGCGCCAGCGGCGCTAGGCCGCCTCGCTGACCGCCTCGTCGGGCGCGTCCTGCTCGTCCAGCGCCGCGTCCTCGGCCTCCAGCGTCGCCTGTTCCGCGGCGACGATGCCGAACTGCGCGGCGACGTCGGGGGCATAGCGCAGCATGTCCGGGCGCAGGCGGATCAGCGCCATGTCCTTGACCTTGGCTTCCAGCATCACGTCGAAGTCGAGCTGCGCGGCGTCGCGCATGAAGGTCATGAACTCGAAGGGGTGGACGTAGTCGGCGTGGCCGGTCCAGATCGGCGCGATCTGCACCTCCTTGACCTTGGGCGCGCGGGCGGGCTTGGCGCCGGCCGCCGCCTTGCGGTCCTTGGCCTTGCGGATCCTCGCCGCCTCGGCCTCCCCGACCTTGCGCTTCACCACGCGCAGCTCGGTGCGCGGGCTGGAGAAGTGGATCTTCGGGCGCTGGCCGTCCGGCCAGGTTCTCAGGATGGCGGCCACCGTTTCCATCATGTCGAGGCGGTCGGGGTTCAGGCACCAGAAGTGCTGGTGGTCGAAGATCAGGCGCACGCCGGTGTGCTCGTGGATCCACAGGATGTCGGACGCGCTGAAGCGGATGTCGTCGTGCTCCAGCACCAGGCGGCGGCGCACCGGCTCGGGCAGCAGCGTTTGCCACGTCTCGACCCAGCGCGCGTTCGAGGTTTCGCGGTCGCCATAGGTGCCGCCGACGTGGATCACCATCACCGCCTCGGGGCCGAGTTCCATGCGGTCGAGCATCTCGGCCTGGCTCGTCAGGTCCCAGATCGACTTGCGCACCAGCTCGGGGTCGGGGCTGTTCAGCACCACGAACTGCGAGGGGTGGAACGACAGGCGGATGTCGAGCGCGCGCGCCTTGGCGCCGACCGCGCGCAGCTCCGCGTCGCTTTCGGCGACGGTGTCGTGGAACTGCGGCATGTCGGGGTGGGTCGCGTAGGGCGCGAGGTCGGACGACATGCGGTACATGCCGATCCGGTGCTTGGCGAGGTGGTCGAGGATCGCGTCGACGTGCTCCAGCGACACCTTGAGGTGCGGGTTGGCTTGCCAGCGCCGGGTGTCGTTGCTCTTCAGGTCGGGGCGCGCCATCACCTTGACGGGAAAGCCGAGGCGCCGCGGCTGGTGGAGCGCGCTCATGCCGCCGCCTTCACGAGAGGCCGCCCGTCGGCGTCGAAGCCGAGGGTGCGCAGGAAGGCGGGCCATTCCTCCCGGCGCAGGGCGCCGCCCGTGGCCTGCTCGTGGCCGTTGCCGTAGTTCTCGTCGGCGCCGGGCGGTGCCACCTCGCGCAGGAAGGCGATGAGGTTGCGCCCGGTCGCGGAACGCGCGGCGAAGTGCACCCAGCCCGCGCGGTAGCCGCTGTTCGCCGCGATCACGATCTTGTCCTTCAGGCGGGTGCGCCAGGTTTGCGCGATGAGGGGGTGCACCTGGCAGGGCGTGTCGAGGCTGACGAGGGCGACGTCGCCGCTGACGCGCGGCGGCACGCGCTTGGCCGCCTCCACCGCCGCCTTGACCTCCTCGCGCGCCGCGCGGAGCCGTTCCGCTTCAGGGTGGCGCAGCGCGTCCTTGGGGTCGTGCGCCGCCATCAGCACGGCGAGCGCGGGGGCGGCGTCGCCCTCCGCCGTGCGGCGCGGGGCGTTGACGAGGGACACGAGTTCGCGCAGCGCCGTCGCGGTGTGCAGCGTCTTCGCCGCCGCGAGTTCGGGGAAGGGCGCCTTGTCGCCGAGGTCGCCGACGAGGCCCACCGCCGCCAGCCAAAGCAGGTCGGCGGGGTCGCACAGCGCGCCGACGCAGCGGTACGCCAGCAGGCTCGAGGTCGGGATCGGGTCCTCGCCGTAGCCGGTCACCACCGTGGCACCGCCGGCGGCACCGGTCGGCACGTGGTGGTCGACGACCACGGTCGGCACGCCCGGCAGCACCGGGCCGTCGCGCAGCCCGAGGTCGGCGACGACGAGGCCGCCGGGCGGCGGGCGGCGGGCAAGCTCCTCGCCCATGGCGCCGGACCAGGGGTTCTCGCCACGGCCGAGGACGCGGACGTCGCACGCCCGCCCGACGCGCGCGAAGGCGCGGGCGAACAGGGCACCGGCGGAAAGGCCGTCGGCGTCGTTGTGGGTGAGGACCAGCACCGGCCGCGCCGCGTCGAAGCCGGAAACGGCCGTGCCGAAGATGTCCCGCGTGTTCGCGTGCGCGCCCATTCCCGTCCCCCGAGGTCGCCCATCGAACAAAGGCGACCCCGCGGAGTTCCGGCGCCGGGCCGAAGCGTCCCGCCGCGGGAGCGACAGGGTTAACGCCGCCCGCGACGCTCGACCGTCGCCGATCCGCCGCGGATGGCCGGCTGCGGCCCCGCCATGGCGTCGCCGGCCGAGGAAGCGCCGCGAACCGTCGACGCCGCCGCCGCCGGAGGGGCAGAAGACGCGGTGGCGGTAGACGCCGCGATCGCAGACGGTCGGGCCATGGCCGTGGACGCGCGGGCCGAAGAACGCGCGGTGGTGGAGTGGACGTCGAAGCCGCAGGGCTTGAAGAGGCCGCAGCGCCGGCGAAGGAACGGCCGGTGGCGGAAGCCGCCGTCAACACGGTCGGCGTCGTCAGGGCCGAAGAAGGCCCGCGCAGGCCGCGCGCTTGCCGCTACCGCGCCGCCGAACGCTGCGCCAGCCACGCCGGCCGATCATGATTTCGTGGCGATTGACCGTTCGACAAAAACGAGGGCCGAAGGCGGAACGCTCGCCTTCGGCCCTGCCATTCTTAAAGTGGGGTGCCCGCTCGACGCCCGGGAACCCTAGTAGTAGCCGAAGCGACGGTAACCGTAGCCACGGTAGCCGTAGCCGTAGAAGCGCGGACGGTAGAAGCCGTAGGGACGGTAATAGCCGCGGTAGTGGGGGCGGTAGTAGCCGCCGTACCCGTAGGGGCCGAAGAACTGGGCCTGTGCGGAATCCACCGTCACGGCCGTGGCGCCGCCGGCGAGCGTGGCGGCGGCGATGCCGACCATCGACAACTTGCGAAACGCGTGAAGCATCCTGTTTCCCTCCTGACAGTGCCGGTAGAATCCGTGACCTCGTGCTTTGGTTGCCCGCGCTGGCCGGCGGCGGCGTGGTGAAAAAGTCTAATGCCGCCCGCTCACGCCGGCACGCGCAGCAGCGCTTCCAGCGCCTCGATGCGGTCGGCCTCGCGCGCCGGCTTGTCCCAGCGGATGCGGGCGACGCGGGGGAAGCGCATGGCGAGACCGGACTTGTGGCGCGGCGAGGCGTTCAGCCCCTCGAAGGCGATCTCCAGCACCAGGCCCTCCTCCTTGCCGTGCCCCACCTCGCGCACCGGGCCGAAGCGGTTGGTCGTGTTGTTGCGGACGTAGCGGTCGAGCTTGGCGAGTTCGGCGTCGGTGAAGCCGGAATAGGCCTTGCCGACCGGGACCAGCGCCTCGCCCTCGGCATCGCTGCGCCACACGCCGAAGGTGTAGTCGGAGTAGAAGGAGGAGCGTTTGCCCGAGCCGCGCTGGGCGTACATCATCACGGCGTCGACGGTGAACGGCGCGCGCTTCCACTTCCACCACGGGCCCTTGGGGCGGCCGGGCACGTAGATCGAGTCGGCGCGCTTCAGCATCAGCCCCTCGATCGCCTCGGCGTCGGCACCGGCGCCGGCCGCGGCGGGGTCGGCGCGGGCGCGGGCAAGCTCCGCCCAGGTGGCGAAGGGCACGGTCGGCGACAGGTCCAGCATGGGATGGGCGGCGGCGGCGACGAAGGCCGTGAGCTTCTCGCGCCGCTGGAGGTAGGTGAGGGCGCGCAGGTCGTCGTCGCCCTCGCGCAGCAGGTCGTAGGCGCGGATGTGCGCGGGGAAGTCGGCGAGGAGCTTGCCGGTGACGCTGCGCCGGTTGAGGCGCTGCTGCAGCACGCCGAAGGGCTGCACCAGCCGGTCGCGCATGATGAGCAGCTCGCCGTCGAGCGAGAAGCGCGGGGCGGGCAGCACCGCGAGCATCTCGGCCAGGTCGGGGAAGGCTTCGGACACGTCCTCCCCGGTGCGCGAATACAGGCGCACCGCCTCCGTGCCGTCGCGGTCGACCCCGCGCGTCGCCTGGACGCGGATGCCGTCCCACTTCCATTCCGCGCGGAACTCCTCCGGCTTCAGGGTGTCGAAGTCGCGGGCCTCGTCGATCGGGTGGGCCAGCATGGCCGGATGGAACGGCGCGGGGTCCACCGTGTCCGGCTTGCCCTCGCGGCCCTCGACCCAGGCGAAAAGGTCGATGTAGGGCGGCTTCAACCCGTGCCACACCTCCTCGACCTCGTTGGCGGCGATGCCGCCGAGTTCGCCAACCGCCGTCTTCGCGAGACGGGCGGAAACGCCGATGCGCAGCGAGCCGGTGATGAGCTTCAGCAGCGCCCAGCGCCCGGTCTCGTCGAGCTGGTCGAGCCATTCCGCGAGGTGGCGCGGCAGGTCGAGCTTGCCGGCGCTGGCAAGGGTGAGCACGACGTCTGACAGGTGCAGCGGCGGCCGGTTGTGGCCGATGCCGCCGGCGGGCGGCGGCGGGGCCGGCCACAGCAGCGCCACGCAGTCCGACAGGTCGCCGACGAAGTCGTAGCTCAGGTCGAACAAATAAGGGTCGATGCGCGTCGCCGCGAGCGCACGCACGAGGTTCGGCTTGGCGTGGAGGAAGGACAGCGCGTCGGTGAGCGCGGCCAGGGCGAAGCCGCGTTCGGGATCGGGCGTGGTGCGGAAGTAGTCGACGAGCAGGCGCAGCTTGTTGTTGCGCGACGGCTCGTAGCCGAGGCGGTCGAGCAGCGAGGCGAAGCGGTTCATGGGGCCTATATGAGGCGCCGCGGCGCGGGCGTCACGCCGCCGCCGCATCCTCCTCGTCCGGCACGGGGTCCTCGTCGCCGTAGCCGATCATGTGCAGCGGCTCGGCCTCGATGCCCTGGCTGCGCGCCCAGTACACCAGCGCGTCGGCCTCGCCATGGGTGACGAGGAGCTTGGCGCATCCGGTCTCGGCCACCGTGGTGCAGAGCGCCTCCCAGTCGGCGTGGTCGGATACCACGAGGGGCAGCTCGACGCCCTTCTGCCGGGCGCGGCCGCGCACCCGCATCCAGCCGGAGGCGAAGCACACCACGGGGTCGGCGAACTTGCGCGCCCAAAGGTCCTGCAGCGCGCTCGGCGGGCAGATCACGATCTCGCCGCCGAGCTTGGCACGCTCCTTGGGCTGCACCCTGCGGACCTCGCCGAGGTCGATGCCCTCCGCCTGGTAGAAGCTGGTGAGCTTCTCGGCGGCGCCGTGGATGTAGATCGGGCGGTCGTAGCCGGCGCGCCGCAGCAACGCCATGACGCGCTGGGCCTTGCCGAGCGCGTAGGCGCCGACGAGGTGGGCGCGCTCGGGGAACAGGCGCTGCGACGCCAGCAGCTTGTCGATCTCGGCTTCGGTGCGCGAATGGCGGAACACGGGGAGGCCGAAGGTCGCCTCGGTGACGAACACGTCGCAGGCCACGACCTCGAAGGGCTGGCAGGTCGGGTCCGGTTCGCGCTTGTAGTCGCCGGACACCACGATGGTGAGGCCGGGAAAGGCGAGGCGGATCTGCGCCGAGCCGTAGACGTGGCCGGCGGGGTGGAAGCTGACGCGGGCGTCGCCGAGGGCGTGAACGTCGCCGGGAGCCGCGACCTGTCGCGTGTCGCAGAAGTCGGCACCGTAGCGCACCGCCATGATGGCGAGCGTTTCGCGCGTCGCCAGCACGCTGCCGTGGCCACGGCGGGCGTGGTCGGCGTGGCCATGGGTGACCAGCGCGCGCGCGACGGGGCGGGTGGGATCGATGAAAAAATCGCCCGAGGGACAATAAAGTCCCTCGGGCGCGAGAATCAGACGGCCACCAAGGTCCACGTCAGCCGTGCCTTGGTTGAGATGCGCGCGACGCTTTCAGTCGTTGGTGCAGACGACGCCGCGGGTCGGGTATTCCTTGCCGTCCGGGCCGACCATGCGCGTCACGCGCACGCAATCTTCGCTCTCGCCGGGGCCGGCCTTGGCAAGCTGGATGGCAGGGCCGGCCGCGAGCGGCTGGAGCAGGCCGATCTCGGTCTTGGCGACGCTGAGGGGATGGGTGAGGAACGGCGCGGCGCAGGCGGCACCGATCGAGGCGAAGGTGAATGCGGCGACCGACAGCTTGGCGACCGTACGGCGAAGCCTCTTTTGCGTCGTGACCATGATCGCCCCCGAAGTCGCTGCGAGCCCCCGGCCCGCTTGGTCGCACAGTGTGCGTGTTGTCATCAGAACCGGCTGGCGGCTAAATCGTTCCGGCCAAGTCAACCCCTTTCGCGAAAATTAATTCGAACGTGCCCGGACGGGCCGCCGGCGTGCTCAGGACGGCAGGACGCCGAGGGTGCGCAGCCCGGCGGCGATGGCCGGCGCGGCATCGAGGATGACGCCGAGATGGCTGCCGCCCGCGAAGCGGTGGCGCAGCGCCGCGGGGGCGTGCCGGGCGAGGAAGGCGTCGAGCTTGACGGGGTCGGTCACCTCGTCGGCGTCGGGGATGCCGACCCACACCGGGAGGCGCAGCCGCGCGAGTTGCCCGCCTGGGTCGTCGGGCGTCACCGCCAGCGCCATGTTGACGGTGTAGCGCGACACGCAGCCGAGCGCGCGGGCATGGCGCGAGCGCGTGAAGTCGAGCGACACCGCGGGGACGGCGCCGGCGAGCCGGCCGCCGGAGAACCAGTTCACCACGAAGGGCCAGAAGCGCGCCCCGTCGAAGGGCGCGTCGGCCTGGTCGAGGGCTGCGTGGTAGCCGAGATGCGGGGCGAGCAGCACGAGGCTCGCGATCTCCGGCCCGCGCGCGCCCCCGAACACGCCGTGGGCGTGGGCGTTGAGCAGCAGGCCGGCGGCGCTGGAATGGCCGCCGAGGTGCAAGCGCGCGCCGGGGTGAAGGCGGCGCACCTCGCCGATGATGCGCCCGACGTCCGTCCACACCAGCTCCTTGCGGGCGCTGTGCCCGCGCGCGCCGCCCGAGGCGCCGTGCCCGCGCATGTCGGTGAGGCACACGGCGAGCGGCGCGCCGGCCGGGGCTTGCGCCACGAGCGCCGCCGCCAGCCGGTCGTAGCCGACGCGCATGTTGGCGCCGCCGCCATGGTAGAAGATCAGCACGTCGGCGACGGGGCCGGCGGCTGCGTGGACCTCGTAGGCGAGGGGCACGTCGCCGGCGCGCGTCAGGCGCAGCGCCGGCGCGGGCGGCGCCACGCCGGCGGCGAGGCGGTCCTCGAAGGCGGCGAAGCCTAGGCTCGGCATCGGCGGCTCGGGAACGGATGTGAAAGGGTCGGTGATGTCACGCGGCTGCTCCGGGTGGCGGAGGTGACGGCGCGCGGGCCGCGGCGCAAGGCACGCGCGCCGTTTCGCCCGCGCCCGGCTTCACTTTGTCCCGAACCGGCGCGCGCGACATCGCCGCCGATCTTATCCCCCGTTCTTTCCGCTGCGCCCGCTTGTCCCCCGCGCGGCGATGAACAGATTGGACGCATGGAAACCCTCGAAAAGCTGGCGATCCTCGCCGACGCCGCGAAGTACGACGCGTCCTGCGCGTCGAGCGGCACGGACACGAAGTCGTCGCTGAAGACCAAGGCCATCGGCTCGACGGAGGGCATGGGCATCTGCCACGCCTACGCGCCGGACGGGCGCTGCATCTCGCTGCTCAAGATCCTGCTGACGAACTATTGCCGCTTCGATTGCCACTACTGCGTCAACCGCGCCTCGTCCAACGTGCGGCGTGCGCGCTTCACCGTGGACGAGGTGGTCGACCTCACCCTCGGCTTCTACCGGCGGAACTACATCGAGGGGCTGTTCCTTTCCTCGGGCATCATCCAGTCGCCGGACTACACGATGGAGCAGGTGGTCGCGGTGGCGCGGAAGCTGCGCACCGAGCACCGCTTCAACGGCTACATCCACCTCAAGACGATCCCCGACGCCGACGCCGACCTGCTCGCGGAGGCCGGGCGCTGGGCCGACCGCCTGTCCATCAACATCGAGCTGCCGACGCAGCAGAGCCTGGCGCGCCTCGCCCCGGAAAAGGACGCCGGGCGCATCCGCCGCGCGATGGGCGGCATGCGCCTCAAGATCGACGACGCCAAGGCGGAGCGCAAGCTGTCCGCCAAGGCGCCGCGCTTCGCCCCGGCCGGGCAGTCGACGCAGATGATCATCGGCGCCGACCCCTCCGACGACGGCGCCATCCTGCGGCAGTCCTCGACGCTTTACGCAAGCTACGGGCTGCGCCGCGTGTACTACTCCGCCTTCTCGCCGATCCCCGACGCCAGCCGCGTCCTGCCGCTGGTCAAGCCGCCGCTGATGCGCGAGCACCGGCTGTACCAGGCGGACTGGCTGCTGCGCTTCTACGGCTTCGAGGCGGAGGAGATCATCGGCGCGGGCGAGGGCGGCATGCTTGACCTCCACGTCGACCCGAAGACGGCGTGGGCGCTGAAACATCGCGAACACTTCCCCGTCGACGTCAACACCGCCTCGCGCGAGGCGCTGCTTCGCGTGCCGGGCCTGGGGGTGAAGGCGCTGGCGAAGATCCTGTCGTCGCGGCGCTTCCACGCGCTGCGGCTCGAGGAGCTGACGCGCATCTGCCATTCCGTGAAGAAGATGATGCCGTTCGTCACCTGCGCCGACTGGCACCCCGGCGGCCTCACCGACCGGGCGGACCTCAAGGCGCGCATCGCCCCGGCACGGCAGATGGACCTGTTCGCCTGAGCCGGCGATCGCGGTCCACGGGCGAGGCCCGGTCGTTGCACCGACCCGCCGACAGCCTGCGGAGGGACGGTCCATGACGCCAACCGAGATCGCCGCGGTGAAGCAATCCTTCGCCAAGGTCCTGCCGATCGCCGACCAGGCCGGCGCGATGTTCTATGCCAAGCTGTTCGAGCTCGACCCCTCGGTGCGCCCGATGTTCGCCGCCGACATGGGGCCGCAGGGCAAGAAGCTGCTCCAGGTGCTCGCCGTCGCGGTGAACGGCCTCGACAAGCTCGACACCATCGTGCCGACCGTGCAGGCGCTCGGCGTGCGCCACATCGCCTACGGCGTCACGCCGGCGCATTACGACACCGTCGCCGCCGCCCTGCTGTGGACGCTGGCGCAGGGGCTCGGTCCGAGCTGGACGCCCGACCTCGAAGCCGCGTGGGTCAAGACCTATGTGCTCGTCGCCGGCACCATGAAGGCCGCCGCCGCCCAGGCCGCCACCGCCCAAGCCACCCCTGCGCCGCCGACGACGCACTAGCCGCGGCGTCCGGCAGGAGCACCCCGATGAACCGCGTCACCCTGGCATCGCAGACCGACTTCGAGGGATGGCGCACCGCCGCGCGCTCGGCGGTGCTCGCCGACATACCGCCGGAGCTGATCGTGTGGGGCGTCGCCGGGGAGGCCGGCGACCTGCTCGGCACGGAGGACCTGCACGTGGCGCTCGACGGCATGCCCGCCGTCGCCGAGCCGCGCTTCAACGTGTCGAAAACCTTCGTCGCGCTGGCCGGGGAGGTCGTCTGCCATTCCGACCCCGAGCGCTTCGCCCTGCTGTACCGCCTGCTGTGGCGGCTGCGCGGCGCGCCGCAGCTCCTCGCCGACGCCGCGGACCGCGACGTCGACCGTGCCCGCGCGTTGGCGAAGGCGATCCACCGCGACGTCCACAAGATGCACGCCTTCGTGCGCTTCCGCGAGGTCGCCGCGCCGGACGGGGAACCCGCCTACATCGCCTGGTTTGAGCCGGAGCACTACATCGTCGAGGCGGTCGGCGACTTCTTCGTGCGCCGCTTCACCGGCATGCGCTGGTCGATCCTGACGCCGCACCGCTCGGCCTTCTGGGACGGCGACGCGCTCACCTACGGCCCCGGCGCCGACAAGGCCCAGGTGCCCGACGCCGACCGTCTCGAAGCCTATTGGCGCACCTACTACGCCTCCATCTTCAACCCGGCGCGCTTGAAGGTCGCCGCGATGCAGAAGGAGATGCCGAAGAAGTATTGGAAGAACCTGCCCGAGGCGCAGCTCATCGGCGGCCTCATCCGCGACGCCGGGACGCGCACCGCCGGCATGCTGGACGCGGAACCCACGCCGCGCTCGCCCCTTGCCCAGGCACTGGATCGCCAAGCGTCGGACCGTCTGGCGTCGGATCGTCAGGCGCTCGATCGCGAAATGCTCGACGCGCCGCGCGACGCGAACGGAGAGGACCCGATGCCGGCAGACCTTCTCAGCCCCGAACGGCTCGACCCGGACATGCCGGCGACGCTCGAGGCGGCGCGCGAGGCCGCCGCCCGCTGCACCCGTTGCGACCTCCACGGGCCGGCGACGCAGACGGTGTTCGGCGAAGGCCCGCAAACGGCCGAGATCCTTTTCGTCGGCGAGCAGCCGGGCGACAAGGAGGACCTCGCCGGGCACCCCTTCGTCGGCCCGGCCGGCGCCATGCTCAACAAGGCGCTCAAGGAGGCCGGCATCGAGCGCGACAAGGCCTACATCACCAATGCCGTGAAGCACTTCAAGTACGAGCCGCGCGGCAAGTTCAGGCTGCACAAGAAGCCGGACTCGAAGGAGATTTCCGCCTGCCGGTACTGGCTCGACGTCGAGAAGTCGCTGCTGGCGCCGAAGATCATCGTGGCGCTCGGCGCCTCGGCGGGGCAGGCCCTGCTCGGGCGCACCGTGAAGATCGGGGCGGAGCGCGGCAAGCCGATCCCCCAGGGCAACGAGGCGCCGGTGTTCATCACCGTGCACCCCTCCTACCTGCTGCGCCTGCCCGACGAGGAGATGAAGCGCAAGGAGTACGCGCGCTTCGTCGAGGACCTTTCCGCCGCGCGCACCGCCGCGGGGATCTAGGCGCGGCCTGCGCCGGTCGTACGGCGTCGGCGACCCGCTCGGGCCAAACGACGTCCGGAACGCCGTGGCCGTCGGACGCTAGTACTTCTCGCGCATCGCGCGCGGCTCCCGCCCGGCATATTGCAGCGACAGAACGCCGAGCGCGACGCTGATGTTGAGGCCGCTGTAATTCGGCAGGTCGAAGGGCTGGAGCACCACGCCGCCGTTGGCGCCGCCGACCAGCACCTGCGCGGAGGCGCCCTCGCCGATGGACACGCCGCCGGCCGCGCCGACGAAGTCGCCCTGCAGCGCCCCCGGCTGCGACGAGTCCGCGGTGCGCACCTTGAACGACAGGCGCTGCGCGTTGAGCGGCCCGATGTCGGCGCCGATGCGCGTCGAGGAGCCGACGTAGAACTCCACGTCGCCGTCGCCGCGGTAGTACACGCAGTTCGCGCCGCGCTTGCCGGCGACGAAGAAGCCGAAGCCCCCCGCCACCGAGCAGCTCAGCTCGGGCGAGCGCGGTTGGGCGCACGCCGGGACCGCGCATGCAAGCACCGCCGTCAGCGCTGCCGTCGACACCCACCCACGCATGCTCGCACCCGGTTTCGCGCCGGCACCCGCTCCGCCGGCCCGCCAGGGCTAATCGCGCGACCGCGCGGAGTCAAACGAGCGGCTACGGATCGTCCGCGCGACGTCAGCGCCCGGGCGTGAAGCGCCGCAGCCGCAGCGCGTTGGTGAGCACGAACACGCTCGACAGGGCCATGGCGGCGGCCGACAGCATCGGCGACAGCGCCACACCGGTGGAAGGGTAGAGCGCGCCGGCGGCGACGGGGATCAGCACCACGTTGTAGCCGAACGCCCAGGCGAGGTTCTGGCGGATGTTGCGCAGCGTCGCCCGCGACAGGGCCACGGCGGTGGCGACGCCGGCGAGGTCGCCGCCGGCGAGGACCACGTCGGCGCTCTCGATCGCGACGTCCGTGCCGGTGCCGACCGCGATGCCGACGTCGGCCGCGGCGAGCGCGGGCGCGTCGTTGATGCCGTCGCCGACGAAGACGACGTGGTCGCCGAGGCCGGGCAGCGCCGCAGCCTTGCCCTCGGGCAGCACGCCGGCGACGACCGTCCCGATGCCGAGGCGGCGCGCCACCGCGTCGGCGGTGCGTGCCGCGTCGCCGGTGACCATCGCGGTCCTCAACCCCATGGCGTGGAGGCGGGCGATGGCGTCGACGGCGCCGGGCTTGACCGCGTCGGCGACGGCGATGAGCGCGGCGAGGCGGCCGTCCACCGCCGCGTAAAGGCAGGTCTTGCCCTCGGCGGTCAGCCGGGCGGCGTCGGCGGCGAAACCCGCCACGTCGATGCCCTCGGCCGCCATCAGCCGGTCGGCGCCGACCGCGATGCGGCGGCCCTCCAGTGTGGCGGTGGCGCCGAAGCCCGCGCGCGCCGCGAAGCCCTGCGCCGCCGGAACAGCGATGCCCTCGGCCGCGGCGGCGCCCGTGATCGCGCGGGCGATCGGGTGCTCGGACGCGGCCTCGACCGCCGCCGCCAGGGCGAGGACGGCGGCGCGGTCCTCGCCCGGCGCGGGGAGCAGGTCGGTGAGCGCCGGGCGCCCTTGCGTGAGCGTCCCGGTCTTGTCAAAGGCGACGAGGCGCGCATCGCGCAGGCGCTGCAAGGCGTCGCCGTTGCGAAACAGCACGCCGAACTGCGCGGCGCGCCCGGTGCCGACCATCACGGACACGGGCGTGGCGAGGCCCATCGCGCAGGGACAGGCGACGATCAGCACGGCGACGGCGGCGACGAGCGCCCCCGGAAGCGCCGGCGCCGGGGCCAGCACCATCCAGCCGATGAAGGCGAGCAGCGCCGCCGCCATCACCGCCGGCACGAACCAGTTCGTGACGCGGTCGACCTGCGCCTGGATCGGCAGCTTGGCGCCCTGCGCGCGCTCCACCGTGCGGATGATCTGCGCCAGCACCGTGTCGGCGCCGACCCGCTCGGCGCGAAAGGTGAAGGACCCCACGGCGTTGAGCGTGCCGCCGGTCACCCGCGCCCCGGCCGACTTCGATACCGGCAGCGGTTCGCCGGTCAACATGGACTCGTCGACGTCCGACGTGCCGTCGAGGACGAGGCCGTCGACCGGCACGGTGTCGCCGGGACGCACGCGCAACACGTCGCCGACGCGCACCAGGTCGAGCGGCATCTCCACGAAAGCGCCGTCGCGCGCCACGCGGGCGAGCTTGGGCGTCAGGCAGACCAGCGCCTCGATGGCGGCGCCGGTCTGCGTCTTGGCGCGCGCTTCCAGCATGCGCCCGAGCAGGATCAGGGTGACGATCACCGCCGCAGGCTCGTAGTACACCTCGGCCGCGCCGCGCGGCAGCAGCGCCGGCGCGAAGCTCGCGACGGTTGAATAGGCCCAGGCGGCGGTGGCGCCGATCACGACGAGGGAGTTCATGTCCGGGGCGAGGCGGCGGAGCGCCGGGAGACCGGCGCGGTAGAAGCGCAGGCCGGGGCCAAACAGCACCGCGCTCGTCAGCAGGAACGACACGAGCAGCGCCCAGGGCGCGTGGCCGCCGCCGGCGAAAAGGAGGTCGCCGCCCATGCCGAGCACCACCACGGGCACGGTCAGCGCTGCGGCGACGGCGAGGTCGCGCTTGAGCTGCGCGTATTCGTCGGCCTTGGCGGCGGCGCGGGTGGCGGCGTCGCGGTCGGCGAGCCCGTGCGGGGTGAAGCCGGTGGCCGCCACCGCGGCATCGAGCGCGGCCGGGTCGAGCCAGGGCGCGGCCTCGATCGTGGCGCGTTCGCTGGCCAGGTTCACCGCCGCCGAGCGCACCCCGGGCACGGTCTTGAGCGCGCTCTCGACGCGACCCACGCAGGAGGCGCAGTGCATGCCGCCGACGCCGATCTCCAGGCGGCGCGGCTGCGGGGCGAAGCCGGTGCCGGTCACGGCGGCCTCGACCGCCGCCATCACCCGCGCGCGGTCGGCACCGGGCTCCAGTGCGACGTCGGCGCGCTCGGCGGGCAGGCTCACCACCGCCGAGGCCACGCCCGGCACGGCGGCGATGGCGGTCTCGACGCGGCGCACGCAGGAGGCGCAGTGCATGCCGGCGATGGCGAGCGCCACGGCGGGTGCGGCGCGTGGCGGCCTCGCGAGGTCCTGCGTGGCGGCGGCTTGGTTCATGGTCGGACGCTCCCGCCTTGATATAGGCGGTGGGCCGGCGTTGCGCAGGGACGGCGCTACTTCTGCGCCGTCACCTGCGCCGAGGCGTTGGGCGCGTGCGACAGCAGGTCGTCGATGCGGTCGCGCTCCTTGGTGAACTGCCCGAGCATGCGGCCGTCGAACTCGCGCGTGCGGGCGAGCTTCACGCGCATGGGATCGACGAAGTGCCCGTTGACCAGCACCTCGTAGTGGAGGTGCGGGCCGGTGGCGAGGCCGGTCTGCCCGAGGTAGCCGATAACCTGGCCCTGGCGCACGCGGGCGCCTTCCGTGGCGCCGCGGGCGAAGCCCGACATGTGGTTGTAGGTGGTGACGTAGCCGTTGGCGTGCTGGATCTCGATGCGGCGGCCGTAGCCCGAACTCCAGCCGGCTTGGATGATGGTGCCGTTGCCGGCGGCGAAGATCGGCGAGCCGATGGAGGCGGCGAAGTCGACGCCCGTGTGCGGGCGGGAATAACCGAGGATCGGGTGGAAGCGCACGCCGAAGCCCGAGGTGATCTTGAAGTTCAGCATGGGCGCGCGGACGAGGAATTTGCGGGTCGAGCGGCCGTTGCCGTCGTAATAGTCGACCGTGCCGTCGTCGGGCGCCTGGAAGCGGTAGTACCTGTAGGTTTCGCCGTGCGCCGTGATGGAGGCGTACAGCAGTTCGTTGGCGCCGCCCTCCTCGTCGCCGTCCTTGTAGAAGGCGGTGAAGGTGTCGCCGCCCGACACCGCGCGCTGGAAGTCGACGTCGTTGGCGAAGATGCGCACGAGGTCGTCGATGACCGGCTTGGGGATGTCCTGCTTCAGCGCGCTTTCGTAGAGGGCGTTGTAGAGCCGCATGCCGGCGCCGTCGTCGTCCTCGCCCGTGGCCTGCTTGGCCTGGATGGGGGCGCCGGCCGCGCCGGCGAGCTTGATGTAGCCGCCGTCGTCGCGCAGCGCGACGGTCAGTTCCAGCGCTTCGTCGTTGTACACCTGGAGCCGGGCGAGGATGCGGGGCGCGGCGGGCACGTCCGTGTCGGTGAACATCAGCTTGACGCGGCGCCCTTCCGCGATCGGGGGCTGCCCGTCGCGGCGGTCGAGCAGCCCCGTCACCGTGACGATGGTGGGGCGGGCGACGCCGGCGTTCAGCAGCGTGTTCTGCAGCGACTCGCCGTGGTGCATGACGATGAGCTTCTCATCCGACGCGCCGGTGGCCTGCGCGGCGCGCGGCATCACCGTCTCGTTCTCCGGCACCATGCGCACCACGATGGAGGAGAAGGGCGAGCGGGCGCCGAAGCCGTCCTTGCCGGCATAGGCCAGCGCCTCGCCCGCGTCGGCGCGGCTGGTGCGCATCAGCAGGATCTGCGAGGGCAGGGTGAAGGGGCGGTTGCCGGCGGCCAGCGCCGACTTGACGTGCTCGGCCACCTGCGCCTGGACCTCGTCCGACGACAGCACCACCGTGGCGCTCAGTCCCTGCGGGGCGAAGTCCCCCGTGGCCCAGGTGAACTCGGCGTCGTCCTGCTGCGGCTCGGGCGCTGCCTCGACGGGCGCGCGCGCGTCGGCCAGCACCTTGAGCGGGTTGAACGGGGGCACCTCGTCGGCGAAGCCGGCGGTGGCCGTCACCAGCGTGGTTTCGACGCGGGCGAAGGTGTGCATCCGCATCATCTCCTTGTCGCCGATCTTGGTCGGGGTGGCGACGCGGAAGCTTTGCCGGGCGGCGACGATGTCAACCGGCTTGACGAGGCGGTCGCCCTTGCGCGGGTTGAGGCCGGTCTCCCCCGTGTCCTTGGCCACCGGCAGGGCCGGCACCGGCTCGTCGGCGAAGTTGGCCTCGTGGTCGAGCGCGGCATAGATGGTCGAGCCGATCAGCACCGCGCCCATCAGCCCGGTCAGGCAGGTGCCGACGAGCCAGCGCACCGACACGCGGCGCGGGTCGAAAAAGGTGTGGCGTTCGCCGTCGATCTCGATGGGCGGCTCGACGCCCTGATCGATGACCGGGGAGTTGCGACTGGCGTATGGGCTGAAACTGAGCGTCTGAGTCCACACCTGGCGTTCGGGCCTCCTCGGCGAAGCGGGTAACCAGCCGCGCGCATGCCTGTCGCGCGGCGCCGTCCAAGCGGTGTCGCGCACCGAGCTTGAACGGAGCTGGCCGACCCGCGCAAGCCCGCCGCTCGGGCGACGCGCGACAAGACGTGGCGAATCCGGCCCAAATGCGGCGCGGGGCGCGCGGTTTCCCGCCGGCGATGGCTGTGGACGGCGCGACGTCGCACCGGGGGGCGGGGGTGCCGCCGGGCTTGTCGCGTGCGGGGAAGCCCGCTACGCCTCGCCGGTGACGGCCGGGCCGCCGCCCCCGTGCGGCCGGACAGCGGTGGAGGGTTGGAGATTTTCGATCGACGCGTCATCGTGAAGGGCGCCGTGGGCGCGGGAACCAGCCTGCTGGCGGCGGACGCGCTGGCGGGGACGGCGGCGGCGCAGACCGCGCGACCGCCGCAGGCCGGCCGCTTCACCTACGAGGAGGTGGTGGTGCGCGCAGCCCAGCTCGCCGCCGTGCCCTTCGACGGCCGGCTGCCGACCCTGCCCGACGAGGTCGCCGCGCTCGACTTCGACCGCTGGCGGCAGATCGAGTTCCACGACAACCGCGCGCTGCTCGGCGGCAGCATGTTCCGCCTGGAACTGTACCACCTCGGCCACATCTTCCGCCGCCCGGTGGTGATCAACACGATCCGCGACGGCATCCCGACGCCGGTGCCCTACCAGACGGGCGAGTTCGACTACGGTCCGACGCGGTTCACCAAGCCGCTTCCGGTCAACCTCGGCTTCGCCGGCTTCAAGATCCGCACGCCGCTGAACGACCCGAAGAAGTTCGACGAGTTCATCTCCTTCGTCGGGTCGAGCTACTTCCGCTTCCTCGGGCGCGGCCAGCAGTACGGCCTCAGCGCGCGCGGGCTGGCGCTGGCCGGTGGCACGCACGAGGAGGAGTTCCCCTTCTACCGCGAGTTCTGGATCGAAATGCCGCGGCCGGAGATCGAGAAGATCACGATCTACGCGCTGCTCGACAGCTCGGTGGTGACCGGCGCCTACCGCTTCGAGTGCTACCCCAAGGACAACAGCGTGGTCGACGTCACCGTGACGCTGATCCCGCGCCGCAACGGCGTGAAGGTCGGCGTCGCGCCCCTCACCTCCATGTTCTTCATCGGCGAGAACGACCACCGCTTCCACGACGACTTCCGGCCCGAGCTGCATGACTCCGACGGGCTGATGATCCACACCGGCGCCGGCGAATGGATCTGGCGGCCGTTGCGCAACCCGGTCACCGCGCGCACCTCGGCCTTCCTCGACCGCGACGTGCAGGGCTTCGGCCTCCTCCAGCGCGACCGCGACTTCAGCCATTATGAGGACGTCGACCTCGCCTACCAGCTCCGCCCGAGCTACTGGGTGACCCCGCGCACCCGGTTCGGCGAGGGTCACGTCGAGCTGTTCGAGATGCCGACGCCCGACGAAACCAACGACAACGTCGTGGCGTCCTGGGTGGCAGCGGACGACGTGCAACCGGGCCGCCAACTCGCCTTCGCCTATTCCATCACGGCGGCGCTGGACCTCGGCGACCTGTCCGCGAACGGCAAGGTGAAGGCGACCTTTCAAACCTCGGCGCGGGCGCTCGGCTCGACCGAGCCGAACGTGCCCACCATGCGGCGCTTCATCATCGACTACGTCGGCGGCAACCTGTCCTTCTACCGCAACGATCCCGGCCAGGTGCAGATCGTGGCGACAACCAGCGCCGGGCGGATCGTGCGCTCCTACACCCAGTTCAACCCGTACACCGGCGGCTTCCGCGGCACCCTAGACGTCGAGGTGCAGCCGGGTCAGACGGCCGATATG
>CAXTFM010000052.1:0-5676 GCA_964243435.1 uncultured Beijerinckiaceae bacterium
CCGGTGGAGTCGGCGCCGACGCCGGCCGACGCCGCCCGCCTCGCCGCCCTTGTCGCCGAGGCGCGGGCGCCGCTGGTGCTGCTCGGCGGCACCCGCTGGACGCCGGCGAGCCGCGACGCCCTGCTCCGCTTCGCCGGGCGCTGGGACCTGCCGGTCGCGACGAGCTTCCGCCGCATGGCGCTGTTCGACCCGCTGCACCCGTGCTTCGCCGGCGAGCTCGGCATCGGGCCGAGCCCGGCGCTGCTCGCCCGCGTCAAGGCGGCGGACCTGCTGATCGTGGCCGGCGGGCGCCTCGGCGACATCCCGAGCCAGGGCTACACGCTGTTCGATCTGCCGGCGCCGTCCTGCCGCATCGTCCACATCCATCCCGAGCCGGCGGAACTCGGCCGCGTGTTCGCGCCCACCCTGGCGCTGGCCGCGACGCCGGCCGGCCTCGCCGCGACGCTCGACGCGATGGCGCCGCCGGCCGGCCCGCCGCCCTGGGCGGAGGGCACGGCGCAGATCCATGCCGACTACCTCGCGTGGTCGGGGGAGGCGACGCCGCAGCCGGGCGGCGTCAACCTCGGCGAGGTGGTGGTGTGGCTGCGCGAGAACCTGCCGGCGGACGCGGTGCTGACCACCGGCGCCGGCAACTTCGCCGGCTGGGTCGGGCGCTTCTACCGCCCGCGCCACCTCGGCGGCCACCTCGCCTCCGTGTCGGGCTCGATGGGCTACGGCGTGCCCGCGGCGGTGGGGGCGGCGCGGCTGCGGCCGGACGCGACGGTGGTGTGCTTCGCCGGCGACGGCGACTTCCTGATGAACGGCCAGGAGTTCGCGACCGCGGTGCAGTACGGGCTGCCGATCGTGGTGGTCGTTTGCGACAACGGCTGCTACGGCACGATCCGCATGCACCAGGAGCGCGAGTACCCCGGCCGCGTGTCGGCGACGACGCTGCGCAACCCCGACTTCGCCGCCTACGCCCGCGCCTTCGGCGGCTTCGGCGCCACGGTGGAGGCGACGGCGGCGTTCCCCGCCGCCTTCGCCGCCGCGCGCGCCAGCGGCCTGCCCGCGATCCTCCACCTCAAGGTCGACCCCGAGGCGATCACGCCGGCGACCACGCTGAGCGCGATCCGCGCGGCGGCGCTGGCGCGGGGGTGACGCGGCCCGACCGCGCGAACGCGGCGCAAGGGCGAAGCGCGCGCCGGGGCGGTCACGGCAGCGGCGACACGCCGAACAGCCAGGGGTGCGCCGCGAGCAGCACCGCCCACAGGGCGAGGCCGGCGCCGGGCGCCAGCGCGCCGATCTCGCGCCACGCCAGCCTGTTTCGCCCGGCGAGGATGGCGGCGAAGGGCAGGATGGAGGTGGTCGCGGCGAGCCGCGACCAGCCTGCGGGGTCGCGCGCGCCAAGCTTGCGGTCGATGGACGGCATGCCGAGCAGCGCGGTGAGGCCGAAGGCGCCGAAGAACAGGGTCGCGGCCAGGGTGCCGTTGCCGACGACGTGGACCCCCGACCAAAGGGCGAAGGACCACAGCATGGGATGGCGGGTGACGCGCAGCACGCCCGACGCTTCGCGGTCGAGCACGCGCTCGCCGCCCACCGCGGTCGGGTTGGCCACGGTGACCGAGGCGACGAACAGCACCAAGGCCGCCGCCATCGCCGGCAGGAGCAGCCAGCCGAGCCAGGCCGGCGCCGTCCACAGCCGCACGGGGTCGCCACGGCGGGCGAGGTTGTAGCTGACGATCAGCGCGGTGATCGCCGCGACGGAAAGCAGCGAGAAGACGCCGCGGAAGCCGTTGTCGCCGATGCGGCCGGCGACGGCGCGGCGCACGCGCGTGCCGGCGATGCCGGCATGCACGCCGACCCAGAGCAGGGCCGCGGCGAGGAGGAGGCTCAGGGCCGCCGCCCCCTCACCCCGCCATCGCCCGCGCCAGCGACGTGCCGGACAGCCACGCCGCCTCGACGCGCGGGCCGATCAGCCAGTCGCCGCAAAGGCCGAGGCGGAGATCGGGGTTCCACAGGTGGCGCACCTCCGTGCGGCCGGAACGGGCGTAGCGCCAGCGGTGCGCGGCGACGGTGAGGGGCGGGGGCAGGTCGATGCCGACCATGGCGGCGAAACCGGCGAGGAGGGCCTCGGTGACCGCCTCGCGGTCCTCCTCCAGGTGCTCGGCCGACCAGCGCGGCGCCGCCTGGATCACCCAGGCCTCCACCGGCGGGCGGCCGGGCTTGGCGCTGTTGCGCGCCGCCCAGCCCACCACCGCGCCGTCGCGCACCATGTCGGGGCCGGCCGGCAGGCGTTCGGCGAAGGCGGCGGTGACCGTCCAGCACGGCTGCGACGGGGTCGCGGCGGCAAGCCGCGCCATCGCGGCGTCAAAGGGCGCGACCAGCCGCCCGACCTGCTCGGAGGGCACCGCCACGACCACGGCGTCGTAGCCGGCCGCGTCGGGGGGCGGGCCGCCATGGCCGTCGCCGCGCAGGCGCCACAGGCCGTCCGCGCGACACAGCTCGACGACGGTGGTCGACCAGTGGACGTCGAGGCGGGACGCCATCTCGATGATCGGCGCGCTCATGCCGGGGGTGCCGACGAAGGCGTCGCCGCCCGCCGCCGGCCAGGGCGCGGCGTGGCCGGCGTCCCGCCAGCGCGCCACCCGCGCCCGGAACCCGTCGTCGCGGGCGCTCATGTACTGCGCGCCATAGTCGAAGCCGGCCTCGCCGCACGACGTCGCAACGGTGCGCGCGGACATGCGGCCGCCGGGGCGTTTGCCCTTGTCGAACAGGGTGACGGCGGGCGACCCGTCGTGGCCGCCGAGCGCCTCGGCGCAGGCGAGGCCGGCCATGCCGGCACCGACGACAGCCACCCTCATCGCGCCGGTTTCCATCCTGCCGGTTTCCATCGCGCCGGTTTCATCGCGCCGGTCTGCACGGGGGCCGGCGTTACCCCATGCCCTTCGCCGGCGGCGCGGTGCATTCCACCGCCGTGAAGGTTTCAAGGATGCGGTAGCTGTGCTCGACGCGCGCCGGCACGAGGTAGGAGTCGCCCGGCTCCAGCCTCACCGTGTTGCCGCCGACGATCAGCTCGGCGCGGCCCGACACCACGTAGCCCAGCGTTTCATAGGCGCTGGCATGCGGGGTCTTGTCGTTCGGCTCCTCGTTGCGCCACAGGCGCATGGCGATGACGTCGCCCCGCACCAGGGTCACCTCGCCATTGGGACCGGACTTGGCGGAAGCGCTGCTGACCTTGAGGGCGGTGTTATCGTTCATGTCGCGTCTCCGTTTCGGTTCCTCAACGCCGCACGGGCGGCGAAGCTCCCCCGCCGGGTTGCCGCAAGCCGCGCCACGACGAAGGCAGGCCGCGCCACGACGAAGGTAAGCCGCGCCGCGACAAAGGGCGGGGTCGCGCCACGTCGCGGCGCGTGGGAGCTTGGACATGCATCGGGCACGGGGGCGGGTTTTGGCAGGCAGCTTTCCCCGCCGCGTCGCGACGACCGGCACGGTGGCCGGCGCGACCTCCGTGCTCGCCCTGGCGCTGGTCGCGCTGGGCGAGCACAAGGGCGCGGCTCAGCCGCTCAACGCCACCAGCCACTGGCTCAACGGCGAGCGCGCGGCGCGCCGCCGTGCCCTCGACCTCCGCCACACCGGCGTCGGCCTCGCCACCCATCTCGCCGCGACGCTGTTCTGGACGGGCTTCTTCGAGGCGTGGGTCGCCGTCCGCCCGGTGCGCGGCGGCGGCGACCTCGTTCTGCGCGCGACAACCGTGTCGGCGGCGGCGGCCTTCGTCGATTACGCGATGACGCCCCGGCGCTTCACCCCCGGCTGGGAGTTCGTGCTCACCCGGCGCGCGATGGCGGTGGTGTACGCCGCGATGGCGGCGGGCTTCGCGGCGGCGCCGCGGGGGTAAGCGTCAGCGCGCCGCGCCCGCGCCCGTTTCCATGCCCTTGCCCATGCCCGGCATGGCGGTGACGGCGGCGGGCGCGCCGGGTGCCACGGTGGCGCCGATCGCCGCGACGGCGAAGGTCACCGGCACCGCGCCGGCCTTGGCGAACACCACCGTGCCCCGCACGCTCTGCCCTTCCCTGATCGGGGCGCTCGGCGTGAAGAACATCAGGTGGTCGCCGCCGGGCGCCAGGGTGAGCGTCGCGCCCGGCGCCACCGCGAGGCCGTCGTCGAGCTTGCGCATGTGCATGACGCCGTCCGCCATCGCCATGGTGTGGACCTCGGCGCGCGCCGCGACGTCGATGCTCGCGCCGACGAGGCGGTCGGGCGCGCTCCCCGTGTTGGTGATGGTGGCGTAGCCGCCGACCACCGGCGCGCCCTTCGGCGTCGCGCGCAGCCAGGGCGACGCCACCCTGATCGGCGAGGGCTTGGCCTCGTCGGCGTGCGCCGGCGGTGCGGCGGCGGCGATCAGAACGGTGAGGGCGAGGGTGGCGAATCGGGGAATCATGGCGGGCCCAACGGTGAAGCGACGCAGGCGATAGCGCATGCCGCCGCCGCCGTCAGCCCGTCCGGCAAAGCTGCCCCGGCCCGAGGGTGGCGGACGGCGCCCACAGGTCCGCCGGCCCCGGCGCGCCCGGCCGGCACACGGGTTCGGGCGCCAGCGTCGTCAGCTTGGCGAGGATGCTGTCCTCGTCCTCGCCGTAGTAGATCTTGCCGACCACCCGCCCGGCCGCGTTGAGCAGCAGCGCGTCGGCCGAGTGCGCCACCTCGTAGCCGCCCTCCCCGCCGGCGGCGGCGCCGCGACGGCGCACCACGTGGAAGGTGTCGACCATCGCCGCGACCTCCGCCTCCGTGCCGGTGAAGCCGCGGATGCGCCGGTCGAAGGAGCCGAGGTAGTCCTTCAGCGCCGTCGGGGTGTCGCGCGCCGGGTCCACCGTGACGAACACGGCGTTGAAGCGGTCGGCGCCGGCGCCCATCCGGCCCATCGCCCCCGCCAGGAGGGACAGCGAGGTGGGGCACAGGTCGGGGCAGGAGGTGTAGCCGAAGTAGAGCACGCTCGGCCGGCCCGTCAGGTCGGCCTGCGTCACCCGCCGGCCGTCGGCGTCGGTCATGGCGAAAGGCCCGCCGACGCGGTTCTGCGAATAGGGCGTGCGTTGCTGGAGCATCAGCGCGGTGGTGCCGGCCGCCATCACGGCCAGCGCCGCCAGCGTCACGAGGAGGTGCGCGCCCCGCGGCATGGCGCTGTCGCGCCGCCGCGGCGGCGGGAAGAACGAGGCCGGCGTGAGCCGCGCGCCGGCGCGCCAGGCCCGCGCCTCGTCGGACGCCGTGCCGAACCGGTCGGGATCGCTGCGCGGCATGGTCTGGTCCTCGCGTCGCGGCATGGTTGGTCCTTGCCGCGCGACGGGTCCGCCGCGACGGCGTCGCGCAATGGACACCACCGCCCCGCGCGCGGAAAGCCGCCGCGCTGCCGCACCGACCATCGGCTCAGCGCGCCAGCGCCGCGCGGGCGGCCTCGTAAAGGTCGATGCGCTGCCACGACCCGGTGCGCGGGTCGTCGCTGTCGAGCGCGGCGCCCGCCGCCGCCGCGGTGTCGGCGAGGAGCTGCCGGCGCGCCGCCGGCGACAGGTCGGGGCGCAGGGCTTCGAGCAGGACCTCGGCGCCGTCGGGCACCCGCATCGGCGTGTTTGCCGGCCCACGCCGCGGCAGGCCGTAGTCCATGGTGAAGGCGTAAAGCCGGCGTTGCGCCGGGGCGGCCCAAGGATCGGC
>CAXTFM010000052.1:5776-20359 GCA_964243435.1 uncultured Beijerinckiaceae bacterium
AAGGATCGGCCGAAGGATCGGCCCGGGGGTCGGCCCGAGGGTCGGCGTTGCCGTCGCGGCCGGCGGCGGCGCAGGCGGCGAGGGGGACGCCGCATTCCCGTGCCAGCGCCGCCCGCAGCGCGTCGCGCGCGGTGTCGAACAGGGCGCGGTAGCGCGGGTCGGCGAGGAAGTGCGCGACGTTGCGCTCGGCCGCCATGCGGCCGCCGACGAGGTCGAGGGGGTAGTGCACGCCGAGCACGGCGCGGGAATAGCCGTAGCCGGCGGCGCGGGCGACGAGCGGCAGGAAGCGTTCCGGCACCATGGCGGCGAGAAGCAGCGCGGTGGTGTAGCCGACATCGGTGTGCCCGCTGGGGAACGAGCCGCCGGAGGCCCTGTAGGGCGCGCCGTCGCCGGCGACGACGTCGTCCTTGACGAGGCGGATGTCGTTGCCCGGCACGGTGTAGGGACGGGGAAAGGCGTAGAAGGCCTTCGCCGCCTGGGTGCTGATCTCGCTCGCCTTGAGGAGGGCGATCGCCTGCGCGAGGTCGCCCCGCGCATGGGCGCGCAGGAAGGCGCCGCCGAGCCGCGGGCCGAGCGCTTCCGGGAGGAAGAGCAGGGTGGCGACGCCGTCGGCGTCGAAAAGGGCGTGATGCTGCTGCGCCGGCGCGGCGTCGCGGTTGATCTCCGCCACGACCGCGGCGTTGCGCGCCAGCACCGCGGCGGGCAGGCCGGCGAACGCCGACAGCAGGGCGATGTCGGCCGCCTGGTTCGCCGCCACGGCGAAATCGTAGCCGGTCGCGCCCGCCCAAAGCTCCCGCGCCGCCACCGCCGACTGCCGGGCCTTGCCGGCGGTCGCGTCCGGCAGCGGCCGGTCCGAGCCGCGGAGCGCCCGCTTGATGCCCGCGTGCTCGGCATCGAGCAGCGCGCGGTAGGCCGGGTCGGTGTTCGCCGCCGTCACGGTGTCGGCGACGGCGGCGGCCTCCGCCGGGGTGACCTCCGCCCGGGTGACCTCCGCCGAGGTGACCTGCGCCGGGCCGACCTGCGCCTGGGTGGCCTGCGCCGCCGCGGCCGCCGGCTGCGCGGCGGATGCCGCCAGCGCGAGGCCGAAGGCGCGGCCCGCCAGGGTGCGACGCCGCTGTTCCATGGATTCCACGTCCTTCCCCCGTACCGCCGCCACGGTAGCGAAGACGATGCCGCACGCCGGCACGGCGGCCGTCCCCTGGTCGCCGGCGGCAACGTTCCCATTTGAAGCGGATGGGCAACGTCCTGGTGTGGTACGATGGCGGCTGTCCGTTGTGTCGGCGCGAGATCGCGCTGATGCGGCGGCTCGACCGGCGCGGCGCGATCGACTTCGTGGACGTGTCGTCGGGCGACGCCGCCTGTCCGCTCGACCGCGCGGCGCTGCTCGCCCGCTTCCATGCGCTGGAGGACGGCCGGCTGCTGTCGGGGGCCGCCGCCTTCGCCGCCATGTGGCGGGCGATCCCGCGGTTGCGGTTCCTCGGCCTCGCCGCCCGCCACGCGCCGGTGCTGGCCGCGCTTGAAGGCGCGTACCGCGTGTTCCTGCGCCTGCGGCCGCGCTTGCAGCGCCTCGCCGCCCGCTTCGACGCGCCCGGCCGGTCGACACGCGCGCCGGTCCCTGGTGAAATGCTCCGCTGACGCCCGGCCCACAGGGATCCCGCATGCAGCGCGCCGCCGAACGATTGATCCGCAGGGTGGTGGCCGAGGGCGCGGTGCGCATCGGCGCGTTCAACCGTCGTCGCCTGCCGATGCCGGAGCGGCCGCACCCCTTCCTCAACGGCATGCACGCCCCCGTGCGGGCCGAGGTGACGCTGACCGACCTCGCCGTCACCGGCACCATCCCGCCGCAGCTCGACGGCACCTATCTGCGCATCGGCCCGAACCCGGTCGCCGGCGACCCCAAGACCTACCACTGGTTCCTCGGCGACGGCATGGTCCACGGCGTCCGCCTCAAGGGCGGCCGCGCGCCGTGGTACCGCAACCGCTGGATCCGCTCGCACCATGTCGGCGAAGCGCTCGGCGTGCCGGTGGCGCCGGGGCCGCGCAACGGCACGTTTGACACGGTCAACACCAACGTCATCGGCCATGCCGGGTCGACCTTCGCCCTCGTCGAGGCCGGCTCGACGCCCGTGCGCCTCGACGACGACCTCGACGGCCAGTCCTATGACGACTTCGGCGGCACGCTCGGCGGCTCGTTCACCGCGCACCCCCACCTCGACCCCCTGAGCGGCGAACTGCACGCCATCGCCTACAACGCCAGGGAGCCCGAGCGCATCCGCCACCTCGTGGTCGGCCGGGACGGCACCGTGCGCCGCAAGCTCGACATCCCCGTGCAGCACGGCCCCTCCATCCACGATTGCGCGGTGACCGGGCGCTACGTCGTCATCCTCGACCTGCCCGTGACCTTTTCGATCGGCGCGCTGATGGCCGGGCACAGCTTCCCCTACCGCTGGAACCCGTCGCACCGGGCCCGCGTCGGCCTGCTGCCGCGCGAGGGCGCCGCCGCCGACATCGTGTGGATCGACGTCGACCCCTGCTACATCTTCCACACCGCCAACGCCTTCGATCTCCCCGACGGGCGCGTGGTGCTGGACGCGGTGGTCTACGACCGGATGTTCGCTGGCCATTCGCCGGGGCCGAACGCCGCGCCGCGCGGCTTCGAGCGCTGGACGCTGGACCCCGGCGCGCGCACGGTGGCGCGGCGCGTGCTCGACCCCGCGCCGCAGGAGTTCCCGCGCCCCGACGAGCGCCGCATCGGCCAGCCCTACCGCTACGCCTACGCGCTCGGCCTCCCCGACGAGATGACGCCCGACCTCGTCGTCGGCACCTACATCTACAAGCACGACATCGACGCCGGCACCCGGCAGCGCCACGAGTTCGGGCCGGGGCGCCACCCCGGCGAGTTCGTGTTCGTGCCGCGCGGGCCGGGCGAGGACGAGGGCTGGCTCGTCGGCTACGTCATCGACACCGGGGCCGGAGGCGCCACCGATCTCGTCATCCTCGACGCGGCGGACTTCGAGGGCGCGCCGGTGGCGAGCGTCCACATCCCGGCGCGCGTGCCGGCCGGCTTCCACGGCAACTGGATCGCCAGCGCCGACGCGGCCGGCGCCGACGTTGCCAGCGCGGACATGGCCAGCGCGGACATGGCCGGCGCCGACCCGGCCGGCGCGTGAGGACGGGCGACGGAGGGCGCGGCATGGACGTGGGAGCACACTGATGGCGGCCTCGGCGCAGCGCCCCCTCGACGGGCTCACCGTCGTCGCCGTCGAGCAGGCGGTGGCGGCGCCCTTCTGTTCGGCGCGCCTCGCCGACGCCGGCGCCCGCGTGGTCAAGATCGAGCGCCCGGAGGGCGACTTCGCCCGGGGCTACGACGACGTGGTGCCGGGCGGGCAGAGCAGCTACTTCGTGTGGCTGAACCGCGGCAAGGAAAGCCTCGCCGCCGACCTCGCGACCGACGCGGGCAAGCAGGCGCTGCGCGCGCTCGTCGAGCGGGCCGACATCCTCATCCAGAACCTCAAGCCCGGCGCGCTCGACCGGCTCGGCTTCGGGGTGGAAACGCTGCGCCGCGCGCACCCCCGGCTGATCTGCTGCTCCATCAGCGGCTACGGCGAGGAAGGGCCGCTGGCGAGCCGCAAGGCCTACGACCTGCTCATCCAGGCCGAGTCCGGCCTCAGCTCCATCACCGGCGGGCCTGACGAGCCGGCGCGCGTCGGCATCTCGCTCGTCGACATCGCCACCGGCGCGACGGCGCACGCGGCGATCCTCGAAGCGCTCATCGCCCGCGCCGCCACCGGCGAGGGCGCCGACATCCGCGTGTCCATGTTCGACGTGATGGCGGACTGGCTCACCGTGCCCCTGCTGCACCAGGAGGGCGGGCGCCCGCCGCGGCGCATCGGCCTCGCCCACCCCTCCATCGCGCCCTACGGCGTGTTCGCGACGCGCGACGGCAAGCAGATCCTCATCTCGATCCAGAGCGACCGCGAATGGGTCAAGTTCGCCCGCTTGTTCCTGCGCGACGCCTCGGCCGGCACCGACCCGCGCTTCGCGACCAACGTCGCGCGCACGCGCCACCGCGCCGACACCGACGCGCTGGTCGCCCGCGCCTTCGCGGCGATGGACGAGGACGCCGCCGTGGCCCTGCTCACCGAGGTGGACATCGCCTTCGCTTCCGTCAACGACATGGCGGCGCTTTCAAGCCACCCGCACCTGCGCCGGATCGCGGTCGACTCGCCCGGCGGCACCATCGCCTTCCCCGCGCCGGGACCGCGGGTGCAGGGCGTCGAGCGCCGCTACGGCGCGGTTCCCGCCATCGGCGCGCACCGGCCGCCCGCCGACGATTCCTGAGGAGGTGCCGATGATGTCCGCCGACGAGGTCGAACACCTGAAGTCCTGGATCGGGCGCACGGAGGAGGCGGGCGGCACGGTGACGCTTGAACTCGCCCGGGCGTACCACGCCACGCTTGACCTGCCCGGCGCCATGCCGGAGCCGGGCGCGGCGGCGCCGCGCGGCATCCACCATTGCCTGTCGGAGGCCGCGGTGCCGACGGCGAGCCTCGCCGACGACGGCCACATCAAGCGCGGCGGCTTCCTGCCGCCGGTGCCCCTGCCGCGGCGCATGTGGGCCGGCGGCGCCCTGCGCTTCGCCCGCGAGATCCGCGTCGGCGACGCGGTGCGCCGCACTTCCCGCATCGCCGACGTCGCGATGAAGCAGGGGCGCACGGGCACGCTGTGCTTCGTCACGGTGGAGCACGCGCTGCACGTCGACGGCGACGCCGTCGCGGTGGAGGAACGGCAGGACATCGTGTACCGCGGCCATCCGGAGGGCGCCGGCGGCGCGCCCGCCGAGCCGGCGCCGGCGGGCGACCAGCGCCGGCGGCTGGAGCCGAGCGCGGCGCTTTTGTTCCGTTATTCCGCCCTCACCTTCAACGCCCACCGCATCCATTACGACCGCAGCTACGCCACGGAGGTGGAAGGCTACCCCGGCCTCGTGGTCCACGGCCCGATGCAGGCCGACCTGCTGCTGAACTACGCGGCGGAGCTGCACGGCGCACCGCCGGCGCGCTTCAGCTTCCGCAGCGGGGCGCCGCTGTTCGACACCGCCCCCTTCACCCTCAACGCGGCGGCGGCGGACGGCGGCATGCGGCTGTGGACGTCGCGCGACGGCGGCCCGGCCGCCGGGCCGGTCGCGATGTCGGCGCAGGCCGAATGGTGACGCCGGCCGCTCAAACGCCCAGCAGGTGCGGCAGCCACAGCGACAGCGCGGGCACGTAGGTGACGACCAGCAGGAAGGCCAGCATGGCGAGCAGCCAGGGCCACACCGCCGCCGTCAGCTCCGTGATCCCCATCTTGGTGATGCCCGAGGCCACGTAAAGGTTGAGGCCGACGGGCGGGTGGCACAGGCCGACCTCCATGTTGACCGCCATCAGCACGCCGAGGTGGATGGGGTCGACGCCGAGGCTTTTGGCGATGGGGAACAGGATCGGCGCCATGATGAGCAGGATGGAGGTCGCTTCCATCACGTTGCCGGCGGCGAGCAGCACCAGGTTGACCACGATCAGGAAGGTCCACACCTGGAAGTGCTTGCTGACGATCCACGCCGCCATCGCCTGCGGGATGTTCTCGTTGGTCATCAGGAACGAGAACAGGATCGCGTTGGTGATGATGTAAAGCAGCATGGCGCTGGTGTTGGCGGCGTTGAGCAGCACGCGCGGCACGTCGCGCAGCCCCATGTCGCGGTACACGAAGACGGAGATCACGAAGGCGTACACGGCGGCCACCGCCGCCGCCTCCGTCGGCGTGAAGATGCCGCCGTAGATGCCGCCCAGGATGATGCCGATCAGCGCCAGGCCCCAGAAGCTGTCGCGGAAGGCGCGGAAGCGCTCGCCCCAGTTCGCGCGCGGCAGGCGCGGCAGGTCGCGCCGCCAGGCGAGGAAGGCGGTGACGCCGCCGAGCACCGCCGCGAGGCAGATGCCCGGCACCACGCCGGCCATGAACAGCGCGCCGATGGAGGTGTTGGTGGAAACCCCGTAGAGCACCAGGATGATGGAGGGCGGCACCAGGATGCCGAGCGAGCCCGAGGTGGTGATGACGCCGGCGCCGAAGCGCTTGGGGTAGCCGTGGTCGACCATCGCCGGCAGCATGATGGAGCCGATCGCCACCACCGTCGCCACGCTCGACCCCGACACGGCGGCGAACAGGCCCGACGCCACCACGCCGGCGAGCGCGAGCCCGCCCGGCAGGTGGCCGACCAGCGTGGTGGTGAAGTGGATCATCCGCTTGGCGACGCCGCCGTGGGTGAGGAAGCTGCCGGCGAGGATGAAGAAGGGGATCGCCATGATGGCGAAGTTGTCCAAGCCGTTGAACAGCTTCAGCCCGACGCTCTCGATCGGCACCGTTGTCATGGTGAACAGGAACGACAGCACGGTGAGGCCGAGCGCGATCGACACGGGCATGCCGGTGAGCAGCAGCACGATCAGCAGGCCGAAGATGATGGCGGCGGTCATGTCCTATCCCCCGCTCCGCTCATGGTTGGTTCCCCGCTCCGCTCATGTCCCGCGCTCCGCTCACGGCCGGTGCCCGGCTTCGAGGGCGTCCGCCACGTCGGGCACGCCCGCCGCCGCCAGGGCGCCGGCGTTGACGCCCTCGACGTGGGCGACGTCGTGGTGGGGCAGCTCGCCCGTGCGCCAGAAGCCCCACGCCGCCTGGAGGAAGCGGAAGCACATGAGGTAGGAGCCGAGCGGGATGCAAAGATAGATCATCCAGCTCGGCCATTCGAGGTCGGGCGAGGTTTGGCTGGTGCCGATGAGGCCGTACACGAACTCCGCCCCCATGCTGCCGACCACCGCGGTGAACAGCGCCCCGGCGAAGAGCCCGAACAGGATGACGCCGCGGCGCCATGCCGGCGACAGCTTGATGACGAGCACGTCGACGCCGACGTGGATGCCGGTGCGCACCCCGTAGGCGGCGCCGAACTTGGCCATCCAGATGAACATGAAGATGCAGAGTTCCTGCGCCCAGGTCAGGTCGACCTGGCTGGCGATGGGGTAGAGCAGCGCCGTGCCGGCGGCGAAGCGCTGCACCACCGACACGAAGATCAGCAGCGTCGCCGCCGCCATCAGGGTCATGATCAGGATCTCCTCGAGCCGGTCGAGGATGCGGGAAGCCAAGCGGAGGGCCATCGGCGGTTCCGTTGCGGTTGCGTGATGCACCCGCGCGGCGACGCGGGCGCGAGTTTGTTTGCAGGATGCGACCGTTCGAGGGTGCGCCCGCGGCGGGCCCGGCGGGCCCGGCGGGTCGGCTCAGTTGGTCGGGCCGGCGGCCGCCTTCTTGAAGGCGTCGATGGTGGTCTTGCCGATGCGCGACGTCATCTCCGCCGTCACCGGCTCCAGCGCCTTCTGCCAGGCGGCCCGTTGCTCGGGCGTCAGGGTGATGAACTCCACCTTGCCCGACGCCTTCATCGCGGCCATGGCGTCGTCGTTGTCCTTCTGGGCGGAGTTGTTGACGCTGTCGGAGGCTTCCTTCATCGCGCGCTCAAGCGCGCCGCGCACGTCGCCGGGCAGCCCGTCCCAGAACTTCTTGTTCACGATCACGGCGTAGCCGATGTAGCCGTGGTTGGAGGTGGTGAGGTACTTCTGCACCTCGAAGTGCTTGGCCGTGTAGTTGTTGGAGGGCGTGTTCTCCGAGCCGTCCACCACGCCGGTCTGCAACGCCTGGTAGACGTCGGAGAAGGCCACCACCTGCGGCAGGGCGCCGAGCGCCTTGAACTGCGCTTCCAGCACCTTGGAGGACTGGATCCGCATCTTCTGCCCGCGGAAGTCGGCGGGCACGCGCAGCGGCTTGTTGTCCGTCATCACCTTGAAGCCGTTGTCCCAGTAGGCGAGGCCCTTGATGCCGCGGTTCTCCAGCTTGGCGAACAGCGACTTGCCGACCTCGCCGTCGGTGACGCGGCGCAGCGCCGCCTTGTCCGGCAGGATGTAGGGGAGGTCGAACACCTCGAATTCCTTGACGCCGAGCGGGCCGAACTTGGCGAGGGAGGGCGCCAGCATCTGCACGGCGCCGAGCTGGAGGGCCTCGACCTCCTCCTTGTCCTTGTACAGGGTGGAGTTCGGGTACACCTCGACCTTGACCTTTCCGTCCGTGTACTTCTCCGCCAGCTCCTTGAACTTGAGGGCGCCGGCGCCCTTGGGCGTGTCGGGCGCCACCACGTGGCTGAACTTGATGACGATCGGCCCGTCGGCGCGGGCGGCGGGGGTCATGCCGGCGAGGATCGCGGCGACCGCTCCCGCCCTGAGGATGTGGCGTATCATGATGGCGTCGCCTCCCTGGTCGTTTTTCGTGCGGCCCCTATGGCGCAGCGCGGCGGGCGTTCGTCAAGCCGTGCCTTCGTTCCGTCGCGGCCGACCCGCGCGATGGGGCAGGTTGGGCGCAGGTCGGGCGCAGGTCGGGCGAAGGTCGGGGTGCCGCGCCGTGTAACCCCGCCGCCGCGGCGGCGTTGTTCCCTCAATGCGGCCGACGCGGGGCATCCATGCCGATCACGGAAGACGACCTCGTCACCAGCATCGCCGACGCGCTGCAGTTCATCTCGTACTTCCACCCCGCCGACTACGTCCGACACCTCGCCGACGCCCACGCCCGCGAGGAAAGCCCGGCGGCGCGCAACGCGATGGCGCAGATCCTCGCCAATTCGCGCATGGCGGCCCTCGGCCGCCGGCCGATCTGCCAGGACACGGGCGTCGCCGCCGTGTTCATGCGGGTGGGCGTGGCGGCGCGCTTCGCCACCGCGCGCCCGCTCCAGGCGCTGGTCGACGAGGGCGTGCGCCGCGCCTGGCTCCACAGCGACAACCCGCTGCGCGCGTCCATGGTGGTGGAGCCGCTGTTCGACCGGCGCAACACCGGCGACAACACCCCCGCCAACCTCCACGTCGAGATGGTGGCGGGCGACGCGGTGGAGGTCCACGTCGCCGCCAAGGGCGGCGGCTCGGAGAACAAGGCGCGCTTCACCGTGCTCAACCCCAGCGACTCCGTGGTCGACTGGGTGCTGGAACAGGTGGAGGGGATGGGCGCCGGCTGGTGCCCGCCCGGCCTGATCGGGCTCGGCGTCGGCGGCAGCGCGGACCGCGCCATGCTGATGGCCAAGCAGTCGCTGTTCGACCCCATCGACATGGGCGCGCTGCGCGCCCGCGGCCCGGCAACCAAGCTGGAGGAGATGCGGGTCGAGTTGTACGACAAGATCAACGCGCTCGGCATCGGCGCGCAGGGGCTGGGCGGCCTGACCACGGTGCTCGACGTGAAGATCCGCACCTTTCCCGCCCACGCCGCCTCGCTGCCGGTCGGCCTGATCCCGCAATGCGCCGCCGACCGCCACGTCGGCTTCACCCTCGACGGGTCGGGGCCGGCGACGTTCGACCCGCCGTCCCTCGACCTGTGGCCCGACGTGCCGTGGCGGACGGGCGACGCGGTGCGCCGGGTCGACCTCGACCGCCTCAGCCGCGACGAGGTCGCGACCTGGCGGGCGGGGGAAACGCTGCTGCTCTCGGGCCGGCTGCTGACGGGCCGCGACGCGGCGCACCTGCGCCTGACCCGGATGCTGGCGGCGGGCGAACCGCTGCCGGTCGATTTCAACGACCGCGCGATCTACTACGTCGGCCCGGTGGACGCGGTCCGCGACGAGGCGGTCGGCCCCGCCGGCCCGACCACGGCGACGCGCATGGACAAGTTCACCGAGGCGCTGCTGGCGCGCACCGGCCTCCTCGTGATGGTCGGCAAGGCCGAGCGCGGCCCGGCGACGGTGGAGGCGATCCGCCGCCACGGCGCCGCCTACCTCGTCGCCGTCGGCGGCGCCGCCTACCTCGTGTCCAAGGCGATCCGCGCGGCGCGGGTGCTGGCCTTTCCCGACCTCGGCATGGAGGCGATCCACGAGTTCACGGTGGCCGACATGCCGGTCACGGTGGCGGTCGACGCGGGCGGGCGCTCCATCCACCGCGAGGGACCGGCGCGCTGGCGCCGCGCCGCGCCGGCGCGCGAGCCGGCCGGGGCCGGCTAGGCCGGCGCCGGGGCTTCAGGCCGGCATCGGGACTTCACAAGGGGACCAGGACCTGCGCGCGCAGCGGCTGGCGCAGCACGTGCCCGCCGCCGTCCGCCTCGGCGCAGCGCTCGAACGAGGCCTCGACCTCCGCCCGATGGGCGGCCACCGCCGCGGCGCGCGCGGGGTCCACCGCCACCACCCGCGCGAGGAAGGCGTCCACCGAGGCGAAGCGCTCGGCGCGGTCGAAGGTGACGTCGCGCGCCAGCCGGAACAGGCCGCTCGCGACCGCCTCCGCCAGCGCCGCCTGCGCGGCGTCGCGCACCGCCGTCTCGTCCTCGATGCGCAGCAGCACCTCGAAGGAGCTGCCGCGCGTCAGCGGCTCGACCACCACCAGCGGCGCGTCCGGCCGCAGCACGCGGGCGAGGTCGGCGAGCGCGGCGCCCGGCGCCCCGACGTGGTGCAGCGAGTTGAGCAGCACCGCGCCCTCGGCGCTGCCGTCGGCCAGGGGGAGCGCCGTCGCCGAGGCCTGGAGGAACGTCGCGCCCGGCACCTTGCGCCGCGCCGCGGCGACGGCCTCGGCGTTGGGGTCGATGCCGGTGACCCGCGCCCCGCGTCCGTCCAGCACCTTGGCGAGGTCGCCGGCGCCGCAGCCGACGTCGAGCACGGCGCGCCCGGCCAGGGGTTGCAGCGCGTCAAGGATCACGGTGAGGGCATCCATGGGTCGGATATCGGCCTCCGCCGGGGTTGGGCAAGGCCGTCCGGCACGGCCTTTGCGACCGCGGCGCCATGCTCGACCGCAGACGCTTCCTCGGCGCCACCGCCGGCGCCGCCGCCGCCGCCAACCTGGCGTCCCCGCAGCGCGCCGCGCTGGCCCAGCCGGCCGTCCTCAAGCCGTCCCGGGTGCTGCGCTTCGTGCCGCAGGCCAACCTCGCGAACTTCGATCCGGTGTGGACCACGCAGTACGTCGTGCGCAACGCCGGCGCGCTGGTGTGGGACATGCTCTACGGCATCGACAGCCAGCTCCAGCCGCAGCGCCAGATGGTGGAATCGGAGGAGGTGACGCCCGACGGGCTCATCTGGACGTTCCGGCTGCGCCCCGGCCTCCGCTTCCACGACGGCGAGCCGGTGCTCGCGCGCGACGTGGTGGCGAGCCTGACGCGCTGGTCGGCGCGCGACCCGCTCGGCCTGATGATCCGGGCGATCCAGCAGGAACTCGTCGCGGTGGACGACACGACCTTCCGCTGGCGCTTTTCCCGGCCGTTCCCCAAGCTCAAGCTGGCGCTCGGCAAGACCAACGCGCCGGTGGCCTTCGTGATGCCCGAGCGCATCGCCAAAACGGACCCCTTCACCCAGATTTCCGACTATGTCGGCTCCGGGCCGATGCGCTTCGTGCGCGGGGAATGGGTGCCGGGCGCCCGCGCCGTGTTCGAGCGCTTCCCCGGCTACGTGCCGCGCGCCGAGCCCGCCTCCTGGCTCGCCGGGGGCAAGCGCATGATGGTCGACCGCCTGGAATGGGTCATCATCCCCGATGCCGCCACCGCCGCCGCCGCGCTGCAGAACGGCGAGGTGGACTGGTGGGAGTCGCCGATCCCCGACCTCGTGCCGCTGCTCAAGGGGGCCGGCCTCAACGTCGACATCGCCGACCCGCTCGGCAACATCGGCTCGTTCCGCATGAACCACCTCCACCCGCCCTTCGACAACGTGAAGGTGCGCCAGGCGGTGCTCGCCGCGGTGAGCCAGGAGGACTACATGCGCGCCCTCGTCGGCGACGACGAGACGCTGTGGAAGCGGCTGCCGGGCTTCTTCACGCCGGGCACGCCGCTGTACACGGAGAACGGCGGCGCCGCGGTGGGCCGCGGCGACCTCGCCGCCGGCAAGCGCCTGCTCGCCGCGTCCGGCTACAAGGGCGAGCCCGTCACCTGCGTGGTGGCGCAGGACCAGCCCATCGTGAAGGCGCAGGGCGACATCACCGCCGACCTCCTCAAGCGGATGGGCTTCAACGTCGACTTCGTGGCCACCGACTGGGGCACGGTGGGGCAGCGCCGCGCGTCCAAGGCCAAGCCCGGCCAGGGCGGGTGGAGCATGTTCCACACCTGGCACGCCGGCGCCGACTGCGGCAACCCGGCCGCCTACCCGGCGATCCGCGCCAGCGGCGACAAGGCGTGGTTCGGCTGGCCGACCGTGCCGCCGGTCGAGGCGGCGATCGGCGAATGGTTCGAGGCCACCGACCTCGCCGCCGAGAAGGCGGCGATCGACAAGGTCAACGCCGCCGCCTGCGAAGGCGTGGTCTACGTGCCGACGGGCTTCTTCCTCGGCTACCAGGCGTGGCGCAAGAACGTGACGGGCGTCGTCAAGGGGCCGCTGCCCTTCGCCTGGGGCGTGAGCAAGACGTAAGGGTCGCGCGCCCCGGCCGGCCGTCGCCGCGCCCGGCGAAGCCCATTGGGAGCCAGATCTTGGACCACGACCTCATCCTGAAGAACGGGCGCGTCATCGACCCGTCGCAGAACCACGACGGCGTGTGCGACGTGGGTTTCGCCGCCGGCCGCGTGTCGGGCTTCGGCCGCGACCTCGCCCCCTCGCCGGGCACGCGGGTGCGCGACCTCGCCGGCGCCATCGTCACCCCCGGCCTCATCGACCTCCACACCCACGTGTACTGGGGCGGCAGCGCCATCAGCATCGACGCCGACGAGTTCTGCCGGCTGTCGGGCGTCACCACCTCCGTCGACACCGGCAGCGCCGGCCCCGGCAACTTCGCCGGCTTCCGCCGCCACGTCATCGAGCGGAGCCAAGCGCGCATCCTCGCCTACCTCCACGTGTCCTTCGCCGGCATCTACGCCTACGCCGCCAACGTGATGGTGGGGGAAAGCGAGGACATGCGGATGATGGCGCCGCGCGACGCGGTGGCGGTCGCCGAGGCCAACCGCGACGTCGTCGTCGGCATCAAGGTGCGCGTCGGCCGCCTCGCGTCCGGGCACCAGGGCACGGCGCCGCTCGACATCGCGCTCCAGGTCGCGGAGGAGACCGGCCTGCCGCTGATGGCGCACATCGACCACCCGCCGCCCTCCTACGAGGAGGTGCTGGCGATGCTGCGCCCCGGCGACGTGCTGACCCACGCCTTCCGCCCCTTCCCCAACAGCCCCGCCACCGCGCAGGGCACGGTGAAGCCGGCGGTGCGCGAGGCCCGCGCCCGCGGCGTGCTGTTCGACATCGGCCACGGCAAGGGCTCCTTCGCCTTCAAGACGGCGCGGGCGATGCTGGCCAACGGCTTCCTGCCCGACACCATCTCCTCCGACGTCCACCAGCTGTGCATCAACGGCCCCGCCTTCGACCAGGTCACCACCATGTCGAAGATGCTGTGCCTCGGCATGAGCCTCAACGAGGTGGTCGCCGCCTCCACCGTGAACGCGGCGGTGGCGCTGCGGCGGATGGAGTACGGCTCGCTCAAGGTCGGGTCGCTCGGCGACGCCACCGTGCTCGCGGTGAACGAGGGCGAGCACGACTACGTCGACGTGCTGGGCGAGCACATGGTGGGGCGCCAGCGCATCACGTCGGAGGGCGTGGTGCTGCGCGGGGCGTGGTGGCACCCAACCTGAGCCACCCGGATCGGGGCGCCCCTGCCGGGGTCACGGCCCGAAGATCGACCATCCCAGCCGTTTGGTGAGCATCTCCAGCGCGACGCGGCCGAGGTGCGAGTTGCCGTTGGCATCCAAGCCCGGCGACCACACCGCGATCGACGCCTTGCCCGGCGCCACCGCCAGCACGCCGCCGCCGACGCCGCTCTTGCCGGGCAGGCCGACGCGGTAGGCGAACTCGCCCGAGCCGTCGTAATGGCCGCAGGTCAGCATGATGGCGTTGATGCGGCGCGCCCGCTCCGCCGACACCACGGAATGGCCGGTCGACGGGTTCAACCCGTCATAGGCGAGGCAGCGCCCGGCGAGCGCGAGCTGGCGGCACGACATGGCGATGGCGCAATGGTGGAAGTACACGCCGAGCGTGTAGTCGACCGGGTTCTCCACCACGCCGAAGGACTTCATGTAGTGCGCGAGCGCGCTGTTGCGGTAGCCCGTGCGCTTCTCGGACGCCGCCACCGCCTCGTCGATGACGATGCCCGGGTCGTCGGCGAGGAACTGCATGAAGCGCAGGATCTCGCCGAGCGCCTCGCGCGGCTGGCGCCCGGACAGGATGGTGTCGGTGACGGCGATGGCGCCGGCGTTGATGAAGGGGTTGCGCGGCACGCCGCGCTCGTGTTCGAGCTGGACGATGGAGTTGAAGGCGCTGCCCGACGGCTCGCGCCCGACGCGCCGCCACAGCCGGTCGCCGACGAGGCCCAGCGCCAGGATCAGGGTGAACACCTTGGACACGCTCTGGATGGAGAAGGGCACGTCGCCGTCGCCCGCCACCACCACCCCGTCCCTGTCCGCGACCGCGAGGCCGAACATGCCGGGGTCGACGCGCGCCAGCTCGGGGATGTAGCTCGCGACGGCGCCGCGGTCGGGCCGCCGGCGCAGCGCGTCGGCGATCTCCTCCACGATGCGCTGCAGATCGGGGCGGGGCAGATCGGG
>CAXTFM010000053.1:0-20087 GCA_964243435.1 uncultured Beijerinckiaceae bacterium
ACGCCGGACTCGATCATCTCGTGGTAGAGGTCGTTGCCCTCGCGGGTGCGCTCGCCGACGCCCGCGAAGACGGAATAACCGCCATGCGTCTTGGCGACGTTGTTGATGAGCTCCATGATCAACACGGTCTTGCCGACGCCGGCGCCACCGAACAGGCCGATCTTGCCGCCCTTGGCGTAGGGAGCGAGGAGGTCGACGACCTTGATGCCGGTGACGAGGATCTGGCTGTCCGTTGACTGGTCGACGTAGGGGGGCGCCGCCTGGTGGATGGCGCGGCGCGACTCCGTTTCAACCGGGCCGAGCTCGTCCACCGGCTCGCCGATCACGTTCATGATGCGCCCGAGCGTCTTCTCGCCGACGGGCACGGAGATCGGCGTGCCGGTGTCGGTGACCTGCTGGCCTCGCACCAGGCCGTCCGACACGTCCATCGCGACGCAGCGCACGGTGTGCTCGCCGAGGTGCTGCGCCACTTCGAGCACGAGGCGGTTGCCGTTGTTGTCGGTTTCGAGCGCGTTGAGGATCTCCGGCAGGTGGCCGTCGAACTTCACGTCGACCACCGGCCCAATCACCTGGGTGACGTGACCGACGGGCTTGTTGGTGGCGCTTAGGGGTTCAGCCATCTTGTCCTCTTGAAGCTCAGAGCGCCTCGGCGCCCGAGATGATCTCGATGAGTTCCTTGGTGATCAGCGCCTGACGCGAGCGGTTGTAGAGCAGCGTCTGCTTCTTGATCATGTCGCCGGCGTTGCGCGTGGCGTTGTCCATCGCGCTCATCCGCGCACCCTGCTCGGACGCGCCGTTCTCCAGCAGCGCGCGGAAGATCTGCACGGACACGTTGCGCGGGAGCAGCGCGCTGAGGATCGACTCCTCGTCCGGCTCGTACTCGTACACGGCGTCGGAACCCGGCGCCTTGGCGCCGTCGGCCTTACCCGACACCTGGAGCGGGATCAGCTGCAGGCCGGTCGGCACCTGGGAAATGACGGATTCGAAGCGCGAGAAGAACAGGGTGCACACGTCGAACTCGCCACGGCGGAACAGGTCCAGCACCTTGGCGCCGATCGGCTCGGCGGTGGCGTATCCGACCTGCTTGTCAGTGACCTCGACAAGCTCGATGATGTGGTCACCGAGTTGGCGCCGCAGCATGTCGTTGCCCTTCTTGCCGATGCATAGGATCTTGACCTGCTTGCCCTCGCGCAGCAGCCGGAACGCCGTGTCGCGGCAGAGCCGCGTGATGGAGGCGTTGAAGGCGCCGCACAGCCCGCGCTCGCCCGTGGCGAGGATGAGGAGGTGGGTGCGGTCGCTCCCCGTGCCGCGCAGCAGCGCCGGCGCGCTGGCATCCCCGCCGACCCCAGCGGCGAGGCTCGCCAGCACGCGCGCCATTCGCTCGGCGTAGGGCCGCGCGGCTTCCGCCGCCGCCTGGGCGCGCCGCAGCTTCGCGGCGGCGACCATCTGCATCGCCTTGGTGATCTTCTGCGTCGCCTTGACGGAGGAAATGCGGTTTCGAAGGTCCTTGAGCGAAGGCATCGGTGTTCCGTCTCAAGCGCACCGGCAGGGCCGGACGCGCATCCCAATCATTGCGGGCCGGGCGGCACGTGCGGTCACGCGGCCCAACCTACGTTGTGCGACCTACGCGGCCCAACCTAAGCAGCCCGACTTAAGCAGCCTTGGCATCCGCCACCTCGAAATCCTTGGCGAGCGTGCTGACGGCGTCCTTGAGCTTGGACTCAGAGTCGCCCGACAGGTCGTTCGAGGAGCGGATCGCGTCGAGCACGTCGGCGTGCTTGGTACGCATGGTCGCCAGCAACTTGTCCTCGAATTCGCGGACGCGGCCGAGCGGCATCTTGTCGAGGTAACCGTTGACACCGGCATAGATCACCGACACCTGCTCCTCCATCTTGAGGGGCGAGAACTGGGACTGCTTCAGCAGTTCGGTCAACCGCGAGCCGCGATTGAGCAGCTTCTGCGTGGTCGCGTCGAGATCCGAGCCGAACTGGGCAAAGGCCGCCATCTCGCGGTACTGCGCCAGCTCGCCCTTGATCTTGCCGGCGACCTTCTTCATCGCCTTGGTTTGCGCCGAGGAGCCCACGCGCGACACGCTCAGCCCGACGTTAACGGCGGGGCGGATGCCCTGGTAGAAGAGGTCGGTTTCCAGGAAGATCTGTCCGTCGGTGATGGAGATCACGTTGGTCGGGATATAGGCCGACACGTCGTTGGCCTGCGTTTCGATGATCGGCAGGGCGGTCAGCGAGCCGGCGCCGCGGTCGTCGTTGAGCTTGGCCGCGCGCTCCAGCAGGCGCGAATGGAGATAGAACACGTCGCCGGGGTAGGCCTCGCGTCCCGGCGGGCGGCGCAGCAGCAGCGACATCTGGCGGTAGCTCACCGCCTGCTTCGACAAGTCGTCGTAGACGATGAGGGCGTGCATGCCGTTGTCGCGGAAATACTCGCCCATCGCGCAGCCGGCGAATGGGGCGAGGAACTGCATCGGCGCCGGATCGGAGGCGGTGGCGGCGACGACGATGGAATATTCCATCGCGCCCTGCTCCTCCAGCAGCTTAACGAACTGGGCGACGGCGGAGCGCCTTTGGCCGATGGCAACGTACACGCAGTACAGCTTCTTCTTCTCGTCGTCGCCCTGGTTCAACGGCTTCTGGTTGAGGATAGCGTCGACGGCCACGGCGGTCTTGCCGGTCTGGCGGTCGCCGATGATCAGCTCGCGCTGGCCGCGGCCGACGGGGATGAGGGCGTCGATGGCCTTGAGGCCGGTCGCCATCGGCTCGTGCACCGACTTGCGCGGGATGATGCCCGGCGCCTTGATGTCGACGCGCGAGCGCCGCGTCGCATTGATCGGGCCCTTGCCGTCGATCGGGTTGCCAAGCGCGTCGACAACGCGGCCGAGCAGCTCCTTGCCGACCGGTACGTCGACGATGGTGCCCGTGCGCTTGACGGTCTGGCCTTCCTTGATGTCGCGGTCGGGCCCGAAGATGACGATGCCGACGTTGTCGGTTTCAAGGTTCAGCGCCATGCCGCGGATGCCGCTCTCGAACTCGACCATTTCGCCGGCCTGGCACTGGTCGAGGCCGTACACGCGGGCGATGCCATCGCCCACCGACAGCACCTGCCCGACCTCGGTAACCTCGGCCTCGTTGCCGAAATTTGCGATCTCGTTCTTCAGGATCGACGAGATTTCCGCGGCGCGGATGTCCATCAGACGGCCTCTTTCATACGGGTGCGGATCATGTTGAGCTTGGTGCGGAGCGAGGAGTCGATCATCCGCGAGCCGAGCTTCACGACCATGCCGCCAATCAGCGAGGGATCGACGGTGATCGAAACGTTGACGTCGCTGGAGCCGGCAACGGCGGCGAGCGCGTCCTTGAGGGCGAGCACGTGGGCATCCTTGAGCGGCTCGGCGACGGCGACCTCGGCGCGGGCAACTCCCCGTTCCGCGTCGCTGAGCTTGCGGTAGCCGCCGATCATGTCCTCCACCGCGAACAGGCGCCGCTTTCCGGCAACAAGCTTGAGGAAGTTCGCCGCCATGCCGGCGATGCCGGCGCGCTTCAACAGGGCATCGAGGGCGTTGACCTGCTCGTCCGTGGAAATGGCCGGGCTGCGCAGGAATCGGCGGAGGTCGTCGCTTTCGTCGACGAGCCGCTGGAAGGTGGCGAGGTCCGCGCCGATCCTGTCGACGGCGTTCGACTCCTTCGCGAGGTCGAACAGGGCCTGGGCATAGCGTCCGGCCATGCCGGAAACATGGGTGTCCTTATCCGCCAACGTCGTTTTCGCCCCTCAAGCCTTCCGCTGGTGCAACCCGCCGCCGGTCCCGAGCGGGAACGGACGATACGAAGTCCCGGATCGTCTCGACCCGAGACTTCGGCCCAACCCTCGTTTGCCGGATGCGCCGTTGCGACCCGTTCCCGCAAGGCGGGGGTGCCGTAACATACGGCTTTTTTGTGCGCAACCGTCGCACACATGCGATGCGGATCGCACGAAGCTTGGTACCCCGGCGGGCGGGCCCCGCGCGAAGAGCGGCTCGGCGAGGAAGGCTCGGCCAGAGGAGGCCGGCGAGGGGGATCAGCGAGGGCAGACCGTGGATCTCGGGGCGACGCAGTCAATGTGACGCCGGAACGACATCCGGCGCCGCGCCTTCCCCTCTTATGGGAATGCCGCTGGTACGCAACATCGACGATGCCGACACCCAGGCGCGGTTGTGGCGGCCGCGCCGCGTCCTGCTCACGCGCTCGGCGCGGGACTGGGCGCGCGGGCGCGACATCGCCGAACGCGCCGCCGCGCTCGGGGCCGAGATCGTCGAGCTGCCGGCGGACAGGCTGATTGGGCTTAGCAGCGAAACCGACCCGCGCGCCGCCTACCGCCTAGCCAAGTCGACGCTCGCCGTCACCGTCGCCTCGCCGGCCAAGCGCAGGTTGCAGCCAATCCCGCCCTCGGCCGACTGGCGCATGGACCTCGCGGAGGGTTGCCCGGCGCATTGCCAGTACTGCTACCTCGCCGGCTCGCTCGGCGGGCCGCCGATCACCCGCGCCTACGCCAACCTGGAGGAGATCCTCGACGGCCTGCCGGCCTACCTCGGCAAGGGCGCCGTGACCACCGGCACGGTGGCGCGCTCGCACGAGGGCACCACCTTCGAGGCATCCTGCTACACGGACCCGCTCGGCATCGAGCACCTCACCGGCTCGCTCGCCGACACCGTGCGCTTCTTCGGGCGCTGGGAGGAGGCGGTGCAGCTGCGCTTCACAACCAAGTTCGCCGACGTCGGCCCGCTCGTCGGCCTCGACCATGGCGGGCGGGTGCGGGTACGCATGTCCGTCAACGCGCAGGCGCTGATCCGCTTCGAGGGCGGCACCAGCCCGCTTGCCGCCCGGCTTCACGCGCTCGGCCGCCTCGCCCATGCCGGCTACAAGGTCGGGCTGACGGTGGCGCCGATCCAACCGGTCGAAGGCTGGCGGCAGGGCTACGCAGACCTTTTCGCCACTGCGGCGGCGGAACTCGCCGGCGCCCCCCACCTCGACCTCACGGTGGAGTTCATCACTCACCGCTTCTCGCCGAAGTCCAAGGGCGTGCTGCAGGATTGGTACCCGGCGAGCAAGCTCGACATGGACGAGGCGACGCGCAGCCGCAAGCTGACCAAATTCGGCTCGATAAAGCACGTTTATCCCGCGCCGCAGATGAAGGACATGCGCACCGAACTGACGACCGCCCTCGCCGCCAACCTCCCCGCGGCGCGGGTGCTGTACTGGACGTGACGGCCGCGTGATCGACGGCACCAGGGCGGCGATCAGGCGGCCTAGCTCACCGTTCTCGCGATCTCCGGCTACCGCTCCTTCCGCGACGCGCGGATCGCGCTTGGGTCCCTCATCGTCGTCAAGAGGGCGAACGGCAGCGGCAAGTCCAGCCTGTACTGGGCGCTGCGCCTTCTCGCCGACATCGCGCAGGGGCGCATCATCCAGGCCTCGGCGCGGGAAGGCGGCCTGCAATCGAGACTTTGGGCGGGCCTGGAAACGATCGGCCGCGTCGTCCGGGAGGGGCACCCATCCCGTCCAGGGCACCGTGCGCGGCGCGCCAATTACCCTGAAGCTCGGCTTCGCTTCCGTCGAGCACGGCAATGCCTTTAACCTCGGGCTGCCGCCGGTCTTACCGCCGACGCGCTTCAACCGCGACCCGCATATCAGGGCGGAAAGCTTATGGACCGGAGCAGCTGGGCCGAAGCGACGAGTTCGCGCAGCGGCGCGGCCCCGCGGTGCGCCTCCACGACGACCGGGGCGCATGGCAGACCGTTTATGTGAGCCTCGCGAACTCCGACGGCATGGTCACCCATTGCGGTGACCCGCGGAACGCTTTCGAACTGCTGAGCCTGCGCGAGCGGATGCGCGACTGGCGCTTCTACGACCGGTTCCGCACGGACACCGACGCCCCGGCCCGGCAGCGGCAGGTCGGCACCACCACGCCCGTGCTCGCCAGCGACGGCGCCGACCTCTCGGCCGCGGTGCAGACGATCCTGGAGATCGGCGACGCGGACGCCTTTCACGCGATGGCGGACGAAGCCTTCCCCGGGTTGCGGGTGGCCCTCGAAGAGACGGATGGTGTTTTTTCGCTCGTCATGCGGCAGCACGGCCTGCTGCGCCTACTGCAAGCGGCGGAGCTTTCGGACGGGACGCTGCGCTACCTCCTGCTCGTTGCGGCCCTGCTGTCGCCGCGCCCGCCGGACCTGCCGGTGCTCAAAGCGCCGGAGCGGAGCCTGCACCCCGACCTGCTGCCGTCGCTGGCGCGGCTCGTCGCCGAAGGCGCGCGCCGCTCGCGGGCTATCCTCGTCACCCATTCGGCGCCGCTCGTCGACGCGCTGGCCGATACCTCCACGCCCGTGGTGCTTGAAAAGCGGTTCGGCGAGACGCTGGTCCGCGACGGCGATCCGCCGCCCTGGACGTGGTCTTCACGCTGAGGTTGGCTGCAATGGCGCGTGAGAGCATCTTCGATCGAGAGTTCGGTGGAGAACATCGAGATCTTTCGAAAGAAGGCTGACCGGCTATGCCGTGTCGCGCGAACCGTCTTATTTGTGGCAAAAATTAGCCGCGCCCGTGAGCATCCTTGTTGTTTACAGGGGCTGTACTCTCGCTGATGGCGAGGCGATCAAGAACGTCATCGCCGGAGATAGCGTTCTCGTAACCTCCATGTTCTTCGCGCATCTGACGCTAAGCGGGCCACAACGAAGCCGTGCGGAACAGGAAGCTGAAGAGTCCATGACGAGCGGCGTCATGGATTTTCCGATTGCGCTAGTATTCTCCGATATAAACATGGAAAATTTGCTTTATCATTATAATCTTGACTTGTTTATTATCTCTTTTGCGCTGATCCCGGCTTTGTTTGTTGAGATCGTTTTCAAAGCCACAGTTGGTTGCTAACCGCCGCACATCTCGGAAAGCGAATGGCAAGTCCGACATTCGATGGATGGTTTCAGCTCGGTCAAATGTAAGCCTTGGGCAGCGGGCTGTTCGGCGAGAGTTCTCCCATGATCGTCGTGTCGCAGGGTGCTAGCTACCCGCCACGCGGCTTGGCCCGCAGCGTCGGGGCGGCGGTGGCCGGGTCCTCCGGCCAGACGTGCCGGGGATAGCGCCCGCGCATCTCGGTGCGTACCGCCCGCCACGAGCCGCGCCAGAAGCCTGGCAGGTCGCGGGTGATCTGGATCGGCCGGCCTGCGGGCGACAGCAGCTCCAGCACCATCGGCACGCCGGCGAGCGACGGGTGCGCCGCCAGTCCGTAAAGTTCCTGCACCTTGACGGACAGGGTCGGCCCTTGCGCCGCGGCGTAGTCTAAGCGGTGGCTGGCGCCAACAGGCGTGGCGAACAGGGCAGGGGCGGCGGAGTCGAGCCGGCGGGCGAGGTCCCAGGGCAGCATTGCCTTCAAGGCCGCGTCAAGCCGCGCGGGGCCGAGGTCGGCGAGACTTGTGACGCCCTCGACGTGCGGCGCGAGCCAGGGGGCACCGTCGGCGGCGAGCGCCGCATCCGACAGGTCGGGCCAGGGATCGCCCTGCGTGGCGCGAAGGAACAGCACGCGGTCGCGCCATTGCGCCAGCGCCGGCGTCCACGGCAGGCGCGCCATGCCGAGCGCCGCAAGGCCAGCGGCAAGCACGGCGGCGGACTCGGCGCCCGCAGGCACGGCGGCGTTGCCCTCGCTCAGCACCAGGGCGCCGAGGCGCCGCACGCGCCGCGCCCGCACCGCCGCGCGGCGGGGGTCGAAGGACAGGGTGTCCGCTTCCACGATATCCGCGCCGGCTACGGCGGCGATGTCGGCCTCGTCCAGCGGCGCGGCGAGCAGGATGCGCGCGGCGCCGGCGCGGCCGGCGACCTCGGCGACGGCAAGATACGGCGCGGCGGCCAGTGCCTCGTGGGCGGCGAGGGCCCCGGCGCGGCCGTTGGCCATCAGGAACTCGCCCGACCGGCCCCGCGCCTTGGCGATGCGGTCGGGAAAGGCCGCGGCGAGGAGACGCCCGGTTGCCCCGACGTCCTCCATCTCCTGCGCTTCCCGCCCGTCGCCGCTGCCGCCCGCCCGTGCCTGCTGGGCGAAGCCAACCGCCAGGGCGCGGACCTCCGCGGCGCGCGGGGAGCGGTCGCGGCGGAGCCGGGCGACGCGGTCGCGCAGGTCGACCGCGTCGCCGCCGACCCCGCGTTCCACGATCAGCGTTGCCACCGTCGCGGCGAGGCCGGCCGAGCCTTCCGCCGCCGCCCGCACCACCATGCGGGCGAGACGCGGCGGCAGCGCCAGTGCGCGCACGGCGCGCCCGGTGTCGGTCAGGCCACCTTCGCCGTCGAGGGCGTCGATCGCGCGGAGCGTGCGCCGTGCCTCGGCGAGCGCCGGGGCGGGCGGCCGGTCGAGCCACAGCAGGTCGCGCTCGGGCCGTCGCGCCCCCCAGGCGGCGCAATCGAGCAATAGGCCGCCGAGATCGGCCGTGAGGATGGCCGGCTTGGCGAAGGGCTCCAGCGATCCGGTGGCGGCCTCCTCCCACAGCCGGTAGCACACGCCCGGCTCGGTGCGCCCGGCGCGGCCGCGACGCTGGTCGGCGCTGGCGCGCGACACGCGCTCCGTTTCGAGCCGGGTCAGCCCGAGCGCCGGCTCGTAGCGCGGCACCCGGGCAAGGCCGGAGTCGACCACCACGCGCACGCCCTCGATGGTGAGGGAGGTTTCGGCGATGGACGTCGCCAGCACCACCTTGCGCCGGCCGGGGGGCGCCGGCGCCACCGCCGCGTCCTGCGCCCGCCGATCCATCGCGGCGAAGAGCGGCGCCACGCTTACCTGCGCCGGCAAGTCGCCGAGGCTTTCGGCCGTGCGGGTGATCTCGGCCTGCCCGGGCAGGAAGGCGAGCACCGAGCCGGTTTCCTCCGCAAGCGCCCGGCGGATTGCGCGCGCGACGGCGTCCTCGACGCGCTCGTCGGGCAGGCGACGGCCGTAGCGCGTTTCGACGGGGTGGGCGCGGCCCTTCGATTCGATCACCGGGGCGCCGTCGAGCAGGCGGGCGACGCGCGCGCCGTCGAGCGTCGCCGACATCACGAGGAGGCGCAGGTCCGGCCGCAGCGCGCGCGCGTCGAGGGCCAGCGCCAGGCCGAGGTCGGCGCCGAGCGCGCGCTCGTGGAATTCGTCGAACAGCACGGCGGCGACGCCGGCGAGCCCCGGGTCCTCGCCGATGGCGCGGGCGAACACGCCGTCCGTCATCACGACGATGCGGGTCGCGGCGGAGGTTCGGCCCTCGAAGCGCACGCTAAGGCCGATGCGGCGCCCGACCGGCTCGCCGAGCGTCGCCGCCATGCGCGCCGCAGCCGCCCGCGCCGCCAAGCGCCGCGGCTCGATCACCACGATCCTGCCGCCACCGACCCAGGGCTCGTCGAGAAGCGCGAGCGGCAGCCGCGTGGTCTTGCCAGCGCCGGGCGGGGCGACCACCACCGCCGCCGGTGTCCCGCGCAGCGCGGCGCGGAGCTGCGGCAGGATTTCGTCGATCGGCAGGGGCGGGGCGGGTTGCGGCACACCTCGCCATGGCGCCTCAAGCGGCGGCGGTCAATGCCGGCGCCGCCGGAACGCCGATCCACCGTTGACGCTCGCCGCGCCGCGCCCTACACAGCACGGCGGAGCGGGGCTGTAGCTCAGATGGGAGAGCGCTGCAATCGCACTGCAGAGGTCAGGGGTTCGATTCCCCTCAGCTCCACCACGCACCTATACTTGACTACACTGCTTTAGCATCGTTTGTAATATTTGCCACATGTCAGAGACTTGTCGCAATACTGCCGGTCTCTGGCGCTGACCTTGCGCCGTCTCCGGTCGGCTTTGCCGGCGTTTGCCCCGTTGTCTCTGGCGCGCGGAACCGCGCTTCCGTGATTTGATGCGTTTGGGCGTGCTCGGAGCATCGTTGTGCCGTGCGGCAGCCAGCATCGTTCGGGCGCGCGAACGAAAACGACCGGCACCATGGGCGCCGGTCGCTGTCGAAGCTGTCTAACGATCGATGGTCCGCTCAGCCCGGTGCGGGCAGTCCCAGCACCTGCCACTGATCGGGCCAGTGCGGCGGCAGGTCGATGAGGCGCTTGGCGCCGCAGCCGCGCGGCAGCGTGCCGTGGATCGCCGCGCGCACCAGCTTGGGATCGACAAAGGCGAGCGACAGGGTGGCGCGGATCGAGCGCTCGCTCCTGTTCTCCCGCCGGGCGATGGCGGCGATGTCGATCCGCTCAGCATGGACGATCTCGTGCAGCAGCGCCCGGCCCTGGGCGAGGGCGCGCAGCAGGTTGTGCTGCTCCTCGCGGCGGAGGCCTTGCACCGGACCCGATGCATCGCAGGGCATGATGATGGCGCGGCGGCGCTTGTGCGGCTGCGGCGCGTAGGGGATCACGATGCGATGGCGATCGGGCTCACCATTGGTGCCGTCATGCTGATCGGCGTTGCATATCGATCCCGCATCGGTGCTGCTGTCGGCATCGCCTCGGTCCTGCGCCGTCCACGTCAGCTCGAGTGAGCCCGGGCGGACACTGACGCGGAGATCGAATTCCGTGACGAGCGCTGCATCGTTGAGCTCGCTGTGCATGCCTGCTGCCGCCATACGATCGCGCAGCGCCGCCATGACGATGGTCTCGACCTCGTGCGCCGGCAGCCGCTTGACCGGGATGGCCTCGGCGGAGCGGCCCTGAACCACCGCGGTCGAGACGTAGTAGCGGTAGCGCACGCCCTTCTTGGTGGTGTGGCTCGGGCTCATCGCGGTGCCGTTGGCATCGGCGATGCGGCCGGTGAGCAGCGCCCCCGTCCTGCCCTTGCGCAGGTCCGTGCGGCTGAGGTTCTCCGCCAGCCGCGCCCGGACCGCGTCGAACAGGGCGGCATCGACGATGGCCGGGTGGTCGCTCGGGTAGCTCCGGCCCTTGTGGTTCAGCTCGCCGCGGTAGATCCTGTTCTTCAGCAGGTGCGACAGCGGGCCGTTGGTGAAGGCGACGCCGCCGATGGTGCGACCGGAGGACAGCACGCGAGGGCGGGTGCGGACGCCTGTCGCCAGCAGGTCGCGCTGCAGCGCCGGCAGTGAGCCGAGGTCGAGGTAGCGCTCGAAGATGAGCCGCACCGTCTCGGCTTCCACCTCGTCCACCACGAGCTTGCGCGCTTCGACGCGGTAGCCGAGCGGCACCACCCCGCCCATCCAGATGCCCTTCTTCTTCGATGCCGCGATCTTGTCGCGGATGCGCTCGCCCGTCACCTCGCGCTCGAACTGGGCGAAGGACAACAGCACGTTGAGGGTGAGGCGCCCCATGCTGGTGGTGGTGTTGAAGGATTGCGTGACGGAGACGAACGACACGCTGCGGGCGTCGAACAGCTCGACCAGCTTAGCGAAGTCAGCCAGCGAGCGGGTGAGGCGGTCGACCTTGTACACCACCACCACGTCGATGCGGCCGAGCGCGAGGTCGGCGAGCAGGGCCTGCAGCGCCGGACGCTCCATGCTGCCGCCGGAGTAGCCGCCATCGTCGTAGTGCTGGCGGTGCAGGCGCCAGCCCTCGTGCGCCTGGCTTTTGACGTAGGCCTCGGCGGCCTCGCGCTGGGCGTCGAGCGAGTTGAAATTCTGCTCGAGCCCGCTGTCGCTCGACACCCGGGTGTAGATGGCGCAGCGCAGCGGCCGCGACGCCGTCACCGCCCGACGCTCCGGGCTGCCTCGGCCCGCGCCTTCGACCGGCCCGGCGCCGGTCGCGCGCTGGGCTTCTTGCCGCCGTTGCCCCTCTCCGGCCTGCCGCGCAGGCCGAAGAAGCGCGGCCCGTTCCATCGCGTGCCGGTGATGGCCAGGGCGACCTGGCTCAGGCTGTCAAAGGTGCGGCCGTTCCAACTGACGCCGTCGGCCAGCACCGTGACCCTGTGAAGCACGCCGCCGTGCTCGCGCTGCAGCAGCGTGCCCGGCCGCAGCAGGTCCGGGGTGCGGGCGCAGGGCGCGACGCGGTGGGCAGCGTGGTCGTCCCGTGATGCAGCCGACGCCGATGCCGACGCGACCACGCCCACTGCCTCCTGCTCACCTTCACTGCTGCTGGCCTGGCTCTTTGCCTGGGCGCTGGCGGCGAGCACGCGCTGGCTGGCCTTGTCGAGGCCGCCATGGCGCTGCACCTGGTCATGGTAGGCCAGGATGCGCAGCGTCAGCCCGCGTCCCAAGCCCTTCGGCGTGGGACGCCCGACCTGGGCGCGCCAGCGACGGCGCACCGCGTCCGGCCCTAGCCGCCACAGCGCCTCCAGCTCGCCGCGCAGCGGATCGGCGGCGGGCAAGTTCACGCTGGGCTGGTCGGGGTCGTGCTGATCGGCGTCATGCTGCTCGGCGATGACAGGCTGCCCGTCGCCCGCCGGCACCGGCGGGGACAGCCCAGCCATCGTTGCTGACATGCTCATGGCGATCACGCCGCCGCGGCGATCGTTTGCGCCGCGGCACCGGCTGCACTCGCGACACGGTAGGTCGACGGTGCGCCGCGCCCCACCTTGGCGAGCTCGACGGCGATGCCGCTCTTGCGCAAGCCGCTCAACGCCGCCCGCGTGGTGTGCGGCAGCCAGTCCGTGGCGGCGGTGAGTTCATCCATCGTCGCTCCGCCCTCGCGCCGCATCAGGGCGATGATGAGCGTCCGCTTGGAGCCGACCGCCGGGCTGGCGGAGGACGCGCCAGCACCGGATGCCGCACCGTCCGGCTGCGATGCCCCGTTCACCCCGGCTGTGTCGACGGGCTGGCTCGCGGCGACCGCTTGCCGGCCAGCCTTGAGGATCTTCACCGCCACCGCGCGGCCCTGCTCGTCATGGCGCCACACCGGCGCTTGCAGCTTGGCGCGCACCTCGCGGACCAGCCCCGCCTCGACCAGGGCGGCGAGCACCTTCGCCGCCTGCGCCGGCTTGAGATGCGTCGGGCGGGTCGCGAACGCGTCGGGGTGCGCGCAGGCGGAGGCGAGCACCAAATGCTGCGTGTTGGACAGTTTGGCGGTGGTCGGCTTGGTCATGGTCGGCTCCAGCATCATGGGAGGCCGAACATCGGCTCCCACGAGGCCAGGCCCTCGTCGCGGGGCGACGCGGGCCAGGGATGCGGGTGCGCTCGATGCTGACCTCGGCAGCGCCGGTCAATCGGGATCGATGGGCCGCTCGCGGCGGCGCACCACCGAGGTGGCGTTGATCAGCGACGTGACCTCGTGCAGCAGCGGCTCGATGTCGAGCAGCGATGAGAAGGCGCGCTCGGCCAGGCCCTGCCGGTTGTAGCCATCGGCGGTGCGCGCGAGCAGCGCCGCCTCGTTCAGCCTGCCGGCGATGTCGCGGGTGAAATCCTGGATGATCTTGGCCTCGAACTCGCTCGCCATCGTGCGTCTCCCATGCCGTTCGCGTCCGGCATGGATGCGTGCTTCGCGACGACAGTCGAGCGGAAGGTGCGGGGCGCCTGCACTTTCCTGGCGCGGTGGCCCGAACTGTCTCGCAACGGAGACAGGTGACGGCGGCTGGCCCGCGCCCTTCTGCGTCGTCCAAGGTGCGAAGTGCAGCGCCGGAAAGCGGACACAGATCCCGACACCCCGTTCTCACGTCAGCGACATCGCTGCTTGCCGTCATCGCGAGGTAATGATGTTGCCAGTCATCGCGCAGCTACCGCCGGTAAGTCGCGCCTCGCAGCGGAATGCCGGCAGCGCCTAGCATCCTTTGCAGATACTCGAGTCGATGCGGTCGCTATCCTGCGCGATACCGCGATCGAGTGCGGACGCGCCGGATGCTTGCGGTGCGCCCGGGTTGGGTACGGTTTCGCCGCTCGACGTGATATGCCCAGACCGTAAACCCGCACCTTCGTGCCGGAGAACATCCCGGGCGGGCAGGGTCGGTGCCGCACGGGCGTCCTGGGCCTTGGCGTCGGCGAGCATGACTGGTGCCGCGACCGTCGCAGCGGCGCAAAGTGCAATCGTCTTCCTGAACATCGCGTCCTCTCTCTGGGTTAGGTTAAATGGCGTAAGTGCGTCGGAGGCGGACGCCTCGTTTCGATGAGGTCACTGACGCCCAGTCGGGTCGGGCCGGAAGCGTGCGTTGCGGGGCTCCACGAGGCGCGCCGCGCTGGACCTGCGTGAATGGATAAGAGCCGGAACCGACATCCGGCGCTCCTCCCGCCGATCACAGGCCATGGGCGGGTTACATCTCGCGAGGATATGGCTTCGCGTGCACCATGACGCCGATGATCATGCAGGGTTTGTCGGACTTATTCGCCCAAGCGTGGTTGACGCCCTGCACGATTGCAGTGTCGCCTGGTCTCAGGAGCACCTCATCCGTGTCCGAGACCAGGTAAATCTCGCCGTAAGCGACCGTGAACATGTCCAGCGTGTCGGTCCGGTGCATGCTCGGATGCCGCGCTAAGTCCTCCTCTGTCGGCGGATACTTCTGCTTCACCTTCCTATTGAGGTCCTGCAGGATCTCGATGTGCTTCTTGGCGTCCTTGATGTCGGGTGGGATCTCCAGCGCACGGAACGTCAGGCCGTTCTCGGCCGGTTCGCGGGCCGTCACGTCGGCCGCACGATCGCCTTGGATGCCGTTGTCCACCGGAAGCTCGGTGGTGTTCCACAGCGTCGATCGCCAGAAGATGTCGGGCACCTGCTGGTTGTTGGGATTGTCGCTGAAGACCACGCCGGACTTCTTGTCCGCTTTGATCCCGATCACATGGCGTTTCACATCTGGCATAGTGGCCTCCTGGACAGAATGGCTCGGCAGCGCGGGCGGACCGACGCTACCGATCGCGGATCGGCATTGGCGGGAAGCCGCTCGGTGGCGGCGGCGGCCGATTGTAGGTCGGGTGCGCCTGCACGGCCGCGTAGGCCGCGGCGACGGTGTTCTCGCAGAGCTGGCGGAAGGCCATGGTGTCGAGCCCGATGCAGAGGATCGAGATACCGTCCTCGAGCGCCTTGCCGCAGCTCGCGGGCGTCGGATTGAAGATCGGGCCTCCGATCATCGCGACGCCATGACGCCGCGCGGCTTCGAAGACCCTGCGCTGCGCTTCCTGGATCTTCGGGCTGTTGTCCGCCGCGGCGCCTTCGCCCATGGCGAATGATAGTTCCCCGGAGGCGAAGACGAGCGCCTTGACCTGTTTCATGGCGCAGATGTCCTCGACGTTGTTCAGCCCGTCGACGGTCTCGATCATCGGGATGACGAACAGCTTCTCGTTGTTCTCCTTCATGTATTCGTTGAAGAGCGTGACCGAGTAGCCGGGGACGCGGAGCCCTGGACAAAGCCCGCGTTTGCCGGCCGGTGGGAAGGTGAGATTGTCGACGATCATTTGAACGTCGGCGGCGGATCGCACCATCGGCACGATGACGGCCTCCGCGCCGGCTTCGAGCGCCCTGCGCGCTGCCGTGCCGTCCGATGGGTCGGGGATGCGTACGAGCGGTATGAGGCCGGCCGCTTCGCACGTTCGCACGGTATCTTCGAGCGCCCTGGAGTTCAGGGCGCTGTGCTCCGTATCGAGCCACACGTAGTCGAATCCGGTCCTACCCAGGATTTCGATGAGTTTGTGGTCGCCCGTGAAGCATTGGATGCCGATCGGCACGACTTTCTCGGCGACCAACTCTAGGAGCGACCGACGCGTGGTTGGCATGCAGCACCTTTCACGAAGCTGAAACGAAGGCTACCGAAGCGTCGATCTCAAGTGCGATGAGCGATCCCGTCGACCGGAAGTTTTGGATCGGCATGGCGTGCCTCGTACGTGCGAGGCTGAGCAATCTCTTTCATAAGTTCGAATTTATGCAAAACATAACTCCCGTGATAATCTCAATACCGTCGCTTCAGGCAATTGTATCGAGTCAGAGACAAAGCAAGGTCCCTCAAGAAAAATCTTTCGATGTTAACATAGGCAAACCAAACCGAGACGAGAGCGGATCATAGTCGGGGTATTTCCAAGAGCGTTTGGTCATGAAAGCAACTAAATCGTAGATTCTATTGATAACCTCCCAGCTCTCGTATAACTGTAAAGTTATAGCGTGGCATTTCTGGCGTAATTGATTACGGTGACGCCGTCGTTTGTCTATGGTTCTGCGCTCCTGAAACCGCAAAGTCGATCTAGCATGGGGACGCGGCAGCTTTTGTGCGCTGCAGAGGAGTTCGTGCGATCTTGATCGCAAAATCCAACCATGGTTGTACCTTCGCGCCAAGTCGCCTCGCGACCTTGCGATGGGCGCGCTTAAGTCGAGCGGTGTCGAGGCGCCCCCGACGAGGATCGAGCTCGTCCGCGACCGCTCCCGCCTGTGCCGCGGATCTCCGAACATCCCGGTCAAGGAAGCGGGGCTACCCTTGCTGACGCCGTGCCCGACGACGCTCCGTCGTCGACCTTACGCGTACTTCGGCGCGCGACTCGCTCTTCGGCGGCAACGCGGCAAACGAACCCTCCTGGCGGTGCCAGTGGAAGCGAAGCGCGCTCCTCTCCGCACCTCTGTCGGAGCAACGGGCTTGGTCGCCGTCGCACTCACCGGGTGCGTCGGGCCCGATTTTGCGCCGCCTTTGCCGGCAACGGTCGATAGCCGGACCTTCCTCGACACGGGCAAGCCAGCCGTCGCGCCAGTCTCGATCCTCGATGGATCGACGGGCGCCCCGACGCAGGTGGAATGGTGGGAAGTCTTCCGCGATCCGGTCCTTTCGCGGTTGGAGGCGCGCGTCGCCTTCAAGAACCTCGACGTTCGGACCGCGACCCTCCGGATCGCGCAAAGCCGCGCCCAAGTTGCCTCAGCCGCTTCGGCTGCGCTGCCCACGCTCAACGGTACCTTCTCGGACTACCGACAGCAGTTCAGCCAGAACGGTGTGGTGAGCCTGGTGCCGCTGCAAACTGTAGTCCCCGCGCAGGACCTCGCTCAAGCCAACCGCGTCGTTCAGGGCTTCAACAACTACACCATCGGCTTCGACGCATCTTGGGAACTTGACCTTTGGGGCCACGTGGCGCGGCAGGTCGAGGCGGCGGACGCGCAGTATGCGATGAGCCAGGACGCGCGCCGCGACACGCTGGTCTCATCACTGGCCGAGCTTGCACGGGACTACGTCACCCTTCGCGGCACGCAGGGCCTTATCCGTATCGCGAGGGACAACCTGAGGGTCGATCAAGAGATCCTTTCCGTCACCAGGGTGCGCCAGGAGAAGGGCCTCGTCACCGGCCTCGACGTCGAGCAGGCGGCGAGCCAGGTCGAAGCGGTCAGGGCGCAGATCCCGCAGCTCCAACAGCAAGAGGTGCAGCAGATCAACGCGATCTCCTTCCTGCTCGACGAGCCCCCGCTCGGTCTTTCGCGCGAGTTGGTCGCCGCCAAGCCGGTCCCGCGCAACCCGCCGCGCGTGCCTCTCGGCCTGCCTTCGGAGCTGGCGCGGCGACGCCCCGACGTCCGCGAGGCGGAAGCGCAACTCCACGCCGCCACGGCCAATATCGGCGTCGCCATCGCCGAATTCTATCCGAGCGTTCGCCTCAACGCCGACCCGACATTCCAGGCGCTCGACCCCAAAAACCTCTTCAAGGACACCTCGCTGCAGTACATGCAAGTCGGTCCCTCCGTGACCTTGCCGATCTTCCAGGGCGGCAAGCTCAAGGCCAACTTGACCATGCAGGAGAAGAACCAGCAGCAGGCGGCGATCGGCTACCATCGCGCCGTCCTCAACGCCTGGCACGACGTGGTGAACCAGCTCACGGCATACCGGACGGAACAGCTGCGCCGCGACAGCTTGCGGGCGCAGGTCGGCCACGCTCGCGCCGCCCTCACGCTGGCCCGCTCACGCTACGAGCAGGGCGTCGCCGACTTCACCACCCTGCTTCAGAACGCCCAGACCGTGCTGTCGGCCGAGCAACAGCTCGCTCAGAGCACCACCAATATCTCGACCGATCTTGTCGCGCTCTACAAGGCGCTCGGCGGCGGGTGGGAGCTCACCTACCCCGATCCAAAGGCGCTGCCGACGCTCGCCTTGAGAACTGCGTCTGGTGCCGGCAATCCGCTGCAGCCCTGAGGTCGTGCGCGATCCTCATCGAGGTTGCATCAGCGGCTTCCTGCGCCGTGGCGGCATGATCTCGTGAGGTGTTGCGGACCCTTTCAACCGCCGGCTCAGGAGTCCCCTGCATCACGCGAGGACGGTTGATGCCGTGTGTCGAGTTCCGCGCGAAGCTGAGAGGATCGCATATGCACGACCGATCCGACCGCCGCCACGGCGCAGCTACGGACGTGGAAAGCGCCCTACCGTTCCGTCTTCGAGATGAAGAAGCAGAGCGGGACGACCATGAAGGCGAGCACGGAACAGTAGAGGAACAGGTTCGAGTAGGCCAACACCTGCGCCTGCGTTTGATACACGGTGTACGCGTGACTCACGGCTTGCTGATGCAAGGAGCCCGGGGCGCGCCCGAGCGCGCGCAGCGCCGCTTCGCTCTGTTGGATATAGTTGTTGTACCCGTCCCAGAGCGGCGTCGTGAACTTCGACAGGTGGAACTGCGCGGCCTGTGTCCGCTCCGTCACGAGCGCGGTCGCAGCCGAGATGCCCACCGCGCCGAGCACGTTGCGGAACATTGAGAACAGGGCGGCGCCGTCGGACTGCAGGCGCCGCGGCAGGGTGAGATAGGCGATCTGCGAGATCGGCACGAACAGGAAGCCCAGCGCCGCTGTCTGCGCCGAGCGCATGTACACCAGCGTCCTGAAGTCGATGTAGGGGACGAGGCCGGCCGAATAGACGAGCGCGGTCCCCATCAGGGCGAAGCCGAACGCCACGACGTAGCGCACCTGCACCCGCTTCATGATCTGCCCGACGATGGGTATGAGGATGATGATGACCACGCCGCCCGGCGACAGGATCAGCCCGGACAGATAGGCGTCGTAGCCCAGCACCTGTTGCGCGAACTGCGGGATGATGACGGCCGTCGAGTAGAGGATGAACCCCATCGCGCCAATCAGCACGCAGCCCATCGTGAAGTTCTTGTCCTTGAAGATGTCGAGGTTGACGATCGGCCTCTTGGCGGTGAGCAGCCAGCAGATCGCTCCGAAGATGCCGAGGAAGGCGAGCAGGCCCATGGTGACGATGAAGGGCGACCCGAACCAGTCGTCGTCCTCGCCGCGGTCCATCATCACCTGCAGGCAGCCGAGGCCCAGTGCGATCAGGCCGAGGCCGACGTAGTCGATGCCGCGGCCTTTGCGAGCCTGCTTCTCCTTCTCCCACGGCGGGTCCTCCACCAGGAAGAAGTTCACGATCACCGCGAAGGTGCCGACGGGAATGTTGACGAAGAAGATCCAGCGCCAGTTGTAGCTGACGGTTATGTAGCCGCCGAGCAGCGGCCCGAGGATCGGGGCGACGATGGTGGCGACGGCGGTGATGGCGAAGGCGGCGCCGCGCTTGGCCGGCGGAAACGTGTCCAGGATGATCGACTGCTGGTTCGGCTGCAGCCCGCCGCCGAAGAAGCCCTGCATGGCGCGGAAGATCACGAGTTGAGTCAGCGATTGCGCGATCCCGCACAGGAACGAGCACACCGTGAACATGGCGATGCACACGAGGAAATAGCGCTTGCGGCCGATGGTGTCGGCGATCCACCCGGAGATGGTCAGCACGATGCCGTTGGCAACGAGGTAGGAGGTGAGCGCGTAGTTCGCCTGATCGTTCGACACCGCCAGCGAGCCGGCGATGTAGGGAAGCGCGACGTTGACGATGGTGGTGTCCAGGATCTCCATGAATGCGGCCAGCGTCACGGAAACGGCGATAAGCCAGGGGTTGGCCCGCGGCCTCCAACTCGCCCGATTCGCCTCCAGCTTCGCCCGTCCGTCGCCGCGCTTCGCGACGTTCGGTGGTTTGCCGCCGCTCTCGGTTTCCGCGCCGCTCACCGGACGGTGACCTTGGGATCGACGCTGATGCCGAGCGGTAGCGGCAGCGTCGGGTCGAGGCCCGAGTCGATCAGGATCTTCACCGGCACGCGCTGCACGATCTTGACGAAGTTGCCCGTGGCGTTCTCCGCAGGAAAGGCCGAGAAGCGCGAGCCAGAGCCGAGCTGGATTGAGTCGACGTGGCCGCGCAGGTCCAGGTCGGGGTAGGCGTCCACCCTGATCTTCACGCTCTGCCCCGGCCGCATCAGGTCGAGCTGCGTTTCCTTGAAG
>CAXTFM010000054.1:0-19730 GCA_964243435.1 uncultured Beijerinckiaceae bacterium
GTGGCGGAGAAGTAGGCGCGCCCGTAGCCGCCGGTGGCGAGAATGACCATCTGCGCGCGGAAGCGGTGAATGGTGCCATCATCGAGCTTGAGGCACACCACGCCGACGCATCGCCCCTCGTCCATGATGAGGTCGATCGCGAAGAACTCGATGAAGAACTCGGTGTCGTTCTTCAGTGCCTGCCCGTAAAGGGTGTGGAGGATGGCATGGCCGGTGCGGTCGGCTGCGGCGCAGGTACGCTGCGCCGGGGGGCCCTTGCCGAAATCGGTGGTCATGCCACCGAAGGGGCGCTGGTAGATGCGCCCGTCTTCCGTGCGGGAGAAGGGCACGCCCCAGTGCTCCAGCTCGTACACGGCCTGCGGTGCGTTACGGCAAAGATACTCGATGGAGTCCTGGTCGCCCAGCCAGTCCGACCCCTTCACGGTGTCGTACATGTGCCACTTCCAATTGTCGGCACCCATGTTGCCGAGCGACGCGGCGACGCCGCCCTGCGCGGCGACGGTGTGCGACCGGGTCGGGAACACCTTGGTGATGCAGGCGGTGCGCAGGCCCGCCTGCGAGCAGCCCACCGTGGCACGCAGTCCCGCCCCGCCGGCACCGACCACAACAACGTCGAAGGTGTGATCGGTGATCGGATAGGCCTTGCCATTCTGGGCCGGGGCCGTCGCGCCGTTGGTGGAACCGTTGGAAGCCATGCGTTTCTCCGACGAGTTGGGGCGTCAGCCGTGGCTCAGGCGCCGAAGGTGATCTTGAGGGTCGCAAGGAGACAGGCGATGCCGACCAGGATCGAGAAGAACAGGTTGCCCATCAGCGCCCATTCCTTGGCATGGCGCGTGTGGACGTAGTCCTCGATGATCGTCCTCATGCCCAGTTGCATATGGTGGATGTTCACGCCGACGAACAGGAGAAACACCAGCGCCGGGACAAAATGGCCAAGCTCGGCGCGCACAGCTGCATAATCCTTGCCGATCAGCGACAGGAGGATCCACACGAAGCCGACCGTGAGCGGAACCAGCGCGAAGGAGGTCAGGTGCATCTGTCGCGCTGCGGCGACGCCAGACCTGGCTGAACCGAGGTGGCGGATCTTCTTCGAAGCGGTCTGCAGGGATTGGACGTCGTTGGCCATGAGGTGCCGGCTCCGTCAAACGAGAAAGCGGATGAGCCAGACCACGAGGGCGAGCGCGAGCCCGCCGACGGCGGTCGCCTGGGTCAGCAACTCGCGCTGGGGATGCCCCATGGCGAAGCTCTGGTCGTAGATGAAATGCCGGATGCCGCCGCAGAGGTGTTGGAACAGCGCCCAGGTGAAGAAAAACAACACGAGCTGGCCGACCACGGAGCCGTACACGGCTGACACGACGGCGAAGGGGCCGGGCCCGGCGGCGAGCGCGATCAGGTACCAGGCGAGGAGCACGGCGCCGAAGTACAACGCGCCGCCGGTGATGCGGTGGGTGATCGACATCACCATGGTCAGCATCGGCTTGTAGATCTGGATGTGTGGCGACAACGGCCGGCGTTCGCCGAGGGGTACCTTGCCGATGTCGATGTCAGCCATGCCGCGAACCGCTCCGTTTTAGAAGTCTTCTACTAAGTACTGATTTGCCCTGCCGCAATGGGTGCGGAATCGATGAAGGGAAAGCGTCGGAGGAACGAAGGCCACGCGACGGAAGCGAGAGCGCCCAACGCGGCGCGAGGACGGCTGACCGCGCTCGCACCAACGGTGCGGCGCGGGAAGCAGGCAATGAGCCCCGGCTACTTCTTTGCTTCTTCCTGCGGTCTTTGCTTGAGCTTGACCTTGGCGTGCTCCACGAGGTCGATGGGTGGGTTGACCACCACCTGCTCGCCCCCGTTCAGCCCGTCGCGCAACTCGACCGTCTTGCCGGAATCGCGATAGATCGAAACGGGTTGGAGATGGATCTCGTCGTCCTGGACGGTGGCGACCTGCAAGCCCTGCGCGTTGAAGATGAGGGCCTCGGCGGGGAGCTGGATGCTGGGCCGCTCGCGCGGGATCTCAAAGGTGACGTTGACGAAGGCGCCCGGCTTCAGCTCTCCGTTGGGATTGGCGATGTCGACCTCGGTGCCAAGGACTCTCGACGCGTTCAACAGCGCGACGGAGCTTCGCGCCACCTTACCCGTGTATGACTTCTCCGGCTTCTCCGGCAGGTAAGCCTGTGCCGTCAGACCATCGCGAATGCCGAACGCGTCGGCCTGGGGGATGTTGACGGCGACGCGCAGCACGGTGTCCTTGGCGACGGTGAAGAGCGGGCTGCTCGTCTTCGAGTCGGCGTTGACGAGGTCGCCGACATCCACGCCGCGCGTGGTGACGATACCGTCGAAGGGTGCCACCACCTGCTCGAACTGGGTCAGCGTCTGCAAGCGGTCCACCGCCGCCTGCTGGGCCTGGACGTTGGCGGCGGCGACCTTGATGCCGGCCTGCGCCGTTTCCACCGATGCCTGCTGCGAGTTCACCTGGGTGCGCTGGTTGTCGTTATTCTGCACCGTCTCGTAGCCGCGCTGGGTCAGCGACGCGGTACGCTTGAAGGTGACGTTGGCGAGTTCGAGGTTGGCCTTGGCCTGGTCGAGCGAAGCCTGTGCGGAAGACTGCGCCGCCTTGACCTGTTCAAGCTGCGCCCTGGCCTGCTGAAGCTGCTGATCGACGTCAGGCGAGGCGATGCGGATGAGCAGCGCGCCCTTCTTCACGCGGGAGCCGATGTCAACGTGCCGCTCCACCACGTAGCCGGTCGCGCGGGGGTAGATGGTCGACGAGTCGAACGGCGCGGTCTGGCCGGGCAAGGTCAGCTTGCGCGGCTGGTCGTCGGCCTTGGCGATAATGGTCTGCACCTCGGGAACGAAGTTGGCGACCTCCTGCTGGTCCTCCGTCGCCGCATTGCTGACCATCCAGTGCTTGTAGGCGCCATAGCCGAGCAGGGCCGCCCCGCAAAGCAGCACGAGAAGGAACACGCGCGCACGAGGCGGCCGGGGTGGGTCCTTTTCCGCCGTCCTGACGGCCGCGTTGGGCTCATACGAGCCCTCGACGCGGGCGTCGCCAGTCCCCTGCCGGACGCGATCACCCGAAGCATCGCCCGGAGCGTGAGACTCGGCGGCGCGGGACTCCGAAGCGTCGTGCTCTTCGTCGAGGCGACCGCGAAGTTGCTCGCTCATAGATAATCCTCGACCGGCTTGGCCGGGCCCCGGCGCAGCACGGAATACAGGAAAGGCACGAACAGCAGCGTCGAGCAGGTACCGACGGCAACACCACCGAGCACGGCGCGTGCCAAGGCGGCGTTCTGCTCGCTACCCTCGCCGATGCCGATCGCCATCGGGATCAGGCCGACGAACATGGCGCCGGCGGTCATCAGCACGGGGCGCAGCCGCGTGGCGCCGGCCTCGATGGCCGCTTCCACCGCGCTGCAGCCCGTCGCCTCGCGGTGCTCGCGCGCGAAAGTGACGAGCAGGATGGAGTTGGCGCTCGCCACGCCCACGCTCATGATGGCACCGAACAGCGAGGGGATGGAAAAGGCCGTTTGCGTGACGAACAGGCTTACCACGATGCCGCAAAAGGCGAGCGGCAGGGCGCAGAGCACGACGAAGGGGTCGCCCCAGCTCTGGTAGTTGATGACCATCAGCAGGTAGACGGCGATGACGGAGATCATCAGGCCGAGGCCGATGTTGTTGAAGGCGCTGCGCATCTGCTCGATCTGGCCGCGGATGACGATCTTGTCGGGGGCCGGCAGGTTCTTCTGCTCGTCCGTCATGATCGTTTGGATCTGACGGGCGACCCCGCCGAGATCGCTGTTCTGCACGTTGGCGAAAACGTCGAAGACGGGCTGGGCATTGAGGTGGTTGACCACCGTCTGCTCGGGCTGCCGCTTCAAGTCCGTCACCGAACTCAGGATGGTGAGGATGCCAGGATCGCTACCGTTCGATGACACGTAGATCGGCGTCGTCTTGATGTCGTCGAGGGTGCTGTTGCGGTACTCCGGCGTTTGCACCCAGAGCTGGTAGGGAATGCCGCTCTTCGGGTCCGACCAGAAGTTCGGCGTGACCTGGAAGGAGCCCGACAGCGACACGTTCATCGCGCTGGCGATCTGCTGCGTCGAGACGCCGATCTCGCTCGCCATCTCGCGGTTGATGGTCCCGAAGTATTCCGGTGCGTCGACGATCTGCTGGAGGTGGACATCGACGGCGCCCCTGGCCAGCTTGAGCCGACGCACGATGTTCTGCGCGGCAGCAAGGTCTTCGGCCTGGTGGCGTCCGGTGACCTGGACGTCGACGGAGGTCACCGTGCCGAAATCGAGGATTTGGGTGACGAGATCGGCCGGCTGGAAATAGAAGATGGTATCGGGGAAGCTCGCTCGCAGCGCCTTGCGCAGGCGCCGGGTGACATCGGCCGTCGGCGGGTGCCCGTCCTTCAACGAGATCAGCATTTCGCCGTCGTTGTAGCCGACGAACGAGCCGTCGCCGAAGGCGAAGTTGTAGTTCACGGACGGCAGGCCGACATTGTCGAGGATCAGCTCGACCCCGCTCGGGATCTCGCCGCGCACCACCTTTTCGATGGCGGCGAAGCGCTCTTCCGTCGACTCGATGCGCGTCCCCGAGGGCACGCGCACATGCATGGTCATCAGCCCCGAGTCGATCTGCGGGAAGTAGTCCTGGCCGACGAAGGGAAAGATCACCGCGGTGAGTGCGAACACGCAGCCGACGACGCCTAAGGTCAGGAAGCGGCGGCGCACCGCGACATGGACCAGCCCGAGGTAGCTGCGCTGGAAGACGGCGAAGCGGCGTTCGAAGCCGTCCTGGAAGCGCTTGACGAGGCCGCGCTTCTTGCCGGCGTCGCCGCCGTGATGGCTGCCGTTCGGCCCGAAGCGCTGGTTGAACTCCGTTTCAACCAGCATGTCGATCATGATCGGCACGATCGTCCTCGAGAGGACGTAGGAGGCCAGCATGGCGAACACCACCGCGTAGGCCTGCGGGGTGAACAGGTACTTCGGCGTATCGGTGAGGAACAGCACGCTGACGAAGGCCGAACAGATGGCAAGGGTCGAGATCAGCGCCGGCTTGGCGATTCCGGCTGCGCCTTCCACCACCGACTGGCGGAATCCGTGTCCCTCCTCCATCAGGCGATAGGTGTTCTCGACCGCCACCGTGGCATCGTCGACGAGGATGCCGACGGCGAGGGCGAGACCGCCGAGCGTCATGATGTTGATGGTCTCGCCGAGCAGCGACAGCACCGACAGCGAGGTCAGGATCGAGAGCGGGATGGACACCAGCACCACCAGCGTCGAGCGCCAGGAGCCGAGAAAGACGAAGATGGTGAGGCCGGTGAGTGCGGCGGCCGTCACCGCCTCGCGGATCACGTCGCTGATCGCGCCCGACACGAACACCGACTGGTCGAACAGCGGCTTGATGTCGACGCCCTTGGGCGCGGCGGCGCGGATGGTGGGCAGGAGTTGCTTGACCGAGTTCACCACGGTCAGCGTCGAGGCCGACCCGTTCTTGAAGATCGGCATGAGAACGGCGTTCTGGCCGTTGGAACGCACGAAGTTCTGCTGCGGCGGCGAGCCGTCGCGCACGTAGGCGACGTCGCGCACAAGTACCGGCGTGCCGTTGACCACCCTCACCGGCAGGCGGTTCAAGTCGCTGATCGCCTCGGGGGCGGCGTTGAGGCGGATCGGGTACTGGAGGTTGCCGAACTTGGCGAGGCCGGAGGGCACCACGACGTTCTGGCTGGCGACGGCGTTGATGACGTCGGTCGGGGTCAGCCCGTTGGCCTGGAGGGCGTGGAGGTCGAGGTCGACCTGGATCTGTCGCGGCGCGCCGCCGTAGGGCGAGGGCAGGGTGGCGCCGGGCGTCGTCGAGAGCGTCTGCCGGATGCGGTACTGCGCGTAATCATAGAGCGCGGCGCCGCTCTGCGCCGTCGAGGTAAGGGCGAGCTGGATCACCGGCTGCGAGGAGGCGGAAAAACGCAGCACCACCGGCGGCTGCACACCCGGCGGCATCAGCGCGCGGATCGAGTTCATGGACGACACCACCTGCGCGATGGCGAGGTCGATGGACACGGTCGGGTCGAAGTACACCTTCTCGACCGCGGTCCCCTGGATCGTCTGGCTTTCGAGGCGCTGGATGTTGTTGACGTTGTTGGTGAGGCTGAACTCGCTGTAGGTGGTGATCCGGCTCGCCATGTCCGTGGTGTCGAGGCCGGTATAGGTCCAAACGATCACCACGACGGGAATGTTGACGACCGGCAGCACGTCCTTCAACGTCACGATCGACGCACCAAGGCCGCCGAGCATCATCAGCACGCTGAGCACGAAGAACGACACGCGGTACTTCAGCGCGTAAAGGACGAGACCCATGCAAACTTTCAGTGGCGCGAGACGGGTCGCGCGACGGGATGCGGCCCAGGCCGCACCCTAGGGCGTGCCGCGCCGCAATGATGCTCACTTGACCGTGAGCTGAAAACAGTCGTGCAGGTGAATAGTTCGGCGACGCGCCGCGTGGCCGGTAATGTGCCGCACCAACGGCCCCGATCCCCGCTGCGCGCTTCCTAGAAGACGTTCGGGTAGATGTACTTCGAGATCACGTCCTGGACGAGGAAGATCAGCAGCAGGAGGACGAGGGGCGAAAGGTCCAGGCCGTTGAAGTTCGGCAGCAGGTTGCGGATCGGCCGAAGGACCGGCTCGGTCACCGCGTTGAGCGCGTCCCAGATCGCGCGGACCACGCTGTTGTACACGTTGATGGCCTGAAACGCGATCAACCACGACATGATGGCGACGACGATGATGACGTAGGTGTAAAGCTGCAGCACCAGCAGGATCACATCGAGGACGGCACGCATGGACACTCCGGCGGCCGGTCGGCCTGGTGGGGACAGGGCGCTTCCCTGGCGGGCCTGCTTAGCGAGCTTGCCGGGGTGCGGCAAGATCGGCCGGGGCGCAGGCGCGGACCCGGCGGAGGTGCGGATGGCGTGGTCAGGCGGCGGCGGTGCGCCGCGCGACGTCGGCCTCGATACGGCCCGAGCGTAGCTTCACCGTGCGGTCGCAGCGCGCCGCCAGCGACGGATCATGGGTGACGAGCACAAGGGTCGCGCCGCGCTCGCGTTTCAAGGCGAAGAGGAGATCGACGATGCTGCCGCCGGTCGCCTCGTCGAGGTTGCCGGTCGGCTCGTCGGCGACAAGGATCGCCGGCCGCGGCGCGATGGCGCGGGCGAGCGCCACGCGCTGCTGCTCGCCACCTGAAAGTTGCGCGGGGTAGTGCGCGGCGCGCTCACCAAGTCCCACCGCCGCGAGTTCGGCACGGGCGCGCTCGAAGGCGTCGCGACGCCCGGCGAGTTCAAGCGGTACGGCGACGTTCTCCAGCGCCGTCATCGTCGGAATGAGGTGGAACGACTGGAACACGATGCCGATGCGCTGGCCGCGGAACTTCGCCAGCGCGTCCTCGCCGAGCGCGCCGATGTCCGTGCCCTCCACGCGCACGCTGCCGCCATCGGCGCGTTCCAGTCCGGCCATGGTCATCAGCAACGTTGATTTGCCCGAACCCGATGGACCGGTCATACCGACCGTCTCGCCGGGCGCGATCGCGAGCGTGATGTCCTTGAGGATGTGCACGCGGGCCGCGCCCCGCCCGAGGCTGAGGTCGATGTTGCGCAATTCGATCGCCGGTGGTGCCATGCGGTTCAAGAGGTCCCGTCGCTACGCCCGGGTGCTATATGGGGGGGCGTTGGTGCTCATGTCATGCCTGGGCGGCATATCGTGCCTGGGCGGTCTCGCCGCGGCCGGTCCGCCGTCGGCCGTTGCCGCCCGGACGCTCCGCGTCATCGCCTTCGGCGACAGCCTGATGGCCGGCTACCAACTCCCCGACGCGGACGGTTTCGCGCCCAAGCTGGAGGCGGCACTCCGCAAGCAGGGCTTCGACGTGTCGGTGGTCAACGCCGGCGTGTCCGGCGACACCACGACGGGCGGCCTCGCCCGGCTCGACTGGACGCTGGGCGAGGGCGCCGACGCGGTGATCCTCGAACTCGGCGCCAACGACATGCTGCGCGGCATCGACCCCAGGGTGCCGGCCGCCAACCTGGCGCAGATGCTGACCAGGCTGAAGGCGCGGCACCTTCCCGTGCTGCTCGCCGGCATGCAGGCGGCGCCGAGCCTCGGCAAGGACTACGCCGACAGCTTCGACGCCATCTATCCCGCGCTGGCCAAGCGGTTCGACGTGCCGCTCTACCCCTTCTTCCTCGACGGGATCATCGGCGACGCGGCGCAGCACCTGTCCGACGGCATCCATCCCAACGCGCGGGGCGTCGACACGGTGGTCGCGCATATCCTGCCGAGCGTCGACGCGCTGCTGAAGGGGGTCGGCGGCAAGGGCTGAGGCGCGGTCCGCCTCACAGCGCGTCCAGCCGCTTCACCCTGTCCTCGTCGAAGCGCACCCCGGTGCCGGGCCGTTCGGAGGTGACGACGCAGCCATCCACGACGCGCAGAGGCTCCGTCAGGAAGCCGTCGGCCCAGTCGACGTATTCGAGCCAATGCGCGGTCGGCGTGACGCAAAGGAGCTGCGCGCTGATCTCGGGGAGGAGGTGGCTCGACAGCGGCAGGCCCGCCGCCGCGGCGACGCCGGCCGCTTGCATCCACCCCGTGACCCCGCCGATGCGGGTGACGTCCGGCATGGCGTAGGCGCCCGCCGCCGCCGCGACCGCCCTCATCAGCGCGTCCGGACCGTTGAGGTTCTCGCCGAACTGCACCGGCGTCCGCAACTCCCGCGCGAGCGCGGCGTAACTTTGAAGGTCGTCATGGGCGACCGGGTCCTCGATCCATTCCAGGCCGCAGGCGTCGAGCGCCCGCCCGCGCCTGACCGCCTCGGCCGGCGTCAGCGCCTGGTTGTAGTCGCCCATCAGCGCCGTGCCGGCCGGCGCCCGCCGGTGCACCGCGTCGACCGCAGCGAGGTCCTCCGCCAGGGTGGGATAGCCGAGCCGGATCTTGAGCGCCCGCAATCCCTTTTCCAGCAGCTGCTCCGCCTCGTCGGCGAGGCGGGCCGGCGGCATCAGGCCGAGCCCCCGGCTGTCATAGGCCGGCAACGGGCGAGGGATGCCGCCGAGCAGCGCCGCCAGCGGCTGGCCGAGCGCCTGCGCGCGGGCATCCCACAGCGCCATGTCGAGCGCGGAAAGCGCCATCCGCACCGTGCCGGTCGCTCCGAGCAGGGTGAAGCGTTTGCCCAGCGTCCGCCCGATCTCGACCGGCGTGGCCGGCCGGCCCGCCACCAGCTCCACCGCCTCGCGCAGGTGGTCGCCGACGGCGCGCGCGCCCGACGCCGTGTAGCAGAACAGGTAAGCCTGCCCGGTGATGCCGTCGGTCGTCGCGAGGTCGACGAGGAGCAGGGGCACTGCGGTCACGAGGTCGGCGCTGGTGCCGAGCGTGAAGCGCAGCGGCACCCGCACGGCGCGCGTGGTGACGGAGCGGATGGCCGCGCATGCGGGGTCGGTCATGGCGGTCCCTGGAACCGGCCCCGGACGCGAGCGGGGTCCAGGGCGGCGATGCCAATGTGCGGGGGCCGGCTGCGGGTGTCACTCCCGGCCGAACGGCAGGCGAGCCACAGCGATTCCCCCTTGCCGCGAGCCGGGGCGGCATGGCACCGGCACGGGGTCGGCGGCCCACGACGCCGCCCGTCCGCAACGCCCGACAGGGAGACACCCATGAGCGACGCCACCGCCCGGACGCGACCGCCGACGACGACGCAGCCCGTGCGGCAAAGCCCGCTGATGCGCGTGTCGCAAACGGTGGTGTCCGTGTCGGAGCGCTGGTTTCCGGACGCCTACGTCTTCGTGCTCCTCGCCGCCCTGGTCGTCGCCGTCGGCGCGCTGGCGACGGGCGGCGAACCGGTCGCGATCAGCCGCGCCTTCGGCGACGGCTTTTGGACGCTGATCCCCTTCACCATGCAGATGGCCGTCGTGGTGGTCGGCGGCTACGTCGTCGCCAAGGCGCCGCTCGTCGCCGCGCTGATCCGGCGCTGCGCGGCGCTGCCGCGCACGGGGCGTGGCGCCGTGGTCTTCGTCGGCGTCGCCTCCATCCTTCTGTCGCTGGTGAATTGGGGCATGAGCCTCGTCTTCTCCGGGCTGCTGGTACGGGAGATCGCGCGTCGCGGCGACCTGCGGGTGGACTACCGGGCGGCCGGCGCTGCCGGCTATCTCGGCCTCGGCTTCGGCTTCACGCTGGGCATCAGCTCCTCGGCGGCGCAGCTCCAGGCCAATGCGGCAAGCATCCCGGCGTCGCTGCTGCCGATCACGGGCGTGATCAGCTTCAACGAGACGATCCTGACTTGGCAGAACCTCGTCGTGGTGGTCGTCGGCACGCTGCTTTCCGCGACGATCTGCTACGCCACCGCGCCGGCAAACCCGACAACCGCGGCGGACCTCGGAATCGACCTCGTCGAGCCGGTACCCGACGCGTCGCGGCCGGCCCGGCCGGGGGACTGGCTGGAGTTCAGCCCGCTGTTGACGATCCTCACCGTGGGCCTTGCCGCCGGCTGGCTTTACGAAACGTTCAAGACCGGCAACCCGCTCGTCACCATGTCGGGGCTGAACACCTACAACTTCGTGTTCCTGATGCTTGGCGCGCTGCTGCACTGGCGCCCCCGCTCCTTCCTGCAAAGCTTCGCCCAGGCCATGCCGAGTGCGGCCGGCGTGCTGCTCCAGTTCCCCTTCTACGGCGGCATCGCCTTCATGCTGACCAAGGTGAAGGGCACGGGCGGGACCACCCTGTCGGACGCCATCGCGCACGGCCTCGTCAGCATCGCCCACAACTCCGGCGCCTTCTCCTTCCTGGTCGGGATCTACTCCGCCGTGCTCGGCTTCTTCATCCCTTCGGCCGGCGGCAAATGGGTGATCGAGGCGCCCTACATCATGAAGGCCGCCAACCAGGTCGGCGCCCATCTCGGTTGGACGGTGATGGTCTACAACATCGCCGAAACCCTGCCGAACCTCATCAACCCGTTCTGGATGCTGCCGCTGCTTGGCGTGCTCGGCCTGAAGTCGAAGGACCTGATCGGCTACACCGCCCTGCAGTTCTGCGTTCATTTCCCCATCGTGCTGACGCTGGCGGCGGTGCTGATGCTGACCTTCCACTACACGCCGCCGCTGCTGCCTTAGCGGGGCGAGACGGCGTGGCGACCTTGCGCCGCCGTGCCCGCTATGGCCTTATGCCGACCGAGCGAGGGCACATGGCGCGACCCGAAGACATACCTGAGCCGACGCGCACCGCCGTCACCACGGTGCCGTGCCCGAGCTTCACGACGCGACCTTTCGTCGGCGGGCCGCCGCTGGCGGAACGGCGCATCGCCCTCGTCAGCTCGGCCGCCCTCGTCAGGCGCGGCGACGCGCCCTTCGCCTTCGGCACCGCGGAGGTACGCACCCTGCCGGACGACACGCCGGCCGCCGACATCCTGATGAGCCACGTGTCGATCAACTTCGACCGGTCCGGCTTCCAGCGCGACATCAACACCGTCCACCCCGTCGACCGGATGCGCGAGCTGGCAGCCGAGGGCGTGATCGGCGGCGTGGCGCAGACGCATTACACCATCATGGGATCGTCCGACCCCGCCGGCATGGCCGACGGCGCCGACCAGATCGCCGGCCAACTCCGGCAGGAACGCATCGACAGCATCCTGCTCAGCCCCGTCTGACCCATCTGCACGCGCGCCGTGAGCGCGCTCGGTCACATGATGGAGGAACGCGGCTTCGCCACCGTGGCGCTCGGCCTCGTCCGCTATCAGATGGAGCAGGTGTGCCCGCCGCGCGGGTTGTGGACACCCTTCCAACTCGGGCGGCCGCTCGGCGAGCCGGAGGACGCGTCCTTCCAGCGCCGGGTGCTGATGGACGCGCTGCACCTGCTGGAGCGTGCCGACGGCCCGGCTATCCTGGAGGATTTCCCCGACGACCCGCCGGGTTGGCACGACCGTCCCGACTGGTGCCCGCCGATTTCGGATACGGCCGAAGGGGGCGACCTCGTCCGGCGCTTCGCCGACGAGGTGGAGGCGTTGCAACCGGCCTGGAAGCGGGCACGGGCACGCCATGGTCGCACCACCGTCGGCCTTTGCGGCCAGGCGCCCGCCGAGTGGGCGGGCTGTGCCGAGGCCGTGCTCGCCGGCGCGCTGCCGGTAGTGCCGCCGCACGCGACGACGGCGCTTGCCGTGCGCTTCATGGCCGACGACATCAAGGCATTCTATTCCGAGGCCGCCCAGGCGGACGGGCTGGCGCCGGCGAGCCGGCAGATTGACGGCTGGTTCTGGTCGCGCACCGCCGCCGGGCAACTCCTCGTCGCGCTGCGCACCGCGGCGATGGCGAGCCCCAATAACGCGCTGCGCACGGTGGGCGGTCGCTTCTTCGTGCCCGTGCCGTTCCTGCCGCCCGGCAGCAAGGTCGACTGACCCCGCCGGTCGGGCACGGCGACGTTTCAAAGGCTGTGCCGCCCGGCTATCCTCCATGGCAGGGAGGGCGTCGCGCTGGGTTGACGCCTCCGACCTGGGAACGCCGCCATGCTTCGCCCTTGCCGCGACGCGCTGATCGCACTCGCCCTGCTGCTCCTCGCCGGGTCGGCCGCGGGCGCGCGTAGCGTGACCGACTCCGCCGGCCGGCACGTCGAAGTGCCGGAGCACGTCGCGCGCGTCTTCGCCGCCGGGCCTCCGGCCTCGACCCTGCTCTACGTGCTGGCGCCGCAGGACATGATCGGCTGGGTGCGCGCCCCGCGCCCGGCGGAAAGGGCGTTCCTGCTGCCGGCCGTGCGCGACCTGCCGGAACTCGGACGGTTGACCGGGCGCGGCGACACGCTCAACCTCGAACGCCTCATCGCCGCCAAGCCCGACCTCATCATCGATTACGGAACGATCAACGACACCTACCGCTCCCTCGCCGACCGCGTGCAGGCGCAGACCGGCATTCCCTACCTGCTGATCGACGGGCGCTTCGACAACGCGCCGGGGGCGTTGCGCCTGCTTGCCGGCATCCTCGGCGTGCCGGAGCGCGGCGAGACCCTGGCCAAGGCGGCGGAGGCGAACTTCGCCGCCGTCGACCGCGTGCGCGCCGCCGTGCCGGAGGCACGACGCCCGCGCGTCTACCTCGCCCGCGGCCCGGAGGGGCTGGAAACGGGCTCGCGCGGCTCCATCAACACGGAGATCGTCGAGCGCGTCGGCGCGACCAACGTCGCCGAAGGGGTGCGCGAGAAGGGAGGGCTCGTCCGCGTGTCGCCCGAGCAGGTCATCGCCTGGGCGCCCGACACGGTGGTGACGCTCGACCGCGCCTTTCGCGAACACGTCCGCGACATGCCGGCGTGGGCTGCCATCCCTGCGGTGGCGCGCGGGCGCGTCGTGCTCGCGCCGAACCTGCCCTTCGGCTTCATCGACGCGCCGCCCTCGGTGAACCGCTTGATCGGCCTGACCTGGCTTCTCCACGCACTCTACCCCGCCGAGGCCGAGGGCGATCTGCGCCAGGAGGTGAAGGGCTTCTTCCACCTGTTCTACCAGGTCGACCCGCCGGACGACGCGCTCGCCCACCTGCTCGACGGGTCGCTCGGCTGAGGCCGCTTCCGGCGCCCCGCACCGCGACGGCGCTCGCCGGCCTGGCGCTGCTGCTCGCGCTCACCGTGCTGGTCGCCGCCGGCGTCGGGCCGTACCCCATCGCGCCCTCCGACGTGCTGGTCACGATCGCGCGGCGGCTCGCCGGCGGCGTGTCGTCCGGGCCGGCGACCACGGTGCTGTTCGCCGTGCGCCTGCCCCGTGTGCTCGCCGCCGCGCTTGTGGGGGCGGCGCTCGCCGCCGCGGGCGCCGCCTACCAGAGCCTGTTCCGCAACCCGTTGGTGTCGCCCGACATCCTCGGCGTTTCCACCGGCGCCGGGCTCGGCGCGGTCGCCGGCATCCTGCTTGGCCTGCCGGTGGCGCTGATCCAGCTCCTCGGCTTCGCCGGCGGGCTTGCCACCGTGGCGGCGGTGGCGGCGCTGGCGCGGGCGTTGCGCGGGAATGGCGACGTGCTGGTGCTGGTGTTGAGCGGCATCGTGGTCGGGGCGCTTGCCGGCGCCGCCATCTCGCTGGTCAAGGTGCTGGCCGACCCCTACGACCAGCTTCCCGCCATCACCTTCTGGCTGCTCGGCAGCTTGTCGGGGGTGAAGCCGCCCGACGTCGCCGCCGCCCTGCCGGCGGTGGCGCTCGGCCTGGTGCCGCTCCACCTGCTGCGCTGGCGCGTCGGCGTGCTGTCGCTCGGCGACGACGAGGCGCGCGCCCTCGGCGTCGATGTCGGGCGCACCCGCCTCGCGGTGGTCGCCGGCGCCACGCTCGCCACCGCCGCCGCCGTGGCGGTGTCCGGCGTCATCGGCTGGGTCGGGCTGATGGTGCCGCACATGGCGCGGCTTGTGGTCGGGCCGCGCTTCGACCGGCTGCTGCCGGCATCCGTGCTGCTCGGCGCCGCCTTCATGGTGGCGGTGGACACGCTGGCGCGCGCGGCGGCGCGCATCGAGATCCCGCTCGGCGTGCTTACCGCGCTGATCGGCGGCCCGGTCTTCGTGGTGCTGCTGGCGCGCGGCCGCAGGCGGCCCGCCTGACCAGGCCCGTCCCGGAGGAGGGCCTCGCCGCCGAGTGCCTCGCCGTGGGCTACGCCGCCCGGATCGTGGCGGCGGACATCGACCTCGCGATCGCCCCCGGCAGCGTCACCTGCCTGCTCGGCCCCAACGGCGTCGGCAAGACCACCCTGTTCCGCACCCTGCTCGGGTTGATCCCGCCGATCCGTGGCGCGGTGCGCCTCGGCAATGCCGACATGGCCGTGCTGTCGCGCCAGGCGATCGCCCGGCGGCTGGCCTACGTGCCGCAGGCGCGGCCCGGCGCCTTCGCCTATGCGGTGCTCGACCTCGTGCTGATGGGGCGCACGGCGACGCTTGGCGCCTTCGCCACGCCCGGCCCGCGCGATACCGCCGCCGCGCTCGCCGCGCTGGATGCGCTCGGCATCGCCGACCTCGCCCGGCGCGACGCCACCCGCATCTCCGGCGGGCAACTGCAACTCGCCCTGATCGCCCGCGCGCTGGCCCAGGAAGCGCGCGTGGTGGTGATGGACGAGCCGACCGCCAGCCTCGACCTCGGCAACCGCGAGCGGGTGCTCGCCACGGTGCGCCGCCTCGCCGCGGAGGGGCTGGCGGTGCTGGTGTCGACCCACGAGCCCGAGCAGGCCTTCGCCGTCGCCGACCGTGCCGCGGTGATCGCGCCGGGCGGGCGCTTCGCCACGGGTCCGGTCGCGCAACTGCTCACCGCCGAGCGGCTGAGCGGTCTTTACGGCCTCGACCTCCTTGTCGAGGCGACCCCGAGCGGCCGGCGCGTCGTCGGCGCCCGGCATCCCGAAGCCGACGCGAGGCGGAGCCATGGTGCGTGAGAACGAGGTGCGAGCGGGCGAGCGGGTGGTGGCGCCACCCGCAGCGCGCGATGCCGGGCTGGAGTTCATCGGGGTGATCCGCACGCCCTGGACGGCGCGGCGCCTCGCGCCCCGGCAGGGTCGCCCGGACGGGCCGGTGTGCCGCATCGAGGTGTTCGAGCCGTGGGTCGCGGCGCTCGCGGGCCTTGCCGCCTATGCCCGCGTCGAGGTGATCTACTGGCTGCACCTGTCGCGCCGCGACCTCGTGCTGCAAAGCCCCGCCGACGACGGCACCGTGCGCGGCACCTTCGCCCTGCGCTCGCCCGTGCGGCCGAACCCGCTCGGCACCTCGGTCGCGACCCTCGTCGCGGTGGAAGGGGCGAGCGTGCTGGTGCGCGGCCTCGACTGCCTCGACGGCACGCCGCTGCTCGACCTCAAGCCCGACCGCTGCCTGTTCACGCCGCTGGCGCCACCGCAGCCGGGCGACGCGGATACCGGCTGACCCCCCGACCAATGTCGGGATTGCGGCCGGATCGACGCGCCGGCCGCGACGTTCTCCCGTTTGGGCGCGGCGCGGGAGGCATGGCATGGCGGGGCGGGACGAGGGGCGCGGTCGCGTCGCCGTGGTGACGGGCGGCGCCAGCGGCATCGGCCTTGCCACGGCCGGGGTGCTGGCAGAACGCGGATGGCGCGTCGTCATCGCCGACCTCGACGGCGCGCGCGGCCGCGCCGCCGCCGCGCCCATCGGCGCCGCGGCTGTAGCCCTCGACGTCACGGACGAGCACGCGACCGACGCCGTGCTGGACGATGTCGAACGCCGCTTCGGCCCGGTCGACGCCCTGATGGCGAATGCCGGCGTGCTGCAGCCACCCGTCCCGCCCGAGCGCCTCAGCCTCGCCGAGTTCGACCGCATCATCGCCGTCAACCTGCGCGGGGTGTACGTGTCCTGCATCGCCGCCGGGCGGCGGATGGCGGAGCGCGGCAGCGGGACGATGGTGGTCACCGGCTCCATTACCGCCTCGCGCGCGGCGCCGCTCCACGCTTATGCGCCGGCCAAGGCGGCGGTGGTCCACATGGCCGGCTGCCTCGCCGCCGAGTGGGGTCGTTCCGGCGTCAGGGTCAACGCGGTGTCACCCGGCTTCGTCAACACCCCCGCGATCCAGGCGGCGATCCAGAACGGCGAGCGCGACCCCGAACGCATCCGCGAGGCGACGCCGATGGGCCGCATGGTCGAGCCCGTCGAGATCGGGCGCGCGGTGGCTTTCCTGTTCTCGGACGATGCCGGCGCGATCACCGGCATCGACCTGCCCGTCGACGCCGGCTGGCTCGCCGGCTCGCACGCCGGGACCTGGGGCGGCCTGCGCGCCGCGCGCTGACGAGAAGGGAGCACGCCATGGCATCACCCATCGACCTCACCGGACGGCGTATCCTCATCACGGGGGCGGCGGGCGGCATCGGCGGCGCCGCGGCGCGGCTCTGCGTCGAGCAGGGCGCCGACGTGCTTCTCGCCGATCTCGACGAGCGACGGATCGCCGAGCACGTCGGCGACCTCGGCGGGCATGCCACGGCGTACCGCTGCGACACCAGCCGGCGCGCGGAGGTGGAGGCGCTGGTCGCGGCGGCCGGCCCGGTCTATGGCCTCATCGACTGCGCGGCGGTCTGCCCGGGCGACGACTGGACGGAAGAGGACTGGGACACCGCGCTCGACAGGGTGCTCACCGCCAACGTCAAGGGTCCGCTCAACCTCACGCGGGCGGTGCTGCCCGGCATGGCCGCGCGCGGGGAAGGGCGCATCGTGCTGTTCGGCTCCATCGCCGGCTGGATGGGCGGGCTGCGCTCCGGCCCGCACTACGCCTTCAGCAAGGGCGGCATTCATTCCTTCACGCGCTGGCTGGCGCGCCGGGGCGCGCCGAACAACGTTCTGGTCAACGCCATCGCGCCGGGGCCGGTGGACACCGGCATGATCGCCGGCCTCGGCTTCGAGCCCGAGCACTATCCGTTGAAGCGCCTGGCCAGGCCGGAGGAGGTCGCCGCCGTGGCGCTGTTCCTGTGCGGACCGGGGGCGGGCTACATGACCGGTGCCGTGGTCGACGTCAACGGCGGGGCGCACTACCGCTGAGGCGCCCCTCAGAGCACCGCCACGTTGGACAGGTCGAAGCTGCTGCCCGACGGGTTCTCGCCGATGCGCAGTGTCGTGTCGTTAGTGAAGGTGTAGGGCGGCACCGGCAGGTTGTAGGGCGCCGGCACGCCGCTGTAGACGCGCCCGGCGAGGTCGTATTTCGAGCCGTGGCACGGGCAGAAGTAGCCGCCGACCCAGCTCGCGTCGACCTCGCCCTTCTCCGGCTGGAAGCTCGGGATGCAGCCGAGGTGGGTGCAAACCCCCACCAGCACCAGCATTTCCGGCTTGACGGAGCGGTGCCAGTTTTCGGCGTAGTCCGGTTGCTGCACGACCTTGGAGTCGGGGTCGGACAGCTTCGACACCAGGGACGGGTCCTGCAGCGTTTTCAGCGCCTCGGGCGGGCGGTGGACGATGAAGATCGGGTGGCCGCGCCATTTCACCAGGATCTGCTGGCCGGGGGCGATGGCGCTGATGTCGACGTCGATGGGCGCCCCGGCGGCGATGACCTGCGCGTCGGGCTGCATCTGGCTGACGAGCGGCACGATGAGGCTGGCCGCGCCGACCGCGCCGACCGCGCCCGTGGCGATGTATAGGAAGTCGCGCCGCGACGGCTCGATCGACGATGCCTGCGACGGCGTGTTTGCAACGGCCATGAAACCCCGTGGCTCCTGTGCGGCGTGGCGATGGTGCTCCGCTGCGTAGCGCTCCCGTCCTGACTTGTCGACAGGCGTGCGTCGCCAACGTGTTCGGACTTAAGACACGGCGCCCTCGTCGAGCGCCACCGTCTTCACCAGCGCGTTGACCGGGGCGCCGCGGCCGAGCGCGAGGTCGTGGAGCGCGCGGCGCGTCACCAGGGCGGTGAGCGTGCCGCCGCCGCGCAGCGCCACGGTGACGGCGGCGAGCGGGCCGTCCTCCTCGATGCCGGCGACATGGCCGGCGAGCGCGCTGCGGATCGACAGGGGGCCGGGGTCGCCCGGTGCGAGGCTGACGTCGGTGGCGCGCACCAGGGCGCGCAACGGCCGCCCGGCCGGGCCGGCGGGTCCGGCGAGCCAAAGCTGCCCGGCGGGGTGGTCGAGCGCGGTCAAGCCGAAGGCCGCGTCCCACGCGCCTGCGGTCACGGTGAGCACGGAGGCGCGGCCGAAGCGACGCTCGGCGCCGTCCCCGCGCAACGCGGCACCGAGCACCGCCTCCGGTGCGCCGAATGCCGCGACCCTGCCGCGTTCCACCACGACCACGGTGGCGGCGAGACGCACCACCTCTTCCGGCGCGTGTGACACGTAAAGCATCGGGATCGCGAACTCGTCGCGCAATCGCTCGATGAGCGGCAGGATGTCGAGCTTGCGCTGTCGATCGAGGGCGGCGAGCGGTTCGTCGAACAGGAGCAGGCGCGGGTTGGCGAGAAGCGCGCGTCCGATCGCGACGCGCTGGCGCTCGCCGCCCGACAGCCGCCCGGGGGCGCGTGCGAGGAGGCCGCCGAGGCCCAGCGTGTCCACCACGTGGTCGAAGCCGATGCCCTCGCTGCGACGCCCGGCGAACCAGCGCCCGAACAGGAGGTTGCGGCGCACGCTGAGATGCGGGAAGAGCTGCGCGTCCTGGAACACGAGGCCGATGCGGCGCCGGTGCATCGGCACGCGCAGGTGCCGCGCAGTGTCGAGCAGCGTGGTGCCGTCCACCGCGACGCGGCCCTCGTCCGGGCGGATGGTCCCGGCGACGAGGCCGAGCGTCACCGACTTGCCCGAACCGGAGCGGCCGAACAGGGCGGTGAGCCGGGCGTCGCTGCGGAAGGCCACGTCGAGCGCGAAGCCGGGCAGCACCTTGCGCAGGGAAATGTCGAGCACGGGCGTGGGCCGGCTCAGCCGGCCGCGCGCAGGCGCCGCTCGGCGCCGCGCTGCAGCAGGTCGGACGCCACCACGGCGACGAGCGAGATCGCGATTGACACCAGCGTGAGGCGCAGCGCCCCGGCGTCGCCGTCGGGGTTCTGCACGTCCGTGTAGATGGCGGCGGCGATGGTCTGCGTTTCGCCGGGGATGTTGGACACGAAGGTGATGGTGGCGCCGAACTCGCCGAGCGCGCGCGCGAAGGCGAGCAGCGCGCCGGTTATCAAGCCGGGCAGGGCGAGCGGCAGTGTGACGAGGACGAAGCGCCACGCCGCGCCGGCGCCGAGCGTGCCGGCCGCCGCGACGAGGCGCGGGTCGATCGCCTCGAAGGACAGCCGCATGGCGCGCACCATCAGCGGAAAGC
>CAXTFM010000055.1:0-13181 GCA_964243435.1 uncultured Beijerinckiaceae bacterium
TGGTGATCCACGAGGCCCGCGCCATTCCCGAAACGGGGCAGGTGTTCACCTTCCACCGCTTCCGCTTCGAGGTGCAGCGCAAGGTGCGCAACCGCCTGGCGACGCTGCGGGTCGTGCCGGCGACTCCGGCGCACGAGGGCGCGACCCGGAACGGCGCGAGCCGCGACGCGCACTGACGCCCGCCCTCCGACGAGGCCTGCCATTCGATCGAGCAAGTCATTCGATCGAGCAAGTCATTCGACCGAGAAGGTGACCTCCATCGCGGCCGACAGCGTTTGCATGCCGGCTTCGACCGGCACCGGGGCCGCCGCCCGCATCACGCCGGCGAACGGCGTCGGCCGGCCGCCCGTCTCGTCCGGGCGCTCGACGAGGAGCACGCGGCCGAGGCGCACCCCCGCCGCTTCGGCGACCAGCGCCGCCTGCCGCTTGGCGTTGCCCACCGCCTCCGCCGCCAGCCGGTCGAGCGCGGGTTGCGGGTCGGCGAGCGAGAAGGTGACGCCATCGAAGCGGTTCGCGCCCCGGGCGACGAGGTTCTGCACCAGGGTGCCGAGCTTGGCGAGGTCGTGCACGCGGATGGCGTAGCCGTGGCTCGCCGCGAAGCCGCGCGGGCGGCGCCCGGTGACGCGCCCGGCCGCGTCGGTCACCTCGTCGAATGTTTGCTCCAGGGTGAGCGCGCGCGTGGCGATGTCGGCCACGACCACCCCGGCGGCCTGCGCGGCCGCGACCACGCCTTGCGCGGCGTCGGCGTTGGCTTGCGCCGCCTCCGCCGCGCCCGGCGCTTCGTTGACGACGCCGAGGCTCAGCGTCGCGAGGTCGGGCGCCACGTCGCGTCGCGCGGTGCCGACGATCGTGATGTGCGGCACATCGTCGATGGCGGTCGTCGCGTCATCCTCCTGGGAGCCGGCCGGAACGGCCGGCAACAGCAGCAGGGGGAGGACGAGCAAGGGGGTGTAAAGCTTCACGGGGCCAACTCCGCCGGCACGTCCGGCACGCTCGCCCAACGTGCGAGGGCCGGCGCCGCACCCATATCCGCCACGCCCCCTTTTCGTGCTAGCACCCTTGCCATGTCCGACGTTCTCGCCCGCCCGGCGCCCTCCGCCGCTTCCACGCCCGCCGCTTCCACGCCCGCCGTCCCCATGCCCGCCGTCCCCATGCCCGCCGTCCCCATGCCCGTCACCTCCATGCCCGCCGCGCCTTCCCTCGTCGGCCTGACCCGCGACGGCCTCGCCGCCGCGCTCGCCGCCGTCGGCGTGCCCGAGCGCGAGCGCCGCATGCGCGTCGCCCAGCTGTGGCACTGGATCTACTGGCAGGGCGCGTCCTCCTTCGACGCCATGCTCAACATGTCCAAGCACCTGCGGGCGACGCTCGCCGCGCACTACACGCTGGCGCGCCCGGCCGTGGTGGGCGAGCAGGTGTCGAAGGACGGCACCCGCAAATGGCTTCTCCGCCTCGCCCCGCACCCCGGCGACCGCACCGCGGACGGCCGCGGCTCGGAGGTGGAATGCGTGTACATCCCCGAGCACGACCGCGGCACCCTGTGCATCTCCAGCCAGGTCGGCTGCACGCTCGCCTGCGCCTTCTGCCACACCGGAACGCAGAAGCTGGTGCGCAACCTGACGGCGGCGGAGATCACCGCGCAGGTGGTCGTCGCCCGCGACCGGCTGGGCGACTACCCCGGCCTTGTGCCGCCGACGGATGGGCTGATCCCGACCGGCGATCGCTCGATCACCAACGTCGTCTTCATGGGCATGGGCGAGCCGCTCTACAACTACGACAACGTGCGCGACGCCCTCGGTGTCATCTGCGACGGCGACGGCCTGTCGCTGTCGCGCCGGCGCGTCACCGTGTCCACCGCCGGGGTGGTGCCGCGCATGGAGGCGCTCGGTCGCGAGGCCGGCCCGATGCTGGCGATCTCGCTCCACGCCGTGCGCGACGAGCTGCGCGACGAACTGGTGCCGCTGAACCGCCGCCACCCGATCGCCGACCTGCTGCAAGCCTGCCGCACCTACCCCGGCAGCTCGAACGCGCGGCGCATCACCTTCGAGTACGTCATGCTGAAGGGGGTCAACGACGCGCCCGCCGACGCCCGCGAGCTGGTGCGACTGCTCAAGGGCATCCCGGCCAAGATCAACCTGATCCCGTTCAATCCCTGGCCCGGCACGCGCTACGAGTGTTCGGACTGGGCGACCATCGAGCGCTTCTCCGACATCGTCTTCGCCGCCGGCTATGCCAGCCCGGTGCGCACGCCACGTGGGCGCGACATCCTCGCCGCCTGCGGCCAGCTGAAAAGCGAGACGGAAAAGCTGCGCGCCCGCGCCGCCCTCGCCGTGGAGGTCGAACTGCCCAATTAGAAGGGGATTCGCGCCGATTGAACAGCGAGCCCACCATGCCGAGTCCAACCGCCCTCGACGCGCTGCCCAGGGCGGATCTCGGCGAGGGACCCTGGTGGGACGCGGACGGCCAGCGCCTGTACTGGGTCGACATCACCGGGTGCCGCATCCACCGCTGGCATCCTTCAAGCGGGCGCTGCGACACCCACGAGGTGGAGAACAGCGTCGGCTTCGCCCTTCTCGACCGCTGCGGGCGCGTCGTCGCGGGTATCGGCGATGCCATCTGCGAGCTCGAGTTCGGCGGCTCGCACGTCCGCTGCCTGGCACGGCCCGACATGCACGGCGACAACCGCTTCAACGACGCGTCGTGCGACCCGCGCGGCCGGTTGTGGGCCGGCACCATGCACGTGCGGGCGAGCCGCGACCTGCCGCCGACCGGCGCGCTGTACCGGCACACCGCGTCCGGTTTGGAGGTGGTGGAGCCAGGCATCGGCATCAGCAACGGCCTCGGGTGGGACCCGGCGGGGCGCACCATGTACTTCGCCGACACCCATGGCGGCACCGTTTGGGCCTACGACTACGACCTCGACACGGGCTCCGCCACCAACCGCCGCCCTTTCGCGCGGGTGCCGGTCGAGGTCGGCGTGCCCGACGGTCTGACGGTGGACGGCGCGGGCCGTGTCTTCGTCGCGGTGTGGCGCGGGGCGCGCCTCAACGTTTACGCTTCCGACGGGACGCTCGACGCCGTCATCGCGATGCCCGTGCCGCACGCGACGAGCTGCTGCTTCGGCGGCGCGGACCTGCGCACGCTCTTCATCAGCACGTCGCGGCGCGGTCTTTCGGAGGCGGAAATGGCGCGCTACCCGCAGTCCGGCCTGTTGTTCGCCATGGCGGCCGACGTGCCGGGCCTGCCCTCGACGCCGATGGCGCCCGCGCAGGGGGAGACCATGCGACGTCCGGAAGCGTGAACCGGCATGCACGCCGGGTGTTGGCCGCTCGTCGGCTCACCGGCCGGCCGATCGAACACCAGGGGTCTGCACATGGCGCGCGATGTTCCGGGCAGGGTTTTCAGCAAGCCGGACGATGCGGGGTCCGGCAATCCCGATCCGACGATGAAGAATCCGGGCGGCACGACCAACAAGTCGCCCAAGGGCGAGAACATGCCGCCGCTCGGCGGCGAGGACATCGCACCGGCCGGCGGCTCCCGCTCGCCGGGGGAAACGCAGAAGCAGGTCAAGGACGAGATGGGGACGTCGGAGTAGCGGCGCCCCGGTCGTCCGCGCGCCCGGTCACCCCTGCCGCATCGCGCCCGTGTCCGCCCGTCATCGTTCCGCGATCTTGGCGCGGGCGAGGTGGGTTGCCAGCTGCAGGCGCGTCGCCTCGGCCTGCTCCGGCGTCCAGCGCCGCAGCCCCTCGCCCGTGCGCATGCCGAGGTGTCCGGCGGCGATCAGCTCGTCGAGCAGCGGCGAGGGATGCGGCCGGGCGTCCAGCGTCGGGAACAGGTTGGCGTGGATCGCGCGCGTCAGCTCGACGCCGATGAGATCGGCGTTCTCCGTCGGGCCGAGCACGGCGAGGCGGCGGCCGAAGCTCAGCTTCACCACGGCGTCGATCGTCGCCGCGTCGGCGACGCCCGTCTCGACGAGATGCATGGCCTCGCGCCACATCGCCATCTGCAGCCTGTTGCCGATGGAGCCGTTGACGTCCTTCCTGACATGGACGGGCGTTTGGCCGAGGCTCGCGTGGAGATCCATCATCGCCGCGACCACGGCCGGGTCGGTCCATTGCGTGCCGATGATCTCGACGAGCGGCACGAGGTGGGGCGGGTTCCACCAATGTGTCGCCAACGCCCGCTCGCGCCGTTCCAAGCCGCCCATGATGTCGGTGACGCGGATCACGGAGGTGTTGGTGGCGAGCACCGCGTCGGGGCGCGCCAGCGGCTCGATCGCCGCGAACAGCGCCTGCTTGGCGGCGAGGTCCTCGGCGATGCACTCGACGACGAGGTCGGCATCGCCGACCGCCGCGGCGAGGTCGTCGCGAACGGTGATGTCGTCCAGCGCGTCGGGCGACTGGCCGAGTTCGTCGAGGTTGCGGGCGATGCGGTCGCGCACGCCGGCGCGCACGGCCTCCGCCGCGTCGTAGAGCGCGACGGCGTGGCCGTTCACGGCGAACACCTGCGCGATGCCATGGCCCATCAGCCCGGCGCCGACCACCGCGACCTTCATCACCACGCTCCCGCTTCCGCCCGGACCATCCCTAGCGGCCGGGCGGGCGTGCCGCAACGCGCCGACGGCCGGGCAGGCTCGCTCGCAGCCCGGCGCCGGCGGTGGCGGCGACGACCACCGACACCACCGCGTTCCAGCCGGCGAGGGACAGGCCTGCGACGCGCACCGCGACCGCGTCGCAGCGCACCACCCGTACCGTCCTCAGCTGGGCGAGGAAGTCGGCGCTGGTCGCCGCGCGGGCCGGCGTCCCCGTGCAATCGGAGGGACCGGGCCACCAGCCCCATTCGACGCCGGCGTGATAGGCGCCGACGCCGGCGCTGCCGAGAAACAGGATGAGGAGCACGGCGAAGCCGGCCGCCGCCGCGACCCTTGTACTTCCGTGGCGCGGCCCACGCCACGCCGGGGCGAGGGTGGCTGCGGCGACAACGATGCCGGCGTAGTAGGGCAGGCGCTCCTTGAGGCACAGCTCGCAGGGCGCGTAGCCGGCCCATTGGAAGGCGAAGGCGCCGGCGATCGTGGCGAGGGCGAGGGCGAGCACGAGCGCCGCCGCGCCGAACGGGCGCTGCTCCACCGGGGCGACGCGCGCGTCCATGCTTCAGATCACCTTGGCGGCGATCACGAAGCCGGCCACCACCATCAGCGCCAGCACGATCACGAAGGCGCCGAAATAGCGCTCCAGCAGCCGCTTGATGGTTTCCCCGAACAGGGTGAGCAGGACGGCGAGCACGAAGAAGCGGGCGCCGCGCGTCAAGGCGCACAGCGCCACGAACAGCGGCAGGTTGTAGCCGACGAGCCCACAGAAGATGGTGACGAGCTTGAACGGGATCGGGGTCAGCCCCTTGACCAGGATGAAGGCCCAGCCCCACTGCGCGAAGAAGGTTTGCAAGCCGGCGATGCGCGCGTCGTAGCCGTAGAGGTGGATGAGCCAATGCCCCACCGTGCCGTAGAGCAGCGCGCCGATGGCGTAGCCGAGCAGCGCGCCGGCGACCGAGCCGACCGTGCAGATCGACGCGTACATCCAGGCGCGGCGCGGCCGGGCGAGCGACATCGGCACCAGGATCACGTCGGGCGGCACGGGGAAGAAGGAGCTTTCCGCAAAGGCGATGAGGCCCAGCGCGAAGGGGGCGTGGCGCGTTTCCGCCAAGCCCATCGTCCAGCGATACAGGCGCTTGGTCGGTCCGTCGCCGGGGCGGGCCAGCGCCGGGTCCAGAGATGCGGCGCCGAGGGGCGCGGCGTCGAGCGGTGCTGCGTCCAGCGGTGCGGCATCGACCGGCGCGGGCCGCAGGGGCATGGTTGGGCTGTGGTCGCTCATGGCTCGCATCGTCACGCCGGTGCCGCCGGCTGCGGCGCCGACCTTACCTCCGCCTGTTAGGCGGAAAGATGTTGCCGCGGTCCCCGGTCGGGAAGGCCGCAGCGGTGCGAGCAAGGGCGGCTGCGGCTTCGCGGCAACGCCCGGCCACGAAACCGGCGCCGTCCCGCCACGCCGTTCGACGTTCCGCCACGCTTCGGCTACGGTCGCCCGTCGGCATCCCTGCCGGCCCCCTTGCCGGCCTTCGAGGTGAGATGCTCATTCTGCGTTCGGCCGTGTTCAACGTGGTGTTCTACATCATCATCACCGTTCTGATGATCGGCGGACTGCCCTGCCTCCTTATGCCGCTGCCGGTCCGCCTCGCCCTCGCGCGGTTCTGGGCGCGCTCGTCGCTGCTGGCCCTCGACGTCATTTGCGGGACCAGGGTCGAGTTCCGCAACACCCACCTCATCCCCCGGGGCGGCTCCATCCTGGCGGTCAAGCACCAGTCGTTCCTGGAAACCTTCGCCCTCGTCGCCGTGCTCGGCGAGTTCTCCTACATCCTGAAGAAGGAGCTGATGGCGATCCCCCTCTTCGGGTGGTACCTGCGCGCCACGGGGCAGATCGGGCTCGACCGCGACAAGCGCGCCAGCGCCCTGCCGCGCCTTCAGGAGGCGGTGCGCGGCAAGCTCGCGGAAAGGCGGCAGATCATCATCTTCCCCGAAGGGACGCGCCGCGCGGTGGGCATGCCGCCGGCCTACAAGTCGGGGGTGGCGGCGTTGTGCGCCCGCGCGGGGGTGCCGTGCACGCCCGTCGCCCTCAACACGGGGCTGTTCTGGCCGCGCCGCAGCATGCTGCGGCGGCCGGGGACGGTGGTCATCGAGTTCCTGCCGCCGATCCCGCCGGGTTTGGCCAGGCGCGACTTCATGAGCGCGCTGCAGAACGCCATCGAGCCGGCCACCGACGCCCTCGTCGCGCAGGCGCTGCGCGACGACCCGACGCTGGACGTGGCGCGAAGCGGCGACCTCATCCTCACCTGAGGTCGTCGCGCCGCCGCCGCGGGCGCCGGTTCAGCCCGGACGGCCCAGCACCTCCAGGCGGACGTTGGCGATGCCCGTTTGCAGCATGCCGAGCACGCCGGCCGCGCCGCGCGACACGTCGATCACCCGGCCGTGCACGAAGGGGCCGCGGTCGTTCACCGTGAGCACCGCCCGATGCAGGTTGACGAGGTTGGTGACGAGGACCCGCGTGCCGAACGGCAGCGAAGGATGGGCGCAGGTCGCCGCACCGACGACGCCGCCCGCCGCCGTGCGCCCGCCGCCGCTGTAGAACGAGGCGCGTCCCGTTTGCACCAGCTTGCCCGCCGCCGGCGCGGCGATCTGTCGGGCGCGCGCCTCGCGGCGATGCGTCCGTCGCGCCGCACCGTGCGCCAGACGGATACGGTGGATTGCGTGATGGTGCGACGCCGGGGATCTCGCGATTCTTTCATGGTGCGTCCGCGAACGCGTGGAATGGGTCCTCGCCGTCGCGGTGGTCGCCAAACTCGTCATGCCGACGATCAACACGCCGGCAGCCATGAAAACACTCTTGAACAACTGTACGCTCCGTATCCATTGCGATGCGGGGCGTCTAATGATGGATGAAAGCGCGCGTAAATCTTGACTTAGATTTATTTTTGAAGCAGCCAGCGTCCGAAATGTCCGGATTTTGCCAGCTTATTGTTGCCTGAATTTCGACGACTTCGTAAATATTCAAGCAAAGCTGTCGAACCGGTGTCATAGACGACGCTGGATCTTTCCATTGCAGCGCATGGCAGCGGTTCTGCAATTAGACTGTCCGGGACCGCATAGCGAAACAACGTGGCCGTGACCTGCACCCTTGCCGGTCACGGCGTGCCGACCCCGCATTCGCGCCGGTGAAATGCGACAAGCGGGTGCGGTGGATCGCCGACGTACCCGCTTTGCCGACGACGCATCGCAGCTATGCGTTGGGTCGGACCATGTCGCGTTCCCAGGCGTTCCCCCGCTTTCGGAGGGTTAAGGCGATGATCGGGATCGTTCTGGCGGGCGGGCGGGCGACGCGGATGGGCGGGGGCGACAAGGGCGAGCGGCCCATTGGTGGCGCCCCCGTGCTGGAGCGCGTCGTCGCGACCCTGCGCGCGCAGTGCGATCACGTCGTCATCAACGCCAACGGCGATCCCGCGCGCTTCGCGCGTTTGGGCTGCGTGGTGGTGCCCGACGCGATCGGCGGCCAGCCGGGGCCGCTCGCCGGCGTGCTCGCCGGGCTCGACCATGCGGCGGAAACGCATCCGGAGCAGCCCTTCGTCCTGACGGTGCCGACCGATACGCCGTTCCTGCCGCACGACCTCGTCGCCAGACTGCAGGACAAGCGCGTCGCCGACCGCGCGGAGATCGTCTGCGCCGCTTCGGGCGGCGGCGCGCACGCCGACGTTCATCCCGTGATCGCGCTGTGGTCCGTGGCGCTGCGCGACGCCATTCGCCGCGCGGTGGTCGACGACGGCGTGCGCCGCGTCCGCGACCTCCTCGCGCGCCACGCGGTGGCGACCGTCGCCTGGCCGGTGCTTCCGCTCGACCCGTTCTTCAACATCAACAGCCCGGACGACCTCGCCGCCGCCGAACGCCTCGCCGCCGGACGGGGGTAAACGCACGGCATCGCCCTTGAATCCGCTTGCCTCCGCGCGCGTCGGCTCCTACGCTTTTGTTAATCATGGACAAACGAGCCGGACGGGAGCCGACATGAGGCATTGGGCGCGTTACGCCGTCGCGCTGGCGGCCATGGTCGTCTGCCCCCTTCCCGGCGCGCGGGCGCAGGATGTCGTGCTGACCGGCACGCTCAAGACGATCCGTGACCGCGGGACCATCCAGATCGGTTACCGCGAGAACGCCACTCCCTTCGCCTTCGCCAACAGGGCCGGCCAGCCCGTCGGCTTTTCCGTGGACATCTGCCACGGCATCGCCGGCGAGGTCGCCCGCCGCCTCGGCCTCGAATTGCTGGAGCCGGACGCCCCGTCCTATGAGAAGGGCGTGCGCATCGCCTACGTGCCCGTGTCGGCCGACGCGCGCCTGCCGATGGTCACCTCCGGCGCCATCGACCTGGAATGCGGTTCCACCACGGCCAACGAGACGCGCGCCAGGACGGTCGCCTTTTCCCCCACCATCTTCCTTGCCGGCGTGAAGCTGATGGCGCCGCTCGCGCCGGCCGACGGCAAGGCCGTCTCGTCCTACCGCGACCTCGCCGGGCGCCGGTTGGCGGTGGCGACCGGCACCACCACCGACCCGGTGGTGAAGGGCATCGCCGGCCGGGTGTCGCCGCCGATCACCCTGGTCGAGCAGCCCTCCGTCGACGCCGCCTACGCCATGCTGGCGACGGGAACGGTCGACGCGATGGCGTCCGACGACATCCTGCTGTCGGGACTGATCGCCACCAAGCCGGAGGGACGCAGGTTCGCGGTCGTCGGCGACTACCTGTCCTACGAGCCCTATGCGATCATGTTCCGCAAGGACGACGCCGGCTTCGCCGATGCCGTGCGCGCCAGCTTCGAGGGGATGGCGACGAACGACTATCTCACCACCAACTATCGCAAATGGTTCCAGAGCACCCTGCCGGGCGGCGAGAACCTGCGCTTGCCGATGAGCGCCCAGCTGACCGAGTTCTACCGCGTGCTTGGCCAGTCGGACTGATCCGGCATTTGACCGGCTGGTGGGAAGCACCTAAGTTGCTCGGTGACGTCGCGCGCGACCTCGACCGGCACTGCCGCCCTCCACCGGGCGGCTTTTTGCTTTGCGGGCGGGCGAACCCAGGCGACCGAACCGCTCGAACCGCAGGGAGCGCGACGTGACCTCCGCCATTCTGCCCACATACGCGCGCTACCCCCTCGCCTTCGCGCGCGGCGAGGGCGCTTGGCTCGACACGGTCGAGGGCGAGCGCTACCTCGACCTCGGCGGCGGCATCGCCGTGGCCTCGCTCGGCTACTCGCACCCCCACCTCGTCGCGGCGCTGACGGCGCAGGCGCAGCAGCTGTGGCACACGTCCAACCTGTTCGAGATCCCGCAGGCCGAGCGTCTTGCCGCGCGCCTCGCCGCCGCGAGCTGCACCGACCTCGTCTTCTTCACCAATTCCGGGGCCGAGGCGCTGGAAGGCGCGATCAAGGCGGCGCGCAAGTACCACGCCGCCGCTGGCCACCCCGAGCGCTACCGCATCATCACCTTCACCGGCGCCTTCCACGGCCGCACCTACGCGACGATCGCGGCAGGGGGCACCGACAAGTACATCGAGGGCTTCGGCCCCAAGGCGCCGGGTTTCGACCGCGTGGCCTTCGGCGACGCGGCGGCGGTCGAGGCGGCGGTGACGCCCGAGACGGCCGCGGTCCTTGTCGAAACGATCCAGGGCGAGGGCGGCATCCGGGTGCCGCCGCGCGACTTCCTGCCGGCACTGCGCGACATCTGCGACCGCCACGGCCTGCTGCTGGTCCTTGACGAGGTACAGTCCGGCGTCGCGCGCACGGGCAGGATGTTCGCCTGCGAGCACGTCGGGGTCAGGCCGGACATCATGGCCATCGCCAAGGGTATCGGCGGCGGCTTCCCGCTCGGCGCCTTCATGACCACGACCGAGGCCGGGCGCGGCATGGTGGTCGGCACCCACGGCTCCACCTACGGCGGTAACCCGCTCGCCTGCGCGGTCGGCAACGCGGTGCTCGACGTGGTGCTCGCCCCCGGCTTCATCGCCGAGGTCGCCGCCAAGGGCGATCGCTTCAAGACCAAGCTCGCCGCGCTGAAGGGCAAGTACGGCGACGTCGTCGCCGGGGTGCGCGGCGTCGGCCTGATGCTCGGCCTGGAGCTGCGGGTGCCGCCGGCGGAGTTCGCCGCCACCGCGCGCGAGAACAGGGTGCTGGTCATCCCGGCGTCGGAGAACGTCGTGCGCCTGCTGCCGCCACTCGTCATCACGGACGCCGAACTCGACGAGGGCGTACGCCGCCTCGACGCCGTGTGCCGGCAGGTATCGACCGCGCACCTCCAGCGGGGAGCCGCGGAATGACGCGTACGCTTCCAAGCGACGCGGGCGAGGTCCGCCACTTCGTCGACCTCGCCCTGGTGCCGGCGCCGGAGCTGCGGCGCATCCTCGACCACGCGGTCGCGCTCAAGGCCCGCTGGCGCAGGGGCCAGCCCGGCGTGGACCGGCCCCTCGCCGGCAAAACGCTCGCCATGATCTTCGACAAGCCCTCGACGCGCACCCGCGTGTCGTTCGACGTCGCGATGCGCCAGCTCGGCGGCGACACCATCATGCTCACCGGCAAGGAGATGCAGCTCGGGCGCGGCGAAACCATCGCCGACACCGCGCGCGTGCTGTCGCGTTTCGTCGAGGCCATCGTGATCCGCATCCTCGACCATTCCGCGGTGACGGAGCTGGCGCACTATGCCGACGTGCCGGTGATCAACGGCCTGACCAAGCGCTCGCACCCCTGCCAGATCATGGCCGACATGCTGACCTTCGAGGAACGCTGCGGGCCGATCGCCGGGCGCACGGTGGCTTGGTGCGGCGACGTCAACAACGTGTTGGCGAGCTGGGCGCAGGCCGCGCACGCCTTTGGTTTCACCCTGCGCGTGGCCACGCCGCGCTCCCTCGCGCTGCCGCTCGAGGTGCGCGCACAGGCCGGGGACGGCGCCGTCGTGCTGCTGGAGGACCCCGGCGCGGCGGTGGCCGGCGCGGATTGCGTCGTCACCGACTGCTGGCTGTCGATGGGCGACGAGGAGAAGACGTCGCGGGCCAAGCTGCTCAAGCCCTATCAGGTCGACGCCAAGCTGATGGCGCTCGCCGCCAAGGACGCGATCTTCATGCACTGTCTGCCGGCGCACCGCGGCGAGGAGGTCACCGACGAGGTGATCGACGGGCCGCAGTCGGTGGTGTTCGACGAGGCGGAGAACCGCCTGCACGCGCAGAAAGGCATCCTGGCCTGGTGCCTCGGGGCGATGGACTGATGGCGGAAACGCACGCCCCTGATCCCCACCTGTCGCGTCCCGTATCCGACCTCGGCCACGACGACCTCGTGCTGCCCTTCGCGGTGGAGCCGCTCGACGTGCGCGGCCGCGTCGTCCGCCTGGGGCCGGCGGTCGACCACATCCTGGCGCAGCACAACTATCCGCCCCCGGTCGCCCGCCTCGTCGGCGAGGCGGCGGCGCTGACCGTGCTGCTCGGCTCGGCGCTGCGCATGGAGGGCCGCTTCCAGCTGCAAACCAAGAGCGACGGCTTCATTGACATGCTGGTCGTCGACTTCGACGCACCGGACCGGTTGCGCGCCTTCGCCCGCTTCGATGCCGGCAGGCTGGCCGAGCGTGCCGCCGACGCGCCGCGCAGCGACCTGCTCGGGCGAGGCCACCTCGCCTTCACCATCGAGCGCGGCAGCGAGGCGTCGCGCTACCAGGGCATCGTGGCGCTGGAGGGTCAGGGGCTGGAGGCCGCCGCCCACCAGTATTTTCGCCAGTCCGAGCAGATCCCGACGCTGGTGCGTCTCGCCGTCGCCGAGAACGTGACAGGGGAGGGCGCGTCCTGGCGCGCGGGCGGGCTGCTGGTGCAGTTCCTGCCGGACTCGCCCGAGCGCCAGCGCCGGATCGACCTCGACCCCGGCGATGCGCCGCAAAGCTACCGCGCGCCCAACGTCGACCTCGACGACGCCTGGACGGAGGCGGTTGCGCTCGCCGAAACCATCGAGGACCACGAACTCGTCGACCCCACTTTGTCCTCGGAGCGGCTGCTTTACCGGCTCTTTCACGAGCGCGGGGTCAAGGTGTTCGAGCCGCAGGCGGTTCACGACGCCTGCCGTTGCTCGCGCGACCGTATCGAGGCGATGCTGCGCCGCTTCACCCCGCAGGAGCGCACCGACATGATCGGCGACGACGGCCGCATCGGCGTCACCTGCGAGTTCTGCTCGACCCTGCGCGCGTTCGACCCCAAGGATTTCGACAAGCCGGATTAAGGGACGAGCGGGGCCGGCACCGCCGGCCCCGCGTCGCTTCAGAAGTCCGCGCCGTAGGGGTAGGCACCGCGGCTGGCGCGGCGGTAGTCCCGCGGCGGCGCGGCGTAGGCGAGCAGCCCCTTGGTGGTCGTCACCGTCCAGCCGCCGCCGTGGCGGTCGATCGACTTCACCACGCCGGCGCCGGGGATGCTGACGCCGGGCACCACCTCCATCGGACCGCGCCGGCCCTCGATGATCGCCACGCCCTCGTAGACGTCGCGAACGACGTAGTTCGGCAGCACGGGCGGGCGATTGTCGACCGTCTTGGCGTCCTGCGCCCTGTCCTGTGCCTTGGCGTCCTGTACCTTGGC
>CAXTFM010000055.1:13281-19599 GCA_964243435.1 uncultured Beijerinckiaceae bacterium
CCTTGGCGTCCTGTACCTTGGCATCCTGCGGCTTGGCCTCTTCCGCCCTGTGCGGCACCACGTCCAGGCTCGCCACCTTGGCCGGCGCGGGTTTCGCCGGTGGCGTCGGCAGGGGAGCGGTCGCCGCGGCGGCGGTCCTCGGCGCGAGCGAGCCGGTCGGCGCGGGGTCGACGGCGTTGCGCTCCAGCTTGCCCAACCGCTCGCTGAGCTGCCGCAACGTGTTTGCCGGCTCGTGCTCGACCTTCTCCAGCTTGCTGCTGATCTGGGCCACGGCGGCCGTGGTTTCGCCGCGCGCGGCGCTCAGCCCGTTCTGCACGCTTTCCAGACCGGCCTGCAGAGCGTGCACCCTGGCCGCGGTCTTGTCGTCGCGCACCGTGCCGCCCAGCCGGTCGAGGTCGGCGCGCAGGTGGCGGAGGTCTTCGGCGATCTGCTGGTTGGCGTGGCGCAGGTCGGCGAGTTCGTCCGCCTTCGGCGTCGGGTTTGCGGCGGCGTGGCCGCCGGCGGCTTGTGCGGCGGGCGCGGCCGGGCGGCTCACCACATGGTTGCTGACCGTCCAGGCGAAGCCAACGAGCCCGACGATCATGGCGGCGTGGGCGCTATAATCGAGCAGCCACGATCCGACCGAGCGGAACGCGGCGGGCGCGTCCGAGCCGGGAAGGAAGGCTTCGGCGCCGTCCGTCGTGCTCAACGCCACGGTGCGGTCCTGGTCGTCCGGGGTGCTCTCAACAGCAGAGGTCATCTTTCTCTCGATCCGCCGGCTTGGGGACTGCGGTTCAGGTTTGGCAAGGATTACCTAACGGATTGTTAAGCTCTGCTGCCGCGCGGCCGGCCGGGCGCCATGCAGCTTTCCCCGGCAACCCAAGCCGCAACAAGGCGTTTTCGGGTTCGAAGGATGGATGTGATGATGAGAACGACGCTTTCGGCCGTGGCGCTTATCGCCATCGTCGCCGCACCGCAGGGGATCCGCGCCCAGGAACGTCCGCTCAACGGCGGGCGGGACACGGGTGGCCCAGGCGGCGCCGGGGTCAGGAGCGGCAACATTACCTCGACGGGCGCAACCGTGCCCCATCCCGGCGAGTCGCAAAGCGGCGGCACCACCTCGCTCGACAAGGGCGTCGAGCGCGAGGACAACAAAATTCAGGGCAGCATCTGTAAAGGTTGCTGAAACCCTTGTAAGCGGACCTCTGGACCACGGGGGTGTCGCATGAACGTCAACGGCGAAGCGCGGCGCAGCATCTGGTCCGCCGGGGACGGCACGGTCGCCATCGTCGACCAGGTCGCGCTGCCTCACCGCTTCGACATCGTCACCCTGGCGACGTTGGAGGACGCGGCGCGTGCCATCCGCGACATGCACGTGCGCGGCGCGCCGCTGATCGGGGTCGCCGCCGCCTATGGCGTCGCACTCGCCCTTCGCACGGCGCAGGACGACGCCCGTCTCGACGAAGCCTGCCGCGTTCTCCTCGCGACGCGTCCCACCGCCGTCAACCTGCGCTGGGCGCTCGACGCCATGCGCGCCGCGCTGCTCCCGCTGCCGCCGGGCGAGCGCCGCGCCGCCGCCTTCGCCCGCGCCGACGCGATGGCTGAGGAGGACGTCGCCACCTGCCGCGCCATGGCCGCGCACGGGCTGCAGCGGCTGCGCGCGCTGGCGCCGCGCGCCCGCCCGCTCAACATCCTGACCCACTGCAACGCCGGCTGGCTCGCGACGGTCGACTGGGGCACCGCGACGGCGCCGATCTACGCCGCCCACGAGGCCGGCATGGCCGTCCACGTCTTCGTCGACGAAACCCGCCCGCGCAACCAGGGCGCGTCGCTGACGGCGTGGGAGCTGGGGCAGCACGGCGTGCCGCACACGGTGGTGGTCGACAACGTCGGCGGCCACCTGATGCAGCACGGCATGGTGGATTGCTGCATCGTCGGCACCGACCGCACCACCGCGACGGGTGACGTGTGCAACAAGGTCGGCACCTACCTCAAGGCGCTGGCGGCGGCGGCCAACGGCGTGCCCTTCCTCGTCGCCGCGCCCTCGTCCTCCATCGACTTCGCGATCGACGACGGGGTCAAGGCCATTCCCATCGAGCAGCGCGGCGCCGAGGAGGTCACCCACATGACCGGGCTCGGCGACGACGGCCGCGTCAGCCGCGTTCGCGTCACGCCCGAAGGCAGCCCCGTGCTGAACTACGCCTTCGACGTCACGCCGGCCCGCTACGTTTCCGGGCTCATCACCGAGCGCGGCGTTGTGGCGGCAACGAAGCCGGCGCTCGCCTCCGCCTTTCCCGACCGGGTGGCGGCCCTGGCGGAAGCCGCCTAGCTACCCCGCCGGCGTGTCCCTCGCGGCATGGCCCGAACGCTCCTCGGCCGGGGCGCTGTCCTTGTCGAGGTTGAAGGCCGAGTTGATCAGCGCGATGTGGGAGAAGGCCTGCGGGAAGTTGCCGATCATGCGCCGGTTGCCGGTGTCGTACTCCTCCGATAGCAGGCCGAGGTCGTTGCGGATCGCGATGAGACGCTCGAACATGGCGCGGGCATCGTCGCGGCGGCCGATCAGCACGAGGTTGTCGACGAACCAGAACGAGCAGGCGATGAAGGCGCCCTCGTTGCCGCGCAGCCCGTCGCTGCCTTCCGTGATGTAGCGCTGGACGAAGCCGTCCTTCATCAGGTGGCGCTCCACCGCCTCGACCGTGCGCTTGATGCGCGGATCGTCCGGCTCGAGGAAGCCGGTCAGCGAGACGAGAAGGATGGACGCGTCGAGCTTGTCCGACTCGTAGCTTTGGGTGAAGGCACCGACCTTCTCGTTCCAACCCTTGGCGCAGACCTCGTCGTGGATGGTGTCGCGCAGCCCGCGCCACCGCGAAACGTCGCCGGGCAGGCCGAACTCCTCCACCGTCCTGATCGCCCGGTCGAAGGCGACCCAGGCCATCACCTTGGAGTAGGTGAAGTGCTGCGGGCCGCCGCGCACCTCCCAGATGCCCTCATCCTTCTCCTGCCACACCTTTTCCAGGTGCTTCAGCAACTCGCACTGCACCGTCCAGTCGTCGTCGTCCGTCGTCAAGCCGCGTCGGCGCGCCTGGTAGAGGGCGTCGAGCAGCTCGCCGTAGATGTCGATCTGCAACTGTCCGGCGGCGGCGTTGCCGACGCGCACCGGCTTGGAGTTCTCGTAGCCGGCAAGGGCGTCGATCTCGATTTCGGGAATGCGCTGCTCGCCGCCGATGCCGTACATGATCTGGATCTGCGACGGGTCGCCGCCGATCGCGTTGAGCAGCCAGCGGCGCCAGCGCTTGGCTTCGTCCATGTAGCCGCCGTTCATCAGGGCGAGAAGGCTCAGCGTCGCATCGCGAAGCCAGCAGTAGCGATAGTCCCAGTTGCGCTCGCCGCCGAGCTCCTCGGGCAGGGAGGTGGTCGGCGCGGCGACGATGGCGCCGGACGGCTGGTAGATCAGCGCGCGCAGCACCATCAGCGAGCGCATCACGATGTCCCGGTAGCGGCCGGCGTCCTTGAACACGCCCGTCCATTGCGTCCACCGCTCCTCCGTCCAGCGCAGCGCCGCGGCGGCGTCGAGCGGCGGCGGGGGCTCATCGAAGGACAGGTGGTAGCTGAGCACGAAGCTTTGCTGTTCGCCGGCCGCGACGGTGAACTCGGCGCAGTGCCGCTTGCCGTCGGGGGCGAAATCGACCACCGAGCGCAGGATCAGCGCATCCATGCCCACCACGGCGCGCAGGCTGCCGTCCTCGTCGCGGCGTATCCAGGGGATGGCGACGCCGTAGTTCGGCCGGATGATGAGTTCGCTGTGGAAGCGGACGGTGCCGCGCAGCCCCTGCACGATGCGCACCGCGTGGCATTGCGGCCGCGTGTCGGGCAGGAAGTCGATGACGAGGGCGGCGCCCTCCGCCGTTTCGTAGCGCGTCTCGAGGATCAGCGTCTCGTGGCGGTAGCCGCGGGTCACGGTGGCTCCCTCGTCCGCCGCGGCGAGCAGCCAGCGCCCGTTCTCCTCGTCGCCGAGGAGCCGGGTGAAGCAGGACGGCGAATCGAAACGCGGCCAGCACAGCCAGTCGATCGAGCCGTCGCGCCCGACCAGCGCCGCCGTCTGGCAATCGCCGATCATGGCGTAGTCTTCGATCTTCAGCGACATCGGGACGTCCTGCGCGTGGGGCTCGGCGGGTAGAGGTGCAGCGCGACCCCAGCAGGAACGCTGCCCTGCGGCAAGCGTTGCCCGTACCGAACGCATCCGATGCCAGGATCGGGCCGACCGGTCCCCATTGGCCCGAGACGCGTGCGTGCCGGAGACTTCCATGCGTTTCACGACGGGCCTGATCGTCGGGATAATTCTGACCATCGGCGTCGCCTACGTCACCGACGCGCTGGGAAGCGCGCCGGGGCCGGACGGGCGGCCGGCGCCGCGCATGGTCAACTGGGACGTCGTGTCCGACAACATGCGCGGCTTGTCCACGGAAGTGCAGGACGGCTGGGCCCGCCTCGTCGGCGGCGTCCGCAAACTCGACAAGCAGAACGGCGCCTGAGTTCACCCTTCAAAGGAAGCTTTGCGGATCCACGTCGAAGCCGACGCGGATGCCCGCGCGGGCGGGGGGCGCCGCGGCCGCGAGCGCGCGCAGGAAACCTTGCAGGTCGCTGCGTCGCGGCGCCTTGACGAGCAGGCGGAAGCGGTGGCGCCCGGCGACGAGGCCGATCGGCGCCTCGGCCGGCCCGAGCAGCACGGTGTCCTCGGGCAGGGGCAAGCCGCCGGCGGCGGCGAGCGTCCAGCGCCCGGAGGCGGGCAGCCGGAAGGCGGCTTGCGCCAGGGCGCGCGCATGGGCCTGGGCGGCGGAGAATTCCGGGCCGGACACGATGATGGCGGCGAGGCGCCCGAACGGCGGTAGCCCCGCCCGCGCCCGCTGCCGCGTTTCTGCGGCATAGAAGCGTTCGGCGTCGCCCGACACGAGGGCGCGGATCACCGGGTGCTCGGGCTGCCAGGTTTGCAGCAGGGCGCTGCCCGGCCGGGTGAAGCGGCCGGCGCGCCCGGTGACCTGCTGGAGGAGCTGGAAGGTGCGCTCCGCCGCCCGCGGGTCGCTGCTCGACAGGCTGACGTCGGCGTCGATCACCCCGACAAGCGTCAGCAGCGGGAAATTATGGCCCTTGGCGACGAGCTGCGTCCCGATGACGATGTCGCATTCGCCATCCGCCACCGCGTCGAGTTCACCGCGCAGTCGCTCCGCCCCGCCGAGCAGGTCGGAGGACAGCACCAGCGTGCGCGCGGCGGGGAAGCGCTCGGCCACCTCCTCGGCGAGGCGTTCGACGCCGGGACCGCAAGCGATCAGCGCGCCCGCCGCCTCGCAGTGCGGGCAGGCGTCGGGACGCCGCTCGGTGTGGCCGCAATGGTGGCATTGCAGGGCGTGGCGGAAGCGGTGCTCGACGAGCCAGGCCGAGCAGTTCGGGCACTGGAAGCGATGCCCGCAAGCGCGGCACAGGGTGAGCGGCGCGTAGCCCCGCCGGTTGAGGAACAGCAGCGCCTGTTCGCCGCGCGCCACCGTGTCGGCGACGGCGCGCTCCAGCCCCGGCGCGATCCAGCGCCCGCGCGCCGGCGCGTCGCGCCGCAGGTCGAGGGTGGCGACCGCCGGCATCGCCCGCCCGCCGTAGCGGTCGGGCAAGACGAGGCGGCGGTAGCGCCCGCTGCGGCCGTTGGCCTGGGTTTCCAGCGACGGGGTGGCGGAGGCGAGCACCACCGGCGCCCCTTCGAGCTGCCCGCGCACCACCGCCATGTCGCGGGCGTGGTAACTGACGCCGTCATCCTGCTTGTAGGCGGCCTCGTGCTCCTCGTCGACGACGATGAGCCCGAGGTTCTTGAACGGCAGGAACAGCGCCGAGCGCGCCCCGACCACCACCGCCGCCTCGCCGCCATGGGTGGCGTGCCACACGAGGTGGCGGCGCTTCGCGCCCATCCCGGAGTGCCATTCCGCCGGCCGGGTGCCAAAGCGCGCGGCGAAACGGTCGAGGAAGGTGGCGGTGAGCGCGATCTCCGGCATGAGGAGCAGCGCCTGCCGCCCGTCGCGCAGCGCCTGGGCCACCGCCTCGAAGTACACCTCCGTCTTCCCCGAACCGGTGACGCCTTCGAGCAGGGTGACGCCGGCGGTGCCGGCGGCCACCGTTTCGGCGAGGCTGCGCGCCGCCGTGGCCTGATCCGGGCTCAGCGCCGGCGGGGCGAAGTCGGGGTCGGGCGTGTCGGCGACGGGCTCGGCGGCGAGGGCTTCGAGCGTGAGGGCGCCGTCGGCGACGAGCGCGTTGACGACGGCCGCGGTGCAGCCGGAGGCGGCGGCGAGCGCGGCCTTGCCG
>CAXTFM010000056.1:0-19402 GCA_964243435.1 uncultured Beijerinckiaceae bacterium
TCACGGATGATGGCGAAAGGCTTGTGGGCCAGCCGGCGAAGCGTCAAGGCGTGACCAATCCCGAGCGAACCTTTTTCGCGATCAAGCGGCTCATCGGCCGCACCTTCGAAGACCCGATGACCAAGAAGGACATCGGCCTCGTTCCCTACAAGATCAACAAGGCCAAGAACGGCGACGCCTGGGTCGAGGCCGACGGCAAGTCGTACTCGCCCTCGCAGGTGTCCGCCTTCACCCTGCAGAAGATGAAGGAAACGGCCGAGGCCCACCTCGGCACCACCGTCACCCAGGCGGTGATCACCGTTCCCGCCTACTTCAACGACGCCCAGCGCCAGGCCACCAAGGATGCCGGCAAGATCGCCGGCCTCGAAGTGCTGCGGATCATCAACGAGCCGACGGCGGCGGCGCTCGCCTACGGCCTCGACAAGAAGGGCTCGGGCACCATCGCGGTCTACGACCTCGGCGGCGGCACCTTCGACGTGTCGATCCTGGAGATCGGCGATGGCGTGTTCGAGGTGAAGTCGACCAACGGCGACACCTTCCTCGGCGGCGAGGACTTCGACAACCGTTTGGTCGAGTACCTTGCGGACGAGTTCAAGAAAGAGAACGGCATCGACCTCAAAAAGGACAAGCTGGCCCTCCAGCGCCTGAAGGAGGCGGCCGAAAAGGCCAAGATCGAGCTTTCCTCGTCGAGCCAGACCGAGATCAACCTGCCCTACATCACCGCCGACGCGTCGGGGCCGAAGCACCTCACGCTGAAGCTCACCCGCGCCAAGTTCGAGGCGCTGGTCGACGACCTCATCCAAAAGACGGTCGAGCCGTGCCGCAAGGCGTTGAAGGATGCCAGCCTCACAGCCGGCGAGATCAACGAGGTGGTGCTGGTCGGCGGCATGACCCGCATGCCCAAGGTCCAGGAGGTGGTGAAGTCCTTCTTCGGCAAGGAGCCGCACAAGGGCGTCAACCCCGACGAGGTCGTGGCGATCGGCGCCGCGGTCCAGGCCGGCGTGCTCCAGGGCGACGTCAAGGACGTGTTGCTCCTCGACGTGACGCCGCTTTCGCTCGGCATCGAGACGCTGGGCGGCGTGTTCACCCGGCTGATCGACCGCAACACCACGATCCCGACCAAGAAGAGCCAGGTCTTCTCCACCGCCGAGGACAACCAGACGGCGGTGACGATCCGGGTGTTCCAGGGCGAGCGCGAGATGGCGGCGGACAACAAGATCCTCGGCCAGTTCGACCTCGTCGGCATCCCGCCGGCGCCGCGCGGCGTGCCGCAGGTCGAGGTGACCTTCGACATCGACGCCAACGGCATCGTCAACGTGACGGCGAAGGACAAGGCGACCAACAAGGAGCAGCAGATCCGCATCCAGGCCTCGGGCGGCCTCAGCGACGCCGACATCGAGAAGATGGTGCGCGACGCGGAGGCCAACGCCGCTTCCGACAAGCAGCGCCGCGAACTGGTCGACGCCAAGAACCAGGGCGAGGCGATGATCCACTCGGGCGAGAAGTCGCTGGTCGACTACGGCGACAAGGTGTCGGGCGCCGACAAGAGCGCGATCGAGGGCGCGATGGCCGCGCTGAGGACCGCGCTTGAAGGCGAGGACGTCGAGGCGATCAAGACCCGGACGAACGAGTTGGTCCAGGCCTCGATGAAGCTCGGCGAGGCCATGTACAAGGCCCAGGCCGAGGCGGGCGCACCGGCCGGGGCCGCCGAGGGCGGTGCCGCGCATGACGACGTCATCGACGCCGACTTCAAGGAAGTCGGCCCCGAGGACCACAAGAAGTCCGCCTGATGGCGCGTCGGGCCTGAGGCTTCTCGGGCACGGTGGCCGCCGGCCTTGGCCGGCGGCCGTTTTCTTGCTTCCCTGTGTCGAGCAGACCGTGGGACAATGCGAGCGTCCTTCTGCTCACAGGCGCCGGTCCATTCACTTCGCGTGAACGCGGCCGAGCGGGACCCAAACGATGGCCATCAAGAGCGACTATTACGAAGTCCTCGGCGTCGCGCGCACGGCGACCGACGCCGAAATGAAGTCCGCTTTCCGCAAGGCGGCGATGGGTTGCCATCCCGATCGTAATCCCGGCAAGGAGGCCGAGGCCAAGTTCAAGGATCTGAACGAGGCCTACCAGGTGCTCTCCGACGGTCAGAAACGGGCCGCCTACGACCGCTTCGGTCATGCTGCCTTTGAGAACGGCGGCGGTGGCTTCAGTGGCGGCGACGGCTTCGGCTCCTCCATGGCCGATATCTTCGACGACCTGTTCGGCGACATGGTGGGACGGCGCGGCAGCCGCGGCGCAAGTGGCGCCGGGCGCGGCTCGGACCTGCGCTACAACATGGAAATCACGCTCGAGGACGCGTTCAACGGCAAGAACGCCAGCCTCAAGCTGCCGACCAGCGTGTCCTGCGATACCTGCTCGGGCTCGGGCGCGCGCCCCGGCGCCAAGCCGAAGCAGTGCGCCATGTGCCACGGCCACGGCCGGGTGAGGGCGCAGCAGGGCTTCTTCGCCATCGAGCGGACCTGCCCGAACTGCGGCGGACGCGGCGAGATGATCGACAACCCCTGCCCGTCCTGCTCCGGCACCGGGCGGGTGACCCGCGAGCGCCAACTCAGCGTCAACATCCCGGCCGGCGTCGAGGACGGCACCCGCATCCGGCTTGCCGGCGAGGGCGAGGCCGGCACGCGGGGCGGCCCGGCGGGCGACCTTTACATCTTCGTGTCCACCAAGCCGCACCCCTTCTTCCAGCGCGACGGGGCGGACCTGTTCTGCCGCGTGCCGATCTCCATGGTGCAGGCGGCGCTCGGCGGCGAGATCGCGGTGCGCACGGTTGACGGCAACGAGGCCAAGGTGAAGATCCCCGAGGGCACGCAGTCCGGCAAGCAGTTCAAGGTGCGCGGGCGTGGCATGCCGGTGCTGCGTGCCCGCGACGTCGGCGACCTTTACATCCAGGCGACGGTGGAAACGCCGCAGAACCTCACGCGCCGGCAACGCGAGTTGCTCGCCGAGTTCGAGACGGAGTCGTCGCACAAGACGCAGCCGGAGGCGTCGGGCTTCTTCACCAAGATGAAGGACTTCTTCGAGAACCTCAGCGGCGCCTAGGCGGATAGCGCCTCACATGTCCGTGCCGGTCGAGCCGAAGCCGCCACCGCCGCGGTCGGTGTCGTCGAGGCCATCCGTCGGCACGAAGCGCGCGCGCGCGACAGGCGCCAGCACCATCTGCGCGATGCGCATGCCGCGCGTCACCCTGAACGGTTCGTCGCCGTGGTTGACGAGGAGCACCTGCACCTCACCGCGATAGTCGGCATCGACCGTACCCGGCGTGTTCAGCACCGTCACCCCGTAACGCAATGCGAGACCCGAGCGCGGGCGCACCTGCGCCTCGAAGTCCGGGTCGAGCGCGAGGGCGAAGCCGGTCGGCACGAGCGATCGCCCGCCCGGGCGCAGCACCACGGGCGCGTCGGCCGGCACGGCTGCGACGAGGTCGCAGCCGGCGGCGAGCGTGGTAGCGTAGGCGGGCAGATCGAGGCCCTCGCCGTTCGGCAGCACCTTGAGCGTGACGGGGTGCTCGCTCACCGATGGCCCGCCGCGAGGCGCTCGGCGAACAGGGCGACGAGGCGCCCTGCCAGCTCCACCTTCGTCAGCCTTGGCCATTGCGCGGCGCCGTCGCGGTCGACGACCGTGACCTCGTTCGCGTCGCCGCCGAAGGTGCCGGTGCCCGGCCCGACGTCGTTGCCCACGATCATGTCGCATCCTTTGCGGCTCAGCTTGTCGCGGAAGTGCGCGGCGAGGTTCTCCGTTTCCGCGGCAAAACCGACAACGAGGCGCGGCCGATTTTCCGTACGCCGGGCGACGGTGGCGAGGATGTCCGGGTTTTCGGCGAGTGCGAGGGATGGCGGGCCGTCCTGCCCCTTCTTCAGCTTGTGCCCGGCCTGCACCGCGACGCGCCAGTCGGCGACCGCTGCGGCGGCGACGAACACGTCGGCCGGCAGCGCCGCCTCCACCGCCGCAAGCATGTCGGCGGCGGTTTCGACGCGGACCACGGCGACGTCGGCGGGGTCGGGCAGCGTCACCGGGCCGCTGACCAGCACCACGTCGGCGCCGGCCCGCGCGGCGGCGGCGGCGATGGCGTGCCCCTGCTTGCCCGAGGAGCGGTTGGCGATGAAGCGCACGGGGTCGATCGGCTCGTGGGTCGGGCCGGAGGTCACCACCACGCGGCGCCCGGCAAGCGACCCGGCGGGCGGCGCAGCAGGCTTGACCCCGGGCAGCGGCAGGCGCGTGTCGGTCGCGAGCGCCGCCTCGATCGCGGCGACGATGGCGAGCGGTTCGCTCATCCGCCCCGGCCCGAACTCGCCGCAGGCCATCGCCCCGTCCTCCGGGCCGCAGAACAGCACGCCGTCGGCCTTGAGCATGGCCACGTTGCGCTGCGTCGCCGGGTGCAGCCACATGCGCAGGTTCATCGCCGGGGCGAGCAGCGCGCGCTTGTCGGTGGCGAGGAGCAGCGTCGAGGCGAGGTCGTCGGCGAGCCCGTGCGCCATCTTGGCCATCAGGTTGGCGGTGGCAGGGACCACCACCACGAGGTCGGCGGCGCGCGACAGCTCGATATGGCCCATCGCCGCCTCGGCCGTCAGGGAGAACAGGGCGTCATGCACCGGCGCGCCGGCGAGGCTCGCGAGGCTCAACGGCGTCACGAAGGACTTGGCGCCCTCCGTCATCACCGGGCGCACGGCGGCGCCGCGCTCGCGCAGGCGGCGCACGAGGTCGAGCGCCTTGTAGGCACTGATGCCGCCGCCGACGATGAGGAGGATGGCCTTGCCGGAAAGGGACACGGGCAGCCCGATGTGGAAGCTAGGGAAGGATGGTGATCAGCGCAGGACATAGTAGACGATGATGGCGACGAGCGCCCACAGCGCGTAGTGCGTGACGCGCTGCGCCCGGCGCTGCATGGTGCCGAAGGCGCGCAGCGCGTCGGGGGAGAACTCGACGCCGTTGTCGATCATGCCTTCTAGCTTCTCCACCGTGCGTTCGGCGCGCAGCAACGTCTTCGGCAGGTTGCCGGCGATCCTGGCGACGGTGCCGAGCGCGGCGCCGGCGTCCTGGAGCCGGCCGATCGGCCCGAGGTTCTCCTCGACCCAGGTGCGCACCACCGGCTCGGCCGTCGACCACATGTCGAGGCGCGGGTCGAGCGAGCGAGCGACGCCCTCCACCACAACCATGGTCTTCTGCAGCAGCACCAGTTCGGTGCGCGTCTTCATGTCGAACAGGCCGGTGATCTCGAACAGCAGGGTGAGGAGGCGCGCCATGGAGATCTGGTCGGCGGTGCGCGAATGGATCGGCTCGCCGATCGCGCGGATCGCCTGGGCGAAGTCCTCGACGCGGTGGCTCGGGGGCACGTAGCCCGCCTCGAAATGCACCTCGGCGACGCGGAGGTAGTCGCGGGTGATGAAGCCGTAGAGGATCTCGGCGAGGAAGCGCCGCTCGTTGCGCCCGAGCCGCCCCATGATGCCGAAGTCCACCGCGACGAGCCGGCTTTCCCGGTCGACGAACAGGTTGCCCTGGTGCATGTCGGCGTGGAAGAAGCCGTCGCGCATGGCGTGGCGCAGGAAGCTCTGGATCACCACCGCGCCGAGCCGGCGCAGATCGTAGCCGCCACGCGTGATGGCGCCGACGTCGCTGAGCTTGATGCCCTCGATCCATTCCAGCGTCAGCACCTCGGCGGCGGTGCGGTCCCAGTTGATGGCGGGGATGCGGAAGTCCGCCTCGCGCGCGACGTTCTCGGCGAACTCGGACGCCGCCGCCGCCTCCAGCCGGAAGTCGGTCTCCATGCGCAGGCTGCGCGCCAACGTTTCCACCACGCCTTCCGGCTTGAGCCGGCGCGTTTCGGGAAAGTGCTCGGCGACGAAGCGCGCCGCCACCTTCATGTCGGACAGATCGCGCGCCAGCATGCGCTCGATGCCGGGGCGGCGCACCTTCACCGCGACGTCGCGCTCGCCGTAGGTGTCGCGGATGCGGGCCTTGTGGACCTGCGCGATGGAGGCGGCGGCGACCGGCTCACCGAACGACACGAACAGCGTGTCGAGCTTGGTGCCGAAGGCGCGCTCGATCTGCGCCACCGCCACGGCGCGGCCGAACGGCTCCATGCGGTCCTGGAGGCGCTGGAGCTGGCGCACCACGGCCGGACCGACGAGGTCGGGCCGCGTGGCGAGGAACTGCCCGAGCTTGACGTAGGAGGGGCCGAGCCGGCTCACCGCCGCGGGCAGCGCGTCGAGCGACGAGCCCGGTGCCTGGCGTCGGCCGATCAGCTTGGCGAGCGACAGCGGCAGGCGCGCCGGCGGCGGCAGGAAGGCCGGGTCGATGTCGGTGAAGATGCCGGCGCGCGCCAGCACGAAGCCCGCCCGCGCGAGCCGGGCGAAGCTGCCGAGCTCGAAGATCACGGGCATGCGACGTTCACAGCTTCCAGCCGGCGTGGATCGCCACCACGCCGCCGGTGAGCCTGGTGATGCGGGTCTGCTTGAAGCCGGCGGCGGCGACCATGGCCTCGAACTCCTCAGCCACCGGGAAGCGGCGGATCGACTCGACGAGGTAGCGGTACGACGCCTCGTCGTCGGCGACGAGCTTGCCGAGGCGCGGGATCACCGCGAAGGAGTAGGCGTCGTAGAGCTTGCGCAGCACCGGCACCTCCACGCGCGAGAACTCCAGGCAGAGGAAGCGGCCGCCGCGCTTCAACACGCGATGCGCCTGACGCAGCGCGAGGTCGATGCGCGGCACGTTGCGGATGCCGAAGGCCACGGTGTAGGCGTCGAACTGCGCGTCGGCGAAGGGCAGGTTCTCCGCATTGGCCTCGACGAAGCTGACCCGGTCGCCGAGCCGGCGCTTGGCGGCACGGGCGCGCCCGACGTCCAGCATGTCGGCGTTGATGTCGAGCACGGTGACGTCGGTGAGCGGGCCGCCGGCGCGCGCCACGCGGAAGGCGACGTCGCCCGTGCCGCCGGCGACGTCGAGGTGGCGGAAGCCGGTCCGCTTCGGTGGGTTGACGGCGGAAACGAGCCGGTCCTTCCAGGCGCGGTGCAGCCCGCCCGACATCAGGTCGTTCATCAGGTCGTAGCGGGCGGCGACCCTGTTGAAGACACCGTCGACCCGCGCCTGCTTGTCGTCGAGCCGGACGTCGGCGAAGCCGAAATGCGTGGTGTCGTCGGGGGTCATGCGTGGGGGCGGATCATGCGGGGCTCCGGGGTTTCCTATAGCGGGCGCGCCGGGACGTGGCTACGCGCGGGAACGCGCAGCCGCCGATGGGCTGCCGATGGGCTGCGTTGACCTTCGGCGTTCGCGGACGATGTGTGGGCATGAAAGCCCGTTACTTGGAGGAACACCCATGAAAGCCATGCTGCACGTTGCCCTCGCCGGCACCGCCCTGCTCGCCGGCGCGTCCGCGCTGCTCGCCGCCCCCATGAACATCAAGGGCGAGTTGACCAGCAGCGCCGAAACGCCGCCGAACAGCTCCAAGGGCACGGGGACGCTCGTCGGAAACTACGATCCAGCCACCAGGAAGCTGACCTACAGCGTCGACTATGCCGGCCTCACCGGCCCCGCGACAGCCGCGCACTTCCACGCCCCGGCGCCGGTCGGCAAGGCGGCCGGCGTCGAGATCCCGGTCAAGGGGGAGGTCGCGTCCCCCATCAAGGGCGAAGCGACGCTGACCGACGAGCAGGCCAAGAACCTGACGGACGGCATGACCTACTTCAACATCCACACGGCGGCGAACAAGGGCGGCGAGATCCGCGGCCAGGTGATGGTCGCGCAATAGGCACGACCGGCGTCCCGTCACCCGCGAAGCACCGGCCACAGGAACCTTCGGGACCCTTGTGGTCGGCACGGGATCGCCGACATAAACCCTCAACGACGCGCGACGAGGTTCGACCATGACGCAAAGCACGCCGACCGACGCCGACAAGCCCCGCTCCGTACCCGGCCGCGGGCGCATCTACGACTCGATCACGGACACGGTCGGCAATACGCCGCTGGTGCGCCTCGACCGTTTGGCCAAGGCCAAGGGCGTCAAGGCCAACCTCCTCGCCAAGCTCGAATTCTTCAATCCCATCGGCAGCGTCAAGGATCGCATCGGCGTCGCCATGATCGATGCGATGGAAGCGGCCGGCACCATCGAGCCGGGACGCTCCACCCTGGTCGAGCCGACCTCGGGCAACACGGGCATCGCACTCGCCTTCGTGGCGGCCGCGCGCGGCTACAAGCTGGTCCTGGTGATGCCCGAGTCGATGTCGATCGAGCGGCGCAAGATGCTGCTGCTTCTCGGCGCCGAGGTGGTGCTGACGCCCGCGCCGCAGGGCATGAAGGGTGCGATCGCCAAGGCGGGGGAGATCGTCGCCTCGACACCCGGCGCCGTGATGCCGCAGCAGTTCGAGAACCCGGCCAACCCGGCCATCCACATGCGCACCACCGCCGAGGAAATCTGGAACGACACCCAGGGCAACGTCGACGCCTTCGTCGCCGGCGTCGGCACGGGGGGCACCATCACCGGCGTCGGCGACACGCTGAAGTCGCGTCGCCCCGGCTTGAAGATCGTCGCCGTGGAGCCGGAAGATTCGCCCGTCCTGTCCGGCGGCAAGCCGGGCCTGCACAAGATCCAGGGGATCGGCGCCGGCTTCGTACCGCCGATCCTCAACGCCCGCGTCATCGACGAGGTCGTCAAGGTCACCAACCAGGCCTCGTTCGACTACGCGCGCATGCTCGCCAGGGTCGAAGGCATCCCCGCCGGCATTTCGTCGGGCGCCGCCGTCGCCGCGGCGGTCGAGATCGGCCTGCGCCCGGCCTTCGCCGGCCGCAACATCGTCCTCATCATCCCGTCCTTCGCGGAACGCTACCTGTCGACGGCCCTTTTCGACGGGCTGTGACACGGGGCATCGCGTAACGCCGTCCCCGTTCGAGTTCTGGTCCACGCAGCACGTCCGGGAGGGTTTCGAAGGAAACACCCGATCGCACGCGCGGCCGCGATCGTTGCGGTTGGTATGCTGCAGGGCATGCTGGATCGGGGCGCTGCGGTGCCCCGATCCATCCCGTCGACGGGACCTGGGTTAGGCGGCGGCGCGGCGCAGGCAAGGCGGCCGGGCGAAGGGCTGCCCAACGATCCGACCGATAGATCGTTTTTCCACCTTCGTCGGCGCGTCTTTCATGTCCGCCGGCCATACCCGGCCGACCGCTGATGACCTGACGCTTCTCCTTGACCGTTGCGCGTCCCGGATGCGATAGCGCCGCGTCCCGACATCGCGCTTGGATCGGTGCCGTGGCTGAACGCCCGTCGCGGCGTCGCCCCTGGAGCCTCGCCGATGCCACCGGTCCGTTACGACATTCTCGGCATCGGCAACGCCATCGTGGACGTCATCGCGCAGGCGCCAGACGGCTTTCTCGTCGAGCACGGGCTCCACAAGGGCACGATGACCCTGATCGCGGAAGCGCCGGCCGAGGCGTTGCTCGCCGCGATGGGCACGACCACCACCGTGTCCGGCGGATCGGCGGCCAATACGGTGATCGGCGCCGCGCAGCTTGGATGCGCGGCGTGCTTCGTCGGCCGCGTCCGCGACGACCGCCTCGGCGCCTCCTTCGCGCAGGACATCGCCCGCGCCGGCGTCGACTTCCCGACGCCGCACGCCGCCGCCGGCCCGGCGACCGGGCGCTGCTTCATCCTGGTGACGCCCGACGGGCAGCGTACCATGAACACCTATCTCGGCGCCTGCCAGGACCTGTCCGAGGCCGACATCGACCCGGCAACGGTGGCCGCCTCCGCCGTGATCTACCTCGAAGGCTACCTGTGGGACCCGCCGGGCGCCAAGGCCGCCTTCCTCAAGGCGGCGGCACTGGCCCATGCCGCCGGGCGCAGGGTCGCGTTGAGCCTGTCGGACGCCTTCTGCGTCGGCCGCTACCGCGACGAATTCCTCGCCCTCGTGCGCGACGGCACCGTCGACGTCCTGTTCGCCAACGAGGCCGAACTCGTCAGCCTGTACCAAACGCAGGGGTTCGACGCGGCGCTGGTCGGGTTACGCGCGGAAAGCCCGCTCGCCGTGGTGACGCGGGCCGAGCGCGGCTGCGTCGTGGTCTCGGGCGGCGCGGTGCACGACATGGCCGCCGTTCCGGTCGCGGACGTGGTCGACACCACGGGTGCCGGCGACCTGTTCGCCGCCGGCTTCATCACCGGCCTGGTCCGCGGCCTCGACCACGCCGGCTGCGCCGCGCTGGGGGCGCTGGCCGCCGCCGAGATCATCCAGCATATCGGGGCGCGTCCGCAAAGCGACCTTCGCGCGCTCGCGCGCGAGCGCGGCCTCCTCGTCTGAACCGACGTTTCCGCTTCGCTTCGCCACCGTTCCGTGGGGGAACGATGGTCCCACAGGGCGTGTTGCCGCTGTGGTCCGGGGGGTATCAAATGGCATCGACGCATCCCAAAAGCCGCGTGCTCGAAGGGCGCCCCTACCCGCTCGGCGCGACGTGGGATGGGCGTGGCGTCAACTTCGCCCTGTTCTCCGCCCATGCCACAAAGGTCGAGCTGTGCATCTTCAACCACTTCAGCGAGAAGGAGGTGGAGCGCATCGAGCTGCCCGAGTTCACCGACGAGATTTGGCACGGCTACCTGCCGGACGCGCGGCCCGGCACGGTGTACTCCTACCGTGTTCACGGTCCCTACGACCCGGCGGCGGGCCATCGCTTCAACCCGAACAAGCTGGTGCTCGACCCCTACGCCAAGGCGATCGAGGGGCAGCTGCGCTGGCATCCGTCCGTTTTCGGCTACACGATGGAAACGGGCGACGACCTGACCTACGACACGCGCGACAGCGCGCTCTACATGCCGAAGGCGCGGGTGATCGATTCCGCTTTCACCTGGGGCAACGACCGGCCGCCGCTGACGGCGTTCGACCAGTCGCTGGTCTACGAGCTGCACGTGCGCGGCTTCACCAAGCAGCACCCCAAGGTGCCGCAGATGCTGCAGGGGACGTTCCGCGGCCTCGTGCAGCCGGAGGTGATCCGGCACATCAAGTCGCTCGGCGTGACCGCCGTCGAGCTGATGCCGATCCACAACTTCATCAATGACGACCACCTGCTCAACAAGGGGCTGACCAACTATTGGGGCTACAACAGCCTCAGCTTCTTCGCCCCCGACCGCCGCTTCGCCAGCGTCTACGACTTCGCCTTCTCCGAGTTCAAGGAGATGGTCGCCCGCTTCCACGACGCCGGGTTGGAGGTGATCCTCGACGTCGTCTATAACCACACGGCGGAGGGCAACGAGAAGGGCCCGACCTTCTCCTTCAAGGGCATCGACAACCACTCGTACTACCGCCTGCTGAAAGACCAGCCACGGTACTACATCAACGACACGGGGACGGGGAACACGCTGAACCTGTCGCACCCGCGCGTGCTGCAGATGGTGACGGACAGCCTGCGCTACTGGGTGCAGGACATGCACGTCGACGGCTTCCGCTTCGACCTCGGCACCATCCTGGCGCGCGAGGACTACGGCTTCGACGAGGGCGGCGGCTTCCTCGATTCGTGCCGGCAGGACCCGGTGCTGTCCTCCGTCAAGCTCATCGCCGAGCCCTGGGATTGCGGGCCGGGCGGCTACCAGGTCGGCCGCTTCCCGCCGGGCTGGGCGGAATGGAACGACCGCTTCCGCGACAACGTCCGCAGCTTCTGGGTGGGCGGCGAGCACGAGTTGCCGAACCTCGCCAAGCGCCTCACCGCCTCGGCGGAGATCTTCGCCCACCGCGGGCGCAAGCCGTGGGCCAGCGTGAACTTCGTCACCGCGCATGACGGCTTCACCCTCAACGACCTCGTCAGCTACAACGACAAGCACAACGAGGCCAACGGCGAAGGCAACCGCGACGGCCATTCGCACAACCGGTCCTGGAACTGCGGCATCGAAGGCGTCACCGACGACCCCGCCGTGAACGCACTGCGCGAACGCCAGAAGCGCAACATCCTGACCACCCTGTTCGTGTCGCAGGGCTTGCCGCTGTTGCTCGCCGGCGACGAGTTCAGCCGCACCCAGAACGGCAACAACAACGCTTATTGCCAGGACAACGAGATCGGCTGGGTCGACTGGAACGTCACGCCCGAGGGCGAGAGGCTGATGCGCTTCGTGCAGAAGCTATCGCGGCTGCGCCAGGAATATCCCATCCTACGGCGTGAACGCTTCCTCACCGGGCACTACAACGAGGAGCTCGACGTCAAGGACGTGACTTGGATCCGCCCCGACGGGGCGGAAATGCATCAGGACGATTGGAACGCCGGCCACGCGCTGAGCCTCGGCGTGCTGCTCGACGGGCGGGCGCAGCCGACCGGCATCCGCAAGCGCGGCAGCGACCGCACGCTGTTGATCTACTTCAACGCCTATCACGAGGCGGTGCGGGTCACCCTGCCCGAGGTGACGGGCGGGAGCGACTGGGCGCGCCTCCTCGACACGAACCAGCCGGAGGCCGACGAGGCCGACCGTTTCGCGCTCGGGCACGACTACGACGTCACCGGCCGTTCCGTGGTGATCTTCAAGCTGCAAAGCTGAAGGTCGGCGCCGCGGCGGACGGGGACACGCAATGAGGGTCATCGGGCTCGCGGGATGGAGCGGCGCCGGCAAGACGACGCTGGTCGTCAAGCTGCTGCCGGTGCTGCGCGCGCGCGGCCTTGCGGTGTCCACGGTGAAGCACGCCCACCATGACTTCGATGTCGACCGCCCCGGCAAGGACAGCTTCCTCCACCGCGAGGCCGGTGCGGGCGAGGTGTTGGTCACCTCAGGCAACCGCTGGGCGCTGATGCACGAACTGCGCGGCGCGCCGGAACCCGGCTTGCACGAGTTGCTGGGCAAGCTCGCGCCCTGCGACCTCGTCCTGGTCGAGGGCTTCAAGCGCGACGCCCACCGCAAGATCGAGGTGCATCGCGTCGCCAACGCCAAGCCGTTCCTGTTCCCCGACGATCCGAGCATCGTCGGCGTGGCGAGCGACGCCCCGCCGCTGCCCGCCCTGGTGCCGGGCGCCCTGCCCCGCATCCACCTCGACGACGTCGACGCGGTCGCCGCGCTGATCCTCGAGCAAGCCCTGCCGCTCGCCGACACGCGCGACCGCCTGGCCGCCGCGGCGGATCGTTCCAGCATGCCGCCTACGCCGAAGGCGCCGCCACCAGCGCGATGAGGTCGGAGGTGGCGGCGCCGACGCCCCGGCGCAGCGCGACGACGTCGAGGGCACCGGCAGCCGGCATCTCGTCGAGCATCTCGGTGCCGGGCGGCACGAGCCGGCGCGGCAGCAGGGCGGCGCCGAGTCCGGCCGCCGCCGCCGCGAGGAGGCCGTCGAGGCCGTCGCAGGTCGAGCCGGCACGCCAGGCGATGCCGGCGCGCTCCAGTGCGGCGACTGCCATCGCGCGCGTCAGGCTCGGCGGCGGCGGTAGGACCAGCGGCAGCGGTGCGGCGCCACTGCCCGCGGTGCGTCGCGTGCCGATCCACGCCAGTTCGTCGCGGCACACCGTTTCGCCGCGCTCGTCGCCCGGCCAGCGCTCGCGGATGACGAGGTCGAGGTCGCCGGCGTCGTAGCGTGCGGCGAGCGCGTCCGCCCCGGCGATGGTGAGGGCAAGGACCGCCGTTGGCTGCGTTCCGGCGAAGCGGCGCAGCGCCGGCGTCAGCCAGGGGCCGGCCAGCGCGCCCGACAAACCGAAGCGCAGCCGCCCGCCATCGGTCGCGGCGGCCCCGGCGAGGTGGCGCGCGGCGCGTTCGCCCGTGTCGAGGATGGAGCGGGCGAAGCCGATAAGCGCCTCGCCCTCCGGGGTCAGCGCGACGGAGTGGGTGTCGCGCGCGAATAGGCGGTGCCCGAGGGTCTCCTCCAGCCGGCGCACGTGGTCGCTGACCGTCGATTGGCGGATGGCGAGCATGCGGCTCGCTTGCGAGAAGCTGTTGCCCTGCGCGATGACCAGGAACGTTCGCAGGAGAACGGGATCGAGCATGCCGCTCACCCGCTGGGACGGGGCGGCGCGCCACCGTCGCAAGGAGGGTCCGCATGCAGCATTCCATCGTGTTCCTGGATCGCGAAACGGTCGGCGGCACCGTGCGGCGGCCGGCCTTCGCGCACGACTACGTCGAGCACGGCACCACTGCCGCCCACGAGATCGTCGAACGGCTGAAGGATGCCACGGTGTGCATCACCAACAAGGTGCCGATGCGCGCCGACACGCTGGCGCAACTGCCCAGGCTCAAGCTCATCGCCGTCGCCGCGACGGGCACGGACCTCGTCGACAAGGATGCCGCCGGGGCACACGGCATAACGGTCGTCAACATCCGCAACTACGCCTTCAACACGGTTCCCGAACACGTGGTGGCGCTGATGTTCGCGCTCCGACGCAACCTGCTGCGCTACGCCGCCGACGTGGCGGCCGGGGTGTGGAACAGCGCGCCGCACTTCTGCTTCTTCCCGCACGACATCCACGACATCGCCGGCTCGACCATGGGGATCGTCGGCTACGGCGTGATCGGCAAGGCGGTGGCGTGGCGCGCGGAGGGACTCGGCATGAAGGTGCTCGCCTATGACGCGCTGCCGCAAGACGGGCTGGTCGACCTCGACACCGTGCTGCGCCAATCGGACGTGGTCACCATTCACGCGCCATTGACGCCGGACACGCGTCACATGATCGGTGCCGACGCGCTGGCCAGGATGAAACGTTCGGCGCTGCTCATCAACACGGCCCGCGGCGGCCTCGTCGACGAGGCGGCGCTGGCGCACGCGCTCAAGGAGGGCCGGATCGCCGGCGCGGGTTTCGACGTGCTGACGGAGGAGCCGCCGCGCCGCGGCAACGTCCTGCTCGACGCGTCGATCCCCAACCTCATCGTCACGCCTCACGTCGCCTGGGCGAGTCGGGAGGCGATGCAGATCCTCGCCGACCAGATCACCGACAACATCGAGGCCTTCGTCGCCGGCACGCCGCAGCACGTCGTGTGAGCGCAGCTTCCCGCTCCGACGCCCCGTCGAAAAACAAAGGCCCGCCAAAAGGCGGGCCAAGTCGTGCCGGCGAGAACGCCGACCGTTCCGAAACGATCAGGACGACTTCTTCATCATCATTTTCTTCTTCATCATCATCTTCTTGGACATCATGCGGCGGTGCATCATGCGATGACGGCGGGGCGCCGGCTCGACCATCGGCGGGGCCGAGGGCGTCGCGGACGAGAAGATGTGCAGCGGGTCGAGGTCGATCCCGAGCGGGTTGATCTGCGGGGGAACCTGCGCGAAGGCGGGCGCCGCGACGACGACGAACGCGCCGGCGAGCGCGAACTTCTTGAGCTTCGAAATCATGTCTAGCAACTCCTGGAGCAAGCCGCGAAAGGGCCGGACCGTGCTTATCGCCGCCCTCCCTTTGTGTCGAGGCAACGGCAGCGGTGTAGTAAGCTTCTGTTAAGCACTGACGCTTTGCGGCAACGGGTGGGCGAAACGGCGACATCGCCGCTGCAATCCCGGGCGCTCACGCCACGGTGTCGGCCGCAGCGGCCCTGCGCGTCCCCGGCGGACCTTCGGAGCCGACGGTGGTGTCGCGCGCCGTTTGCGCTTCCATCTCCGCATTGATCTGCGCGCCAAGCAGCAGCACCGTGCTCGACAGCCAGATCCAGGTCATGAAGCCGATCACCGCGCCGAGCGAGCCGTAGGTCTTGTTGTAGTTGCCGAAATGCGCGACGTACCAGGAAAAGCCGTAGGACAGGGCGACCCAGCTGACGGCGCCGATGACGCCGCCCCAGCTGATCCAGCGCCAGCGTGCACGGTGCCGGCTCGGCCCGAAGCGGTAGAGCGTGGCCAAGGCGGCGACGAGCCCGACCAGGATCACCGGCCAGCGGACAAGCTTGAGGATGTCGTCGAGGATACCGGCGAGACCGATCGCGCCGAACACGACCGGCAACACCAACAGGAGGGCGAGGCCCCCCAGCAGGGCCGCCACGCCGCCCACGGTGAAGGCCAGCGACGTTGCCGTGAGCTTGACGAAGCCGCGGTTCTCCTTCTCGCCGTAAACGCCGTTAAGCGCGCTCAACATCGCCTTCGAACCCTGGTTGGCGCTCCACAGCGCCGCCCCGATGCCGACCGCGGCGCCGACGCTCAGCCCACCCGCCGGGCTCTCGGTCAGCCGCTTGACCTGGTCCTGCAGGATCTGCATGCCGCCGCTCGGCACGAAGCCGGCGACGTCGTCGAGATGGCTTTGGATCGTCGAGGGATCGGCGAACAGACCGTAGATCGAGACGATCGCCGTGATCGCCGGCGCCAGCGACAGCAGCGCGAAGAAGGTGACGCTGGCGGCTTCCGACAACAACTCGTTCTCCGAGAACTTGCGGGCCGTGCGCTTGGCGATCGCCCACCAGCCGGCGGGCGGAATCTCTTCCGGTGCGGAAGCGCCCTGACCGAGATCCGACCTGCCTCCGGTGCCGGCAAGCCTAGCCCGCTCCGGCCGCACGCCGGTGCCGATCGCCCGCTCGGCTTCCGGCCGGCTTTCGCGAGAGAGGCGCGGCCGTAGCGATTCGAGCCGCGCGGTGCGCTGGCGTCCCGCCTGCCTGTAGGCCATCGCGAAACCCGCCATCGCGGCGAGGGTGGGAACGAGAGATTTTTTCCGGGCCATCCACCGCATCCGCCTGCGGTCGATCAATTCGCGAGTTCATCCGACGTTTCACCATCGCGGTGAAATCGCGGCGCCGGCGCACCCGCCCCGTGCGGGTGCGCCTTTGAAGGTCGGCAGGCCGTTTCGACCGATAGCCGACGCCGCGATGGTCTCAGCAGTTTGACTTGGTCACGGTCTTGGAATCGCCGAGATCGTTCTCCTTGCGCACCACCTTGGAGGAGCAGCCATCCGACGACTCCTTGTGCTCGACGGTGGTGGTCGACGCCGGTGGCGGCGGAGCATCGCGATGGATGATGACCTCATCCGCGAATGCGGCGCTGGTGGCGAGAAGCGCTACGGCGGCGATGGTAGTCCTCAGCATGGTTCGTCCTTGCGTTGGGCCGGAAAAGGCTCGGCGGAACAACAAGGAAATGCCGGCCCGCGGCGGGCTGTTCCCGAATGGACGTTCCCGCGTGGTCTAATGTGCCCGCGGGGGTAAGCCCGCGCTCACAGCTTGCGAAGCTCGACCGTCTCGATGGTGTGGGCATGCCCTTTGGTCAGCACGAGGTTTGCCCGCCCGCGCGTCGGCAGCACGTTGTCGTGGAGGTTGGCGAGGTTGATGTCGCACCAAATCTGGTGCGCCCGCGCTTCGGCCTCGGTCTCGTTCATTTCCGCGTACTTGCCGAAGTACGAGCGGGGATCGCGGAACGAGGTTTCGCGCAGGCGCATGAAGCGGTGGACGTACCAGCGCTCCAGATCGGTCTCGTCGGCGTGAAGGTAGATGGAAAAATCGAAGAAGTCCGAGATGGACACGGCGGCGCGGCCGTCCCGGTAGGGCCGGCTCGGCAGCAGAACGTTGAGGCCCTCGACGATGAGGATGTCGGGCCGGTCGACCGTCACGTGCCCGTCCGGCACGATGTCGTAGGTGAGGTGGGAATAGACCGGCGCCTCGACCGCGCGGCGCCCGGCCTTGACGTCGGAGATGAAGCGCAGCAGCGCCGCGCCGTCATAACTTTCGGGGAAGCCCTTCTTGCTCATCAGCCCGTCGGTTTCGAGCACGACGTTGGGGAACAGGAAGCCGTCGGTGGTGACGAGTTGCACGCGCGGCGTGTTGGGCCAGCGGGCGAGGAGGGCCTGCATCACCCGGCAGAAGGTCGATTTGCCGGCGGCGACGGAGCCGGCGACGCCGATGATGTAGGGCATCTTGCCGTCCTCGGCGTCGAGGAAACGCTGCGTCGCCTTGAACAACCCCTGCGTCGCGGCGACGTAGAGCGCGAGCAGGCGCGAGAGCGGCAGGTAGATCGCGATCACCTCCTCAAGGGTGATCGGCTCATTGATGGAGCGCAGCCGGACGAGGTCGTCGGCGGTGAGCGTGAGGGGCGTGTCGGCGCGAAGCCTCGCCCATTGCTCCCGATTGAAGCGGCGGTAGGGCGACATCGGGCTTTCGGCTGCGCGCGCGTCCATTCAGCGGCCGTCCCCGACGCGGCGCGGCGCCGTCCCGCGCTGCCGGTCCCCGCAAAGCCCGCTCCTGCGCAGCCCGCCCATGCGACGCCCTCAAAGAAGACCGACCGGTCGGCCACGCGCCGCCTTCTCGTCATGGCCGGACTGGCCGGTGCGACGCTCCAGTTCGGCCATCACGTCGCCAAGCGGGATCCCCGCGCATTCGAGCACGACGAGGAGATGGTAAAGCACGTCGGCACTTTCGCAAATGATAGGCTGGATCTCGCCCTCGACCGCGGCGATCACCAGTTCGACCGCCTCCTCGCCGAGCTTCTTGGCGACGACGGCGACGCCCTTGTCGAGCAGCGACTTGGTGTAGGAGGCGCGCGCGTCGCCGCCCGAGCGCGCGCGGACGGTTTCGGCCAGCTTCTCGAGCGTGAAGTCCGTCATGCCGCCGCTCCCCTGTCAACGCCTTCGGCCGCGTCCTTGGCCGCGTCGTTGGCCGTGTCCTTGGCCATCCCGCCCGGCGGCAGATGGCTGCCCGTCGTCCCGCGATCCAGCCCGTCGAGGCGCACGGGCACGCCGGCCTCCGCCATGCGCCGCTTGGCGTCGCCGATCGTGAAGGTGCCGAAATGGAAGATGGAGGCGGCGAGCACCGCCGCCGCGCCGCCCTCGCGCACGCCGGCGACGAGGTGGTCGAGCGTGCCGACGCCGCCGGACGCGATCACCGGCACGGCGACCGCGTCCGCCACGGCGCGGGTGAGTTCGATGTCGAAGCCGGCCCTGGTGCCGTCGCGGTCCATTGAGGTGAGCAGGATCTCGCCGGCGCCGAGCATCGCCACCTCGCGGGCGTAGGCGACGGCGTCGAGGCCGGTCGGCCGGCGCCCGCCATGGGTGAACACTTCGAAGCGGCCGGGCGCGACGCGCTTGGCATCGACCGCGACCACGATGCACTGGTTGCCGAACTTCTCCGCCGCGCGGCGCACGAAGTCGCGGTCGTGGACCGCGGCCGTCATGATCGACACCTTGTCGGCGCCGGCCAGCAGCAGGGCGCGGATGCCGGCCTCGTCACGCACGCCGCCGCCGACGGTGAGCGGCATGAAGCAGGCCTCCGCCGTGCGGCGCACCACGTCGAGCAGGGTGCCGCGATCCTCGTGGCTGGCGGTGATGTCGAGGAAGCACAATTCGTCGGCGCCGGCCGCGTCATAGGCCACCGCCGCCTCGACGGGATCGCCGGCGTCGCGCAGGTCGACGAAGTTCACGCCCTTGACGACGCGGCCGTCCTTGACGTCGAGGCAGGGGATGACGCGCGCCTTCAGCATGCCCTTCCTTGTAGCGGCAAACGCGCCTTGTAGCGGCAAACGCG
>CAXTFM010000057.1:0-18335 GCA_964243435.1 uncultured Beijerinckiaceae bacterium
CGAACCCTCGTATGAAGCTTGGGAAGCTTCCGTTCTGCCATTGAACTACGCCCGCAGCAGATCGGTCGGTTTTGCCGTTCCTTATCAGGAAATCAGCGACTTACCCCCGATCGACAAGGGCATTATGCTCGGTTCAGGCGAGCATCGCAAGCGCGACGTAGGTTGAACGAAGCTGGCGTAATGGGATAGTGAGCGACGGACGTTCCAAGCCGTGAGACGCCTGTCCGGCAAGGCAACGGTTAGTTCTGCACAGTTGCGCCTTCGTCGCACTTAAAGGATCGAACATGGCACGCGCACCAAGCTACGATTTCGAACGCCGGGAACGGCAGAAGGCAAAAGACGCCAAGCGCGCCGAGAAGGCACAAGCGAAGCGCGAGAAGAAGGGCGGCGAGACCGATCACGCCACCGAAGCAGCGCCGGCACAGCAGGTTGCAAGCGAGACGGATGTTGCCATCGCTGCGGACAAGGTGGGAAAGGGCTAGGTCGGGACTTACCGAGCCCACTCTGTCGCGGCGGCGACCAGGGCCAAACCCGGAGGGACGGTGCGTGCCGAGCGATCGTCGCGGGTCGCGGCGCGCCGCCGGTTCTTCAAGCGAGGGAAGTGGCGCTCGATCCCGTTGCGCGTCGCCTCGCGATCAAGCCGGCAGGGGACTGTCGGGTCGCGGTGGACGGGATCACGGCACGTTTTTGCGGCTCCTGAGCCAAGGGCGCAGATGCTCGGCGCCACAAGCCTTGTCGGCGATCAGATACTTGAAGGTCGACTTCGCCCCGATCGCCCGCGAGGCCGGCACATGGATCGGGAAACGCCCGGTCCGCGGCGGCCGCGCCCACCTGCGGCAGGCCCCACCATGCCGGCCCTCACCATGCCGGCCCTGGTTGCCGCGCGCTTCAACCTCGACCTCGATGCCAGTGTCGCCGCCCCGGCCGCAGTTGGCACCCGGCCAGGGTCGCCATCACGGGCCTCGTGGGAGAACTCGTCGTCCACGCCGACGCACTCCTGCGCGACGACCAAGCCCGGGCCAACCGTTGCGCAAGATCACCTGCTGAGACCTGTCGATCGCGTCGAAGGCCGAAAGGCGAGTCAACAGTCCGATGACGATTGAATGAAGCCGTACAAAGCCTCGGCGTTCTTCGCCATCAACAAGGTGAAGGTCGCCTCGTTGCCGGCCCAGTCGCGCGCGAGGTCGAACAGCTGAGCATCGTTCGGCTTCTGCGCTTCCGTGACGTGCGGCCAGTCGCTGCCCCAAACGACGCGCTCGGGCGCAAGCCGGACATACGCCTTCGCCACGCGTGTGGCGTCCGCGTAGGCGGGCGGGCCGACATCCGTGTTGAGGTAGGCGCCGGACAGCTTCACCCAGGCGCGTTCCGCCTCGATGAGCGCGGCGACCACGCGGAACGCGGGGTGAACCGGTCCCTGCGCCGGTGGGAGTCGCCCCATGTGGTCGAACACCAGCGGGCAGGGTAGCCGGCGCAGCATGGCGGCCGCGTCGACGATCTGGTCGGCGCCCATGTGGATCTGGGCGTGCCAGCCGAGGGCCGCGATACGGCGGGCGAGTGGCTCGACCATGTCAAGGGTGACGATCGCGTCCGACGCCTTCCACAGGCTGAAGCGCAGGCCGCGCACGCCGCCGCGGTCGAGGCGGCGGAGGTCGGCGTTGGACGCGTCGGGCGTCACCACCGCGACGCCGCGCCCGTCCGGGCCGAGGCGTTGGAGCGCGTCGAGGAGGGCCTCGTTGTTCGTGCCGTGCAGCTTGGCCTGCACCAGCACCGCGCGCGTCGTGCCGATGTGCGCCTGGAAACGCCGGTAGTCGTCGAGCGTCATGCCCGCGGCCGGTGCCGTCCCCTTGATGGGGAAACGCGGGTCGATGACGTGGAGGTGCGCGTCGCAGGCACCGAGCGGCGCCGCCGTGCGCGGGCGCGCCGTGCCGGAAGAGTTGGGGACGGCGGAATGCGTTGTCATGCCCGCCCGCTCACACCAGCAGCAGGAGCGCCGCCCCGTAGACGACGCCCGCGACGAGGAAGGTCATGATCGTGAACCCGAGGACGCGCTGGATGCCGATGCCGGCGATCGCGACCACCGGCACGGCCCAGAACGGCTGCATCATGTTGGACACCTGCTCGCCCATCGCGACGCCCATGGTGGTGGCCGGGATGGAGGCGCCGAGCGACAGGGCCGCAGGAATGGCGAAGGGGCCCTGCACCGCCCAGTGCCCGCCCCCGCTCGGCACGAGAAAGGTGATGAACAGCGAAGCGAAGTAGGTCCAGAAGGGGAGCGTATGCGCCGTCGCGATCGCCACGAAGAACTTGGAGATCATGGCGGCGAGGCCGGTGGCGTTCATGATGCCCATGATGCCGCCGTAGATCGGGTACTGGAGGAACATCGCCCCCGTCTGCCGGGCCGCGTTCTTCATGGCGTCCACGTAGGCGACGGGCTCGCGGTGGAGCGCGATGCCAAGAAGAAGAAAGATCAGGATCACGGCGTTGGCGTCGAAGGACAACGTCCCCGTCGCCCACGCATGGACGAAGTAGCCGATGCCGAGCACGACCAGGACGCCGCTGACGAGGGCCGAACGGTTCAGCCGCCCCGCGAAGGTCGAAGGCCGCGCGTTCGGCTGCGCGACCGCCTCGTCCGGCCCCGGGCTGAACACCTCCATCTCGTCGTCGCGCGGCCGCAGGGCGATGAGCACGACCGGCATGACGACCACCACGACAAGCGTGGGGACCAGGTTGAAGCGCGTGAAAAGGGCATCGCCGAAGGGCAGGATCTTGCCCGTGATCTTTTCCACGACGTTGAGCGCATTGCCGTGGGTGGCCTGGGACAGCGCGATCGAGCTCGACGGACCGCTCGCCCAGATCACCCAGCCGGAATAGGCCGCCGCGACGAGCCACCCGAAATCGAGCCGGACGCGCTTGGCGACCTCGCGGGCGAGCACGGCGCCGACCACGAGGCCGAAACCCCAATTGAGGAAGGAGGCCGCCGCCGCGACGAGAAAGGTCACGACCACGGCGACGTTGGGCGAGGTGATCCGCGAAACGATGGCGCGCAGGCCGCCCTGCACGGCCGGGGTGTGCGCCAGCGCATGCCCCGTCACCAGGATCAGGATGATCTGGAAGGCGAAGTTCAGGATCCCGAACATTCCCGCGTACCAGGAGGCGAGAATGGTCGGCAGGTCGCCCTTCGGGGCGAACAGGAGCGCGGCGACGCTCACCGCCAGGGTCAGGCCGGTGGCGAGCACGAACGGGTCCGGCAGGATCTGCTCGAACATGTAAACCGACCAGGATACGAAGCTCCTGCGCCGCGCGGGGCGTCCCGCGACCTCCTCGACCGTCATCCCGTTCCCCCCGATCCATGGTTCTGCAGCCCGGTCAGGCGCCGGGCGGCGTTTCGGTTGTGTCGCACACGACGCCGGACGCCACGAGCCCCGCGTAATCCTCGCCGGCGATGCCGATCTCGCCGAGGAGGACGCGGTTGTGCTCGCCGAGTGTCGGCGCGCGCGTGCGGATCGATCCCGGCGTCGCCTCGAACCGGGGCACCACGTGGTGCATCGGGAAGGCGCCCATCTCGTCGTCGGGATAGTCGGCGAGGAGTTCGCGGGCGACCACGTGCGCGTCGGCCATCACATGCGGCGTGTCGTAGATCGGCCCGATCGTGACCTCCGCCGCCTCGAAGAACGCCACGTTCCCCGCCTGGGTGCGCTGCGCGATGAAATCGCCGATGATGGCGTCGAGCGCCTCGACGTTGCGCAGGCGGTCGGCGTTGGTGCGGAAGCGCGGGTCGTCCACGAGGTCCGGCCGGCCGATCGAGCGGAACAGGCGCTCGGCCATCTTCTGGATGGAGCCGGACAGGCCGACGTAAAGCCCGTCGCTGCAGCGGTAGGCGTTGCGCGGGGCGGAGTTCGTCGAGCGCGAGCCGGTGCGCGGCTTCACCTTGCCGGTCAGGCGGTAGTTCGCCGCCTGCGGGCCGAGGATGGCGAAGAGCGGGTCGAGGAGGGGCAGGTCGATCACCTGCCCCCGGCCGCCGTTCACCTCCACCTCGCGCAGCGCGATCATCGCGGCGGAGGCCCCGTAAAGGCCCGCCACGCCGTCCGCGAGGTACATGGGCGGCAGAACGGGCTCGCGGTCGGCGAAGCCGTTCAGGGCGGCGAAACCCGAAACGCCCTCGATCACCGTGCCGAAGCCCGGGCGCTGGTTGTAGGGGCCATCCTGCCCCCAGCCGGAGATGCGCATGACGACGAGGCGCGGGTTGACCGCGTGGAGCGCCTCGGGTGCCAGCCCCATCTTCTCCAGCACGCCGGGGCGGAAGCTTTCGATCAGCATCGCGGCCGAGGGGAGGAGCCGCCGGATGATGTCGACGGCGCGCGGGTCGCGCAGCCCGAGGCAGAGGCTCTTCTTGTTGCGCGCGTAGAGCTTCCAGTGCGTATCGACGCCTTCCGTCTTCCAATGGCGCAGCGTGTCGCCCTCGGGCGGCTCTACCTTGACGACCTCGGCGCCGAAGTCGCCGAGCATCTGGGTCAGGCAGTTGCCGGCGAACAGCCGGGACAGGTCGAGGACGCGCAGGCCGTGGAGCGGGCCGGACGCGCCGGGGCTGTAATCGCGCCGGTGCAGGTCCGTCATGGCAGCTCCCTCATGGTCGGTCCTCGCCGCGAACCGTCTGCGTGTCGGCGAGCGCCACGGTCGCGCGGGCGCGGGTCAGGAACGGCGGATCGATCATCTGCCCGTCGAGCAGGAAGGCGCCGACCCCGCGGCCCATGTGCTCGGCCGCGGCCGCCAGGATGCGGCGGGCGCGCTCCACCTCCGCGGCATCGGGCAGGAAGGCCTCGTTGGCGATCGCGACCTGGGAAGGGTGGATGCAGCTCTTGCCGGCGTAGCCATGCCGGCGGGCGGCGAGGCATTCGGCCCGGTAACCGTCCGGGTCCTTCACGTCGGCGAAGGCGCCGTCATAGGCGGGGACGCCGGCTTCCGCCGCCGCGAGGCGCACCGTCACGCGGATCTGCGCGAGCGCCGCCTCGTCGCGGCGGTCGATGCCGGTCGGCTCCAGCAGGTCGGCATAGCCGACCTGGAGCCCGACGACGCGCGGGTGCGCCCCGGCAAGCTCGGCGGCGCGCCTCAGCGCCTTCGGCGTCTCGATGTTGACGAGGAGCCCGATCGGCCGCGCTCGGCTCGTGCCCTGCGAACGGCCCTCGTGGCGATCGAGCAACGCGGCCGCTTCCCGCACCGCGACCGGATCCTCGGCCATGGGCAGGTTGATCGCGTCGAGGCGGGGCAGCGCCACCGCCGCCATGTCGCGGGCGAAGTGCTCCGTGCCGAGGGCGTTGACGCGCGCGATCACCACCTTGCCCGGCGCGACGCCGCCGTCGCGCAGGAACGCGGCGAGGTCCTCCCGCGCGCCGTCCTTGCGGTCGGGGGCGACCGCATCCTCCAGGTCGAAGGACAGGGCGTCGGCCGCGGCGGCGGCGGCCTTGGTGAAGAGTTCCGGGCGCGAGGCCGGGACGAACAGCTTGCTGCGCATCAGCATGCGCGTCTCCTTTGGTGTCAGGCGACCTTGAACGCGTTCATGGCGACGATCGCGAGCGTCACGGTGAGCGCGCCGCCGATCCGCGTCGCGACCTGGGCGAAGGGCATCAGCTCCATTCGCCCGGCCGCGGTGAGGATCATCACGTCGCCGGTGCCGCCGAGCCCGCTATGGCAGGCGTTCACGATCGCCGCCTCCACGGGGTAGAGCCCGACCCTCCGCCCGACGACGAAGCCGGTGCCCGTCAATGCCACCACCGTGGCGACGATGATCGCGAGGTTCGCCGGGTGGAACGCGGCCACGAGTTCGTGCCAGGGCGTCAGCGCCACGGCCGTCGAGAACAGCAGCGGGTAGGTCACGGCGGTCACGAAGAAGCGGAACACCACGCGCGTTCCCTCCTCCAGTTCCGGCGGCACCGCGCGCAGAAGCTTCAGGGCCACCACGAGGAACAGCATGGCGACCGGCGCCGGCAGTCCGACGAGGGCGTAAACCAGCGCCCCGGCGAGGTAAACGGCGACGCCGAGCATGCCGCCGGCCGCAACGGTTCGCACGTCGGCGCTCGACGTATCGGCATGGAAGGCGGCCCGCGCGCCCTCGTCCGCCGCGCCCGGCCGCAGGCGGCCGTTGCCGGTGAGGTCGGGCCGGCGGCGCCCATAGGTGTCCAGCGCGCCGCAGCACACGATGGCGACGAGGTTGCCAACGAAGACGAGCGGCAGGATCTGGCCGATCATCCCTCCGCTGTCGCGACCGAGCGCCTCGGCATAGCCGACGGCGAGCGGGATCGCACCCTCGCCGACGCCGCCCGCCATCACGGGCGTGACGACGTACAGGATCGCGTGCGCGAAGCCCTGCCCCGTCAGCGCTCCCACCGCGCCGCCGACGAGAAAAGCCATCAGCGAGCCCGTCGCGAGGGGCACGACGATGCGCACGAAGCCCCCGATCAGCACCCGCCGCTCCATGCCGAGGATGGAGCCGACCACCACGGCCGTGATGAATAGGTAGATGAAGTTGGTGGACTTGGTGAAGCTCGTCACGGGCTGGACCAGCGCCTGCGGCAGCCAGCCCTGCGCCACCAGGAACGAGGGCAGGAAGATGGTGACGAGCGAGGCGCCGCCAACCTTGTTCAGGAAGGGCACGCGCCCGCCGATCTCGGCGCAGGTGAAAGCGCCGAAAGCGATGACGGCGACCATCACCGTGATCTCGCCCGACACCTTGCCGCGCACTGCGAAGGCTGCAATCAGCGCGAGGAGCAGGAGGTAGACCGGCAGCGGAATGATGCCGATCCGCAGCGCCATCGCGCGCTGCCAGCCGGAGGTCGGGTAAGACATGGTCGGGTAAGACTCGGTCGGGTCGGGAGCTGCCGGAGTGTCCGGCGCCACCGCCGACGTCAGCCGTCCGGTCGTGCCCACCGCCACCGCCTACCTCCCCCCATGGACCGGCACGTCCGCCGGCGCCCGTTCGCGCATGCCGTGCTTGTCGTCCCGCCACCCGGGTGCGCGCACGATCCACGTTTCGCGCATAATGCGGCAACCGCGACACTTGTTGCGCGTGCCGTGCAGCGGCTCGTTCAGCTGCGGACCACGAGCAGCCGCATCAGGGCCGCGACGTCGTCCTGGTCCTCCAGCGCCCACAAGGCGTCGAGCGCACGCCGGGCCCGTTCAACCGGCAGGCGCTTGGCGGTGTTGTTGTTGAACTTGCGCTCGACGTCCAAGCGCGCCATCGGCTGCCCGGCCAGGCCCGGCATGGTGTCGACCTGGCGTGACACCGTGCGGCCGTCGGCAAGCGTCGCCGTCACGCGGTTCGGGATGGCGCCGCCGGCCTGCAGGGCGGTGAGCGTGGGGTCCTCCTTGACGGTGATGCGGCTCATGAAGTCGCGGAGCTTGGGGTCACGCAGCTTTCCCGGCGCGTAACTGTCGTTGGTGATGTCGCGGTCGAACATGGCGCGGGCGGTGATGTAGGGCAGGCTGTGGTCCGCGGTCTCCTTGGTCTCGGGGTGCCACTTCTCCGGGTCGCGGCCGGCAGTGACGAGGCCGAGATGCGTGGTGGCGATCTCCAGCGCGCGGATCCCGTCGACGCCGCCCGCCGCCTCGGCGACGGCGATGCCGGCCGGGATCGCCGTCAGGCTGTAGGCCTGCGCCGGGTAGGGCTTGATGCTGCACGCGGCGAGCCTGAACGCCCGTCCCGGGCCCCCAAAACCCGCGACGTCCATCGTGAAGGGGCCGGACACCTGCTGGAAGAAGCCCACCCGCCCCTCGAAGATCGGCGCCGGGCCGGTGAGCCCGCCCCGCGCCAGCAGGGCGGCGAAGACGCCGTTGCGGGTGGCGTCGGCGTCGGCGATCCCCTTCCAGTCGGAGAGGGTCTGCACCCGGGTCTGGTTCATCGCGATGTGGCCGTTGATCGCGATGTTCACCGCCTCCGTCAGCTTGCGCGCGTCGAGCCCCATGAGCTTGCCGGCACCGAGCGCCGCCGCGGGAAGGCTGTAGACGGGGTGGTCCCAGCCGCGCCCGGTCACCTCGGCGGCATCCAGCAGGCGGCAATCGATCTCGTAGGCGAGGACGATCGCGGTCAACAGGTCCCGGCCGGACGCCCGCGCCGCCTCCGCCGCCGCGAGGCAGGCCACCACGTTGTCGCTCGGGTGACCCGGCTCCTTGCCGACGTACACGTCGTTGAGGTCGTAGTAGCGCACGGCGGCGCCGTTGGCGAAGGCCGCGAGGTCCGGCGTGGTGCGCCGGTCCGTCCCGATCACGGTTGCCGTCCCGCCCGCGACGGCGAGGGCGACGTCGCGGCAGATGCGCACCGGCTCCTCATCCAGCGCCGCGAGGCCGCAGCCGAGCGCGTCGATGAGGTGCGCCTTGGCCGCCTCAAGCGTGCCGGCATCGATGTCGGCGAAGCGCAAGGCTTGCGCGTAGGCCGCGAGCCGCGCGGCGAGCGGCTGTTCCGCATCCGCGGCGAACGCCCCCCTGGACAGCAGACCAACCGCCGACAGGCTGCCCAAACCATTGATCCAAGTACGGCGCGACAGATCCACGGCGTTGCTCCCTTCGCAAGCCATGCGCCGTCGAACGACGAACGTGACTTGTCCGTCATCACGAGCGGTCGCCGTGCAGCGCGAATGCTTCGGGCGCCCACAGTCGAGAGTGCCGACGCCGTGACGTTGCGCCGGACCTATCGCCTGATGCGAGATGAAGCAATGCGCGGTGTTCGCCGATGCCGTCGCCGGCGAGTCAATCGCGCGATGCCCGGGCGTTGCGCATTCGTCGGAAAAGCAAACCCGTGCGGGGCGCCCAGGCGTTGGGCGCTCGGTCCACCCATGGCGGGTGAGGTAGGGCGGCGAGCTTGGCGCCCGCCCCTTCGCGCGGGCAAGCGCCGCCGCACCTCGCGAAGGCGCCGACCACGGCAAAGCCGCAGCATGTGCGCTCGCATGACGCGGAAATGTGCTGTTGACCAACCCTCGTGTCGAGGCAGCGTGGTCGAGGGTTCCTGCGGCGACGTCCTGGTCGCGTCACCAAGATCGCCCCGTTCGGCACGGCGCCGGAGCCGCGCCACATCATACGAGCCGGGTCCTTCACCGGGCCGTTCCGTGCGGCTAAGAGTGGCACGCTGCATGAGACCATTTCGACATCCTCGGCAGCCTGCGAGGCACCATGACGAGCTACGACAACCCGTTCAAGCTGGCGCTGCGCGACGGGCGCCGGCAAACCGGCCTGTGGATGACGACGGGCGCGCCGGCCGTGACGGAGATCGCCGCCGGGGCTGGCTTCGACTGGCTGCTGATCGACATGGAACACTCGCCCAACGACCTCCTCACGGTGGTCGACCACCTTCGCGCGGCGATGGGCGGCACCGCCGAGCCTGTGGTGCGCGTGCCTTGGAACGAGCCCGTCGCGGTCAAGCACCTGCTTGACCAGGGGGCGCGCTCGCTGATGTTCCCCTTCGTGCAAACGCCGGAGGAGGCCCGTCGCGCCGTGGCGGCGACGCGGTACCCTCCGCACGGCATCCGCGGCTTCGCCGGTACGTCGCGGGCCACGCGTTTCGGTCGCAGGACGGACTACCCCGCGCGTGCCGCCGAGGAAATCTGCGTGGTCGTGCAGGTGGAAACCGCCGAGGCGATCGGGCAGGCGGCGGCCATCGCCGCCGTGGACGGGGTCGATGGCGTGTTCATCGGGCCAAACGACCTCGCCGCCAACATGGGCCACCTCGGCGAAGTTGGCGCGCCCCCGGTCAGGGCGGCGATCGAGCAGGCGCGCACCGCCATCGGAAGCGCTGGCAAGGCGGCCGGCCTGCTCGACTTCAACGAAGGAAGCGCCAGGGCGCGCTACGACCAGGGCTTCGCCTTCATCGCGGTCAGCGGGGACGGCTTCCTCCTCGCGCGGGAAACGCAACGCTTGGTCGCGAGCTTCCGCGCGAACGCCGCGCCCTGAAAGCCGCTTTGCCCGCGGCCGCCGGTGCCGTCCCGGCCACCGGGGGCCATGCCCAACACCGGATCGACGAAACGCCAGATCCACCGGTTGCGGCTGCGCGACCCCTGTGGCCGCGCGCGATGACCATGAAGCTGACGTCCGGGCCCGCCGATCACGGTCCGTTGGGCGTGCGCTGCGTTCACAGCGCTTCGCGCGGCTCCTGGACGGGCATGCCTGCCGCTGGGCGCTCGCGACCGGTGGTGAGCGACAGGGCTGCCGATATGAGAGCAAATAGGATCAGGGGCATGAGGCTCAGGGTGAAGTTCCCGGTCGCGTCCTTGATCGCGCCGATCAGGTAGGGGCCGAAGAAGCCGCCGAGGTTGCCCACGGCGTTGATGGCCGCGATGCTGGCCGCCGCCGTGACCGGCGAGAGCTGTTCCGTCGCCAACGCCCAGAACGGACCCTTCAGCATGTAAACGCCCGCTGCCGCAACCGTCAGCGCGCAAACGAGGGGGACGAGGCCCGACAGCACCGTGCCGGCGGCGAGTCCTGCCGCGAGCACCATGAACGGGATCGCCAGATGCCAGCGCCGTTCCTGCCTGCGGTCGCTGCGCCGCCCCCACAGGATCATGGCCACCGAGGCGACGCCGTAGGGGACGCTGTTCAGCAATCCCGTCCCGATATTGCTCAGGCCGTAGCTTTTCACGATCTGCGGCGTCCAGAACGTCAGCCCGTAGCTGCTGGCCGTGGACCCGAAGTAGACGGCGGTGAGAACGAGCAGCCGCGGTTCCCGCAGCACCGCCCACAGCGACGATGCCTTCCTGGGACTGCCCTGGGCATTCCGCTCCGCTTCGACCTGAAGACGCCGCTTCAGCCATTCGCGTTCGTCGGCCGGCAGCCACGCGGCATCGGCCGGCCGGTCGGGCAGGACCCTGAGGACCGCGACCGCCATCAGCAGCGCGGGCAGGCCTTCCAGGATGAACAGCCATTGCCAGCCGCGCAGGCCGATGCCGTGGAGGCCGAGCAGCGCCCCCGAGATGGGAGACCCCAGGAACGACGAGATCGGGATCGAGATCATGAACACGCCGATGATGCGCGCACGGTACTCCGACGGGAACCAGTAGGTGAGGTAAAGGATCACGCCGGGGAAGAAGCCGGCCTCGGCCAAACCGAGCAGGAACCGCAGCGCGATGAACGACCACGTCCCCTGCACGAAGACCATGGCGGCGGAGATGACGCCCCAGGTCGCCATGATCCGGGCGATCCACAGCCGCGCTCCGAACCGTTCCAGCGCCAGATTGCTGGGGATCTCCATCAGGAGGTAGCCGAGGAAGAAGATGCCGGCACCCCAGCCGAACACGGTGGCGGTGAGACCGAGGTCGTGGTTCATCTGGATCGCGGCGAAGCCGACGTTGACCCGGTCCAGGAAGGATACGAAGTAGGCGAGGATCAGGAACGGCACGAGCCGCCACCCGATGCGCCGCATCGCCGACCTTTCCAGTGCGGCATCGACCATGATGATCCTCCCTCGTCTTGGAACGGTCGGCTCGTTCAGGCTGCGGCGCCGATGCGGCAGGGCGACTTCAGCCGGACGTGTCGCGGCGGCCGCGCCGGGCGGGAGCCCGTCCGGGACGCGCCTCGACCCGTGCGGCGGATGGCGCGGAGCGCTGCCGGGCCGGGCCTCGCTCCAGCGCGCGCAAGCTCGTGTTCCGCCGGCCTCATGGCGGACCGCATTGTGGCGGATCGCATCGTGGCGGCGATGCACGGCGTGCGGGTCATCTCGGGCGTCCTCGCGGGCTGGTCGATCAGGTGCCGACCTTGGCTCCACCGGCTTTAGCTCGAAAACGGCGCCGCCGTAAGTCGCCACTCGACGGTCACCGGGATACGCCGGACGTAACGCGCACCGAGCGAAACAGCCGGTCGACATCCGCCTTGAGTGCAACATGCCTCAAGCAACCGGCGGGCGACGTCGCCGTCCGGCGGCTGCGGGCTCCACGACGGCCCGATGACGATGGTCGGCAACGCTCCAACCGCCGGTGCGGTGCCGCAATCCGCGGCCGGGCTTGCCAGCGACCCATGGTGTTCGCCTTGCCGTTGCCGCTCGACCGGTTCCCTCCGAAGCGCTTGCTGGAGCCATGCCGGCGGATGGCCGGGAACATGATGGGACTTCCCCGCCCCTGCCCACCCTGGCGACATCGAACTCGCCAAGCCTGACATCGAGGCTGCGCTTCCCTCGCCCGCTCCCGTGCACGACCGGTCCCGCTTCGTTGCGGGCGCCTTACCCGCAACTCGCCTTCCCCTGCCGCGAGGCAGGGTGGCCGGCATCGTCACGCCGCCCGTACGCCTGCGAGAAACGTCGCCATCTCGCGCGTCAGCGTCGCGGCTTCAATCGACAGGCCGTTCGCCGCCTGCAGCACTTCGTCGGCGGCGGTGCCGGCATGCTCGGCCGCGACCTCGACCTCGGCGATGGTGCCGCTGACCGCCTGGGTGCCTTCCGCGGCGCGCGCGACGCTGCGCGCGATCTCGCCCGTCGCCGCATGCTGCTCCTCGACGGCGACAAACACCGTTGCGGCGGTTTCGTGCACCGCGTGGATCGTCGCGTCGATGCCGTCCATCGCCGTCACAGCGTCCCGCGTGGCGAGTTGGATCGCGCTGATCTGCGCGGCGATCTCGCCCGTGGCCCTGCTGGTCTGCTCGGCCAAGGCCTTGACCTCCCCCGCGACCACCGCGAAGCCCCGCCCCGCCTCGCCCGCGCGCGCCGCCTCGATGGTGGCGTTCAAGGCCAGCAGGTTGGTCTGGTTGGCGATCTGGTTGATGAGGGCGACGACATCGCCGATGCGTGCGGCGCGCTCGGCCAGGGTTTGCACGCGGGCGCTGGTTTGCCGCGTCGTCGCCACCGCCGCAGCGACCATGCGCGAGGTGTTCGACACCTGCGCGCCGATTTCCCGGGCCGAGGCGGTGAGTTCCTCCGTTGCAGCCGCGACGGCACCGACATCGGCCGAGGTTTCGCCGGCGGTCAGCCGCATCATGCGCGCGTGCCCGCTGGTCGCCGACGCCCGCGTCGCCAAGCCGCGCGCGGTCGCCTCCATCTGCTGCGCCGCGACCGAAAGGTGGCGGACGAGGCCGCCGACGCTGTTCTCCAAGGTGCCGGCCATCGCGGTCATCTCGGCCTTGCGCCGCTCGGTCGCTTGCTGCTCGGCGGCGGTCTGCGCGGCGCGCAGGCGCTCGGCATCGCGCATGGCTTTCGCGAACACGGCCATGTTGCGCCAAATGTCGCCGATCTCGTCGCGTCCCGGCGCAACCGCCGGCAAGCGGTGGTCGCCGGCGGCGAGGCGCTGGATCGCTGCCGTCACCGCGCGGAGCGGAGCCACGATCTGGCGCTGCCCGAAGAGCAGGCCGCCGAGCAGCGCCGCGAGCGTCCCGAGGAGCGCCATGGTCACGATGTCCCAAAGGCGTGTCGTGTGAAGCATCGCGGCTTGGGCGTGCACGGCTTCCGCCTCCGCGGTGCCGCGTTGGACCAACGCGTCGATGCTGGCCTGGAAGGCACTGCGGTGCGTGCGGTTCGCCTCGTTGTTGCCCTGCTCGGCGGCGGCCCGCGGCGACACCGCCGCGCCCAAGCGCACCGTTTCCGTCCGAAAGGCGCGAAACGCGCGCTCCTCGACGATCACGCCCTCGAACAGCGCCCGGTCTGCGTCCGACACGAGCGGCGCCCACCGCGCGAGCAGCACGTCGATCTCGTCGAGCTTGCTCATCAGCGCGCGGCCGAAGGGCGCGGCCTCCGCGGCATCCTTGGCTGCGTAGATGCCGCGGGCCTCCATCACCACATGCGTCACGAGACGGCTGAGCTGGTCGGCGTAAAGGGCGCGGGTGTCGGCCGCCTGCACCGCGCCGATGGCGGTGTTGAACGCGTTCAGCGTGACGATCGTCAGCCCGGTCATCGCCAGCATGACGAGGCTGAGCGCGCCCACGAGCGCGATGAGTTTTGTTTTGATGCGCAAATGGGCGCCCCGCGCGGGATTTGCCCGCATTACCATCAGGAAGGCGTGAGTTTCAGGTTAACCTATGTGAGGGGGCGGCAGGCCGCGGCCCGGCCCGTTTGCGCCCGGCCCGGACCTTCGCTATCCCACCGCACATCCAACCCCGCCGCGAGGTGGAACCGTTGCCGAGACTGAAGGGTCGTCCGTGAGGTGTGCAACGACGCGGCAAGCGCGCGAACTCCCGTCACGTGTCGCGGCCAGGCGGGGCACGGCGTTTCCCGGCTTCGTGCGCGCAGGGCTCATGGGCATCGGCCTGGCCTCGATGGCGCTGTCGGCCGCGCTGGCGCAGGGCGCGCCGGGCGGTCCGCCGGCGGTCGGCGTCGTCAAGGCCGAGCGCAAGCCGATCACCGAGGCGGACGAGTTCATCGGACGGATCGAGGCGCCCGAGCGGGTCAGCGTCGTCGCCCGCGTCACGGCGTTCGTCGACAGGGTGAACTTCCGGGACGGGGCGGAGGTGAAGAAGGGCGACCTGCTTTACGAGCTTGAACGCGGCCCGTTCCAGGCCGACCTCGACGCCAAGCGCGCGGTCGCCGACCAGTTCCAGGCGCAGCTCACCAACGCCACGCTGGCGGAGCAGCGCGCCCGCAGCCTGCTGCAAAGCAACGCCGGTGCCCAGGCCACCCTCGATGCCGCCACGGCATCGGAAAAGGCCCTCGCCGCCCAGCTCCTCGGCGCCAGGGCGAGCGTGGAGCAAAGCCAGATCAACCTCGACTACGCCCGCATCGCCTCCCCCATCGACGGCAAGCTCGGGCGCACCCGGATCACGCCGGGCAACGTGGTGTCGGGCTCCTCCGGGACGCTCGTCACCATCGTCAGCCAGGACCCGATGTACGTGACCTTCCCCGTGTCGGTGCGCACGGTGCTGCAATTGCGCGAAAAATACGCCGGCAAGGGCGGCTTCGATGCGGTCACGATCAAGGTGCGGTTGCCGGACGGGCGCACCTACGGGCAGGCCGGCAAGCTGAACTTCATCGACAACACGGTGCAGGGCTCGACCGACACGGTCGTCCTGCGCGGCACCATCGGCAATCCGACCCTTTCCATCCCGACGAGCAGCGGGCGCATCCGCGAGCTGTCGGACAACGAGTTCGTCACCGTGATGCTGGAAGGCGTCGCGCCGATCACCGTGCTGGCCATCCCGCGCTCGGCGATCCTCCTCGACCAGCAGGGCAGCTACGTTTACGTGGTGGGCGCCGGCAACAGGGCGGAGCGGCGCAGCGTGCAGCTCGCCCAATCGACGCCGACCGTCGCCGCCGTGGCGAGCGGCCTCGGGGAGGGCGACCTCGTCGTCACGGAGGGCGTGCAGCGCGTGCGGGCCGGGCAGCCGGTGCTGCCGCAGCCGCCGACGCCGCCGCCCCCGGCGCCGCCGAACAGCGCCCCCGCGAAGTAGCGCGCCCGCCCCTTCACGTCCTCGCCGCAGGACCCCGGAGCACCAGCCCCATGTTTTCCGCGATCTTCGTCGATCGCCCCCGCCTCGCCATCGTGATCGCCGTGGTGATCACCATCGCCGGGGCGCTGGCCCTGCTGTCCCTGCCGCTGTCGCAGTTCCCCGACATCGTGCCGCCGCAGGTGCAGGTCACCGCGAGCTACCCCGGCGCCTCGGCGGCGGTGGTGGAGGAGGCCGTCGCACAGCCCATCGAGGCGCAGATGGTCGGCGTCGACAAGATGATCTACATGAAGTCGACGTCGGGCAACGACGGCAGCTACACGCTGACCGTGTCCTTCGCGCTCGGCTCCAACCCCGACATCGACACGGTCAACGTCAACAACCGCGTGCAGACCGCGCAGTCGCAGCTTCCCGCCCAGGTGACGCTGCAGGGCGTCACGGTGCAGAAGCGCTCCTCCGCCGTGCTGCAGTTCATGATGCTGTATTCGGACAACGGCAAGCAGGACCCGCTGTTCATCACGAACTACGCGGTCATCAACATCCTCGACGAGATTTCGCGCACGCCCGGCGTCGGCCAGGCCCTGCTGTTCGGCAAGCTCAACTATTCCATGCGGATCTGGTTCGACATCCAGCGCCTCACCAGTCTCGACGTCGCTCCCTCCGACATCACCAACGCGATCCAGGCGCAGAACAACCAGGCGGCCATCGGGCGCATCGGCGCCCAGCCCGTGCCGGCGGACCAGCAGTTCCAGCTCAACCTGCAAACGGAAGGGCGCCTGACGACGCCCGAGCAGTTCGGCGACATCGTGCTGCGCGCCAACCCCGACGGCTCGCTTCTCAAGATCAAGGACGTCGCCCGCATCGAGCTCGGCGCCCAGAACGAGGACAGCGAAAGCTCGCTCAGCGGCAACCCGGCCGTGGCGCTCGGCATCTACCTCGCGCCGGGCGCCAACGCCGTGCAAACCGCCGCCGCCGTGAACCGCACGCTTGACCGTCTCAAGATGCGCTTCCCCGAGGGGCTGAAGACCACGGTCGTGTACGACACCACGACCTTCGTGACGGACACGATCAGCGAGGTGATCCGCACGCTGGTCGAGGCCTTCGCGCTGGTGGTCCTCGTGGTGTTCCTGTTCCTCGGCTCGCTGCGCGCCACCATCATCCCCGCCATCGCCGTGCCCGTCAGCCTGATCGGCACCTTCGCCGTGCTGCTCGCCATCGGCTATTCCGCCAACACCGTGTCCATGCTGGCGCTGGTGCTCGGCATCGGCATCGTGGTCGACGACGCCATCGTGGTGGTGGAGAACGTCGAGCGCGTGATGGCCGAGGAACCGGAGCTGTCGCCGCGCCAGGCGACCAAGAAGGCGATGGCGGAGATCACCGCGCCCATCATCGCCATCTCGCTGGTGCTGCTCTCGGTGTTCGTGCCGATCGCCTTCATCCCCGGCGTGTCCGGCCAGCTGTTCCGGCAGTTCGCGGTGACGATCTCCGTCGCCATGCTGATCTCGGCGCTCAACGCGCTGACGCTGTCGCCGGCACTGTGCGGCATCTTCCTGCGCCACGACGGGCCGCGGCGCGGCGTCATGGGCGCCGTCATGCGCGGCATCGACCACGTGCGCGACGGCTTCGCCGCGGTGGTCGCCCGCCTCGTGCGGGTGGCGCTCGTGGCGCTCCTCGTCGTCGCCGCCTTCGGCGCCGGCGTGTTCGTCCTGTCGCGGAGCACGCCGACGGGCTTCCTGCCGGAAGAGGACCAGGGCGCCTTCTTCATGTCGATCCAGCTGCCGGACGGCGCTTCCGTGAGCCGCACCAAGGACGTGGTGCGCAAGGCGGAGCGGATGCTGCTCGCCTATCCCCAGGTCGACAAGACCTTCGCGGTGATCGGCTATTCGCTGCTCGACGCGGCGTCGGAGTCGAACAACGCCTTTATGGTGGTCAAGCTCAAGCCTTTCGATGACCGCCGCGCCGCCGCCGACTCGGCGCAGGCGCTGATCCGCAAGGTGTTCGCCGACAGCCGGCAGATCCGCGAAGCCAACGTGATCGCCTTCAACCTGCCCCCGATCATCGGCCTTTCGACCTCGGGCGGCTTCGAATACCAGCTCGAAGCGCTCGAAGGGCAGGACCCGGTGCAGAACGCCGGCGTCATGCAGGGCCTGCTCGCCGCCGCCAACGGCTCGCCGCTGCTGACCCGCGTGTTCTCGACCTACACCGCGACCAACCCCTCGATCTTCCTCGACATCGACCGGGTGAAGGCGCAAGCGCTCGGCGTCAGCGTCAACGCCATCTTTAACACGCTCGGGGCCACGCTCGGGGGCATCTACATCAACAACTTCAACCTGTTCGGCCGCGTGTGGCAGGTCAACATCGAGGGCGAGGCGAAGAACCGCCGCGACGTGTCGGACATCGATCAGATCTACGTGCGCAACGCGACCAACGAGATGGTGCCGATGGCATCGCTCGCCCGAAGCCGCATCGCGATCGGGCCGCAGGTCATCACCCGCTACAACAACTACCGTTCGATCTCCATCCAGGGCTCGCCCGCCGCCGGCGTGTCGTCGGGCACCGCGCTCGCCACCATGGCGGACGTGTCCGCGCGCACGCTCCCCTCCGGCTACAACTACGAATGGACCGGCACCGCCTTCCAGGAGCACGAGGCCGGCTCTCAGACTGGCGTGATCCTGGCCCTCGCCCTGCTCTTCGCCTTCCTATTCCTCGTCGCGCTCTACGAAAGCTGGATGATCCCGGTGCCGGTGCTGCTGTCGGTGGCGGTCGGCGTGTTCGGCGCCTATTGGGCGATCAACCTCGCCGGCCTGTCGCTCGACCTTTACGCGCAGATCGGCCTCGTGGTGCTGATCGCGCTCGCCGCCAAGAACGCCATCCTCATCGTCGAGTTCGCCAAGGAGCGGCGCGAAGGCGGCATGGACGTCGCGGAGGCGGCGGTGCTCGGCTCGCGCATGCGGTTCCGCGCGGTGATGATGACATCCATCGCCTTCATCGCCGGCCTG